>NZ_LBIZ01000010.1:0-211 GCF_028128665.1 Bradyrhizobium sp. CCBAU 45384
TTTGCGCAAGCCGTCCGCGAGGCGGTGGCGCACGATGCGTTGGTCAGCGAGCTGATCGATGCCATGTTGAATGCGCGCGCCGCATTGTGGAAGGAGTACTGCCGGCTGCACGATCTGGTGGTCAAGCTGGTCGCTGGCCATGAGCTGTGCCGGCGCTTCATGCAGATTCCAGGCATCGGTCCGATCGCAGCGCTGAGCTTCATGACCGCGA
>NZ_LBIZ01000011.1:0-211 GCF_028128665.1 Bradyrhizobium sp. CCBAU 45384
TTTGCGCAAGCCGTCCGCGAGGCGGTGGCGCACGATGCGTTGGTCAGCGAGCTGATCGATGCCATGTTGAATGCGCGCGCCGCGTTGTGGAAGGAGTACTGCCGGCTGCACGATCTGGTGGTCAAGCTGGTCGCTGGCCATGAGCTGTGCCGGCGCTTCATGCAGATTCCCGGTGTCGGCCCGATCGCGGCGCTGAGCTTCATGACCGCGG
>NZ_LBIZ01000012.1:0-225 GCF_028128665.1 Bradyrhizobium sp. CCBAU 45384
CGGTCGACGAGAGCGCCAGCATCGCGATCAACACCATCGCCGTGGACGACGTGATCAACGCCGCCGAGTCGCACTCTGCCCTGACCATCAGCGGCACCAGCTCCGGCGTGGAGGCGGGCCAGACCGTCACCGTCAGCCTCAACGGCCACGACTACAGCGCGACCGTGCTCGCCAACGGCACCTGGTCGACCTCGGTTGCCCAGGCCGACGTCGCCGCGCTCACCG
>NZ_LBIZ01000013.1:0-272 GCF_028128665.1 Bradyrhizobium sp. CCBAU 45384
TGCTTCGGCACCAGGCCAAGCCAAGCCGCGAACTGGCGGCCGTTCTTGAAACAGCTTCTATCGCCCACGGCGGCGATCAAGGCCGTTGCCGTCACAGGTCCGACGCCTTCGATTTTGCCGAGCCGCTGGCACTGCTCATTCGTGCGGAAGATTTCCCTTATCCGCCGGTCATAGGATGCAATGCGGGTATCAAGCTCGGACAACTCCTCTTGCAATTCCCTCATGAGCGCTCGGAGCATCTCGCTGAGGCCGTCATTGATGTTCCCTACGAC
>NZ_LBIZ01000014.1:0-291 GCF_028128665.1 Bradyrhizobium sp. CCBAU 45384
TCGTGACGCTCGCACTGCACGGATCACCCGGGATAGCTGGTCAGCATCTATGGCTGTGTCCGTCCGCAGCACGACATCGCCGATCGCAATCTCAAGCTTGATCGCCGGAGCCTGACGCTCCTCCAACGCATCTTCCACAACCAGCGGCGCAAACGTTGGTGGAGACGCCTCGCACGGCGGCAACATACCTCGCTGTCGAAGCCGCCGTCGCCAATCGTAGACCTGCCACCGCGTCACTCCGTGCTTGCGCGCAACCTCGGATACCTGGGCGCCGGGCAACAGACTCTCGGC
>NZ_LBIZ01000015.1:0-323 GCF_028128665.1 Bradyrhizobium sp. CCBAU 45384
CGCGACGCACTTCCTGACGAAGCGCTTGCCGAAGGTCGCCACTGAGATGGCGCTGCACGTGCTCGCCTACAATCTCACGCGCGCAATGAACATCATGGGTGTCGGTGCGCTGATCGCGGCGATGCAGGCATGAGGCAGGAGTGCTGCCGTGCGCGTGCCGCCAACCTTTATCGATCGACCACAGTGACCAAGGCAAGCCAATGGGCCGGCTTTCGCCACCTTGCCGGAAAATATGCCACTTTGGCGCCAGCTGGCCCTCACAGGGGCCGTTCACGGCCGCGTCACCCCGCACTGAAGCGTTTTCACGCGACCAAGACCCAATG
>NZ_LBIZ01000016.1:0-327 GCF_028128665.1 Bradyrhizobium sp. CCBAU 45384
ACGCCGGAACCGCCGTCGGAGGCCGTGCCACTGATTGTGAGGCCAGCCGCCGCCTCAGTCTTGTTGATGGTGTTGTCGCTCGCGATCGGGCTCGTGATCGCAATCGTCGGCACGGTGGTGTCGACCTTGTAGCTGGCGTTGTCGGTCACCGAGGTCGCCGTCAATGTCGCGCTGTTGCCCGCTGCATCCTTGATCGCGCCGCCGTTCAGGCTGAGCGCATTGGCGTTAATGCTGATGCCGTTGGTGTCGGTCTGGCCTGACTGGATGGTGTAGGTGAACACCAGCGAGCCGCTACCGCTGCCCGACGAGTAGTTGGCCTGCACCGTG
>NZ_LBIZ01000017.1:0-392 GCF_028128665.1 Bradyrhizobium sp. CCBAU 45384
ACGCCTTCCGATCGGGACGGGACTTCTCGGCCTGGGTTGGGCTCGTGCCGAAGCAGAACTCGAGCGGCGGCAAGGACAAGCTTGGCAGTATCAGCAAGCAAGGCGATCGCTATTTGCGCAGCCTGTTCACGGCAGGCGCACTCGCAGTGATCCGCTATGCCAAGATCCATGGCACCCGGCATCGGCCCTGGCTCACCGCATTGTTGGCGCGGCGACCCACAAAGGTCGCTGCCATCGCGCTCGCCAACAAACTCGCCCGGATGGCATGGGCGA
This sequence comes from Bradyrhizobium sp. CCBAU 45384, assembly GCF_028128665.1. Lineage (NCBI taxonomy): Bacteria > Pseudomonadati > Pseudomonadota > Alphaproteobacteria > Hyphomicrobiales > Nitrobacteraceae > Bradyrhizobium > Bradyrhizobium sp. CCBAU 45384. The sequence continues at coordinate 274 of NZ_LBIZ01000017.1, forward strand.
TGATGGCCAGGAACGAACGCTACAAGGAACCCGCCGCTCTCATGGCGTAAATGAGTTCACAGCCGGACACACCGGCGTGACGTAACGGTTGGAAAGGACGAACAGCACTTAATGCAGCG
>NZ_LBIZ01000018.1:0-399 GCF_028128665.1 Bradyrhizobium sp. CCBAU 45384
CCGCCCGTGCCACGATCAAAATAGCTGCCGAGTCATTCTGCCGCAGTTATCCCGCCACCTGCGGGCGCCGTGCTTCTTCCGGGCGGACCAATCTCCAATCCAGCCCTTCGAACAAGGCAGCGAACATCGCCGGCGACATGCGCATCACGCCGTCCGCGATCGTTGGCCAAACGAACTTGCAACCTTCGAGGCGTTTGTGCACCAACACCAGACCCGTTCGATCCCAGACCAAAATCTTGATCCGGTCCGCTCGTTTGGATCGGAACACGAAGGCTGCGCCGCTGAACGGATCGAGACGAAGCATCTCCTGTACCTTCGCCGCAAGCCCGTCGTGGCCACAGCGGAAGTCGATCGGCCGCGTGGCAACGTAAATCTTCAGATCAGCACCGGCCGCGATCA
>NZ_LBIZ01000019.1:0-401 GCF_028128665.1 Bradyrhizobium sp. CCBAU 45384
CTCGAGCGTCAAGTGCAGTGAAGGAGGATATCATGCAGGTCGTTCGGATAGGTCTAGATCTGGCGAAGTATGTCTTCGAAGTTCACGGCGTCGACAATCACGGGAAAGTCGTTGTGCGAAAGAGGTTGCGTCGGGATGCGGTGGCCGGCTTTTTCGCCAATTTACCGGCCTGCCTGGTCGGCATGGAGGCTTCCAACGGTGCACACTATTGGGCTCGCGTGCTCACGGAGCTTGGCCATCAGGTCCGACTGATCAGCCCTCAGTTCGTGACGCCATACGTCAAGTCAAACAAGAACGACCAGAACGATGCGGAAGCCATCTGCGAAGCGGTTGGCCGTCCGTCCATGCGCTTTGTGCCCGCGAAATCAACCGATCAGCTGGCGGTACAGGCCGTCCACCGC
>NZ_LBIZ01000020.1:0-404 GCF_028128665.1 Bradyrhizobium sp. CCBAU 45384
ACCCTCCGGTAAGAACACGGGCAGTGAGGCGCTGGTTTGCTTTGAGCCAGACGTCGATCACAGCAACAAGAGGGAAGTCATGATTGAAGCGTGTGAACTGATCGATATGGAACTCGACGCCGTGTCTGGAGGGTTCTTCGACCTGAGCAATCTGTCCAACAACATCGTCGCGCAGGCGAACACGGCCACGCAGGTTGGTGTGGCTCAGGGCGGCTCCAGCGTCTTCGGTGCCGGTGGTGCCGCTGCCGTCACGCAGCTGCTCGCGCAGTCGAACACCAGTTCGATCGGCTAAGTCACAGATACCAGAGGAGGGAAGTCATGATTGAAGCGTGTGAACTGATCGACATGGAACTCGACGCCGTGTCTGGCGGGTTCTTCGACCTGAGCAATCTGTCCAACAACAT
>NZ_LBIZ01000021.1:0-426 GCF_028128665.1 Bradyrhizobium sp. CCBAU 45384
GTTTCGGCGTCCGCCGTGCAGCTTGAATCGTCCGCATCCACGCTGACCCGCACCGCCGAGACGACACAGACCTTGTCGAGCCAGGTCGCCGGCGTCTCCGAGCAGGCCTCGAGCAACATGCAGTCGGTCGCGACCGCGACCGAAGAGCTGTCGGCTTCGGTCGAGGAGATCGGCCGCCAGGTCCGCGATTCCAGCCGCATTGCCGAGGCCGCCGTGGTGCAGGCCAAGGAAACCGATGGCCGGATCGGCAAGCTCTCGCATGCGGCGCAGCAGATCGGCGAGGTGGTCAAGCTGATCACCGCGATTGCCGAGCAGACCAATCTTCTGGCGCTGAACGCGACCATCGAGGCGGCGCGCGCCGGGGAAGCCGGTCGCGGCTTTGCGGTGGTCGCGAGCGAAGTGAAATCGCTGGCGAGCCAGACCGCG
>NZ_LBIZ01000022.1:0-448 GCF_028128665.1 Bradyrhizobium sp. CCBAU 45384
TGAAGGCCTCGGTCGGCATATAGGCCGCCAGCGGCAGGAAGACGGCGGCTGCGAGAATCTGTCCGGCCTGCACGCCCTGAAGCGCAAAGCTCGCATAGAAGCCGCGACGGCCGAACGGCGCGTGCTCCAGGATCATCGAGCTGGCGCCGGAGATTTCACCGGCGACGGCAAAGCCCTGGATCAGGCGCAGGACGACCAGCAGGATCGGCGCGAGGATGCCGACCTGATGATAGGTCGGCAGGAGGCCCACCGCCATGGTCGACAGACCCATCAGGAACATGCAGACGATCAGAACGGTCTTGCGGCCATGGGTGTCGCCCCAATGTCCGAGCACGAAGGCGCCGATCGGCCGCGCCACATAGCCGACGCCATAGGTCGCCAGCGATGCGACGATGGCGACGGTGGGATTTTCCGACGGGAAGAAGATTTGCGGGAAGATCAGCGACGC
>NZ_LBIZ01000023.1:0-470 GCF_028128665.1 Bradyrhizobium sp. CCBAU 45384
GCGGGATACGACCAGGAACCCCCGCCGCGGATTTTCGCGCGCTGCAAACGCGCAAAGGCTGTCCAGCGGCCAGGCCGCCTTGTCCACGGCGATATCGAGCCGGCCCGTAGCCAACTGGATCGACTGGGTCATGTCGGCGGCGGTCAACATTCGCAGGTGAAGCGAGCGATCATGTCGCGGGCTTGGCGGACCACGTCTGCGCGGCCAAGCAGCCGCGCTTTGTGCGCCATCTGCGGCTCAATGCCAAATGAATCGGGGAAGCTGAGCATCAAGTACGCTCCACAGTGCTTGATCGATAGCTCGCGATCCCCACAACGGCGATTGCAGGGTTTGCAACGGGTACTAATGCGCGTTCTCCCCGGCAAGGATCTGGGACCTAACTAGCAAAGAGTGTGCCACCCGAGAATTTGCGCAGTAATGCTTCAATAGTAGATAGAAAGGTGTGCCTCGCCGGTGCGGGTCCAGAGGCT
>NZ_LBIZ01000024.1:0-486 GCF_028128665.1 Bradyrhizobium sp. CCBAU 45384
ACCCGAGAGACGCGTGCGGACGCCCTGTCCGGGACGCTCGCCTTCTGCTGGTCGCATCTGCGGCGGCAGTTTGTGAAGATCGAACGGGAGGTGGCGCCAGCGCCAGCTCCGGTTGCCCGCGAGGCTCTCGAGCGTATCGCCCAGCTTTATGCGGTCGAGAAGGCTCTCCGCGGCCGATCTGCGGACGAGCGCCACGCCGGCAGGCAGGCGCATGCCAGGCCTCTGGCTGCAGCCTTGAAGCAGTGGTTTGAGGCCAAGCTTGATCACCTTGCACAGAAGAGCGACACGGCGAAGGCTTTGCGCTATGCGCTGCGGCATTGGAACGGCCTGACACTGTACCTTGATGACGGGCGCATCGAGATGGATACCAATGCGGTCGAGCGAGCGATGCGGCCGATCAAGCTCAACGCCAAGAACTCCCTTTTTGCCGGCTGCGACGAGGGCGCCGAGAATTGGGCAGTTCTGGCTTCGTTAATCGAGACCTGT
>NZ_LBIZ01000025.1:0-488 GCF_028128665.1 Bradyrhizobium sp. CCBAU 45384
ACGGCGGCAGCTACACGGTTTCCGCCAGCGTCTCCGACGTCGCCGGCAACCCGGCTTCGGCCACCCACGGCATCTCGGTCGACACCACCGTGCCGACGATTGCGATCACGAGCCCGATAGCGAGCGACAACACCATCAACAAGACTGAGGCGGCGGCTGGCCTCACAATCAGTGGCACGGCCTCCGACGGCGGTTCCGGCGTGAACGGCCAGGTTGCGACGATCACGATCGTCGATGCCTCAAACAACGTGAAGGACACCTATACGTCGACAGTGTCGAGCGGGGCCTGGTCGGTCAACGTCAGTGCGACCGATGCACAGGCATTGGCCGACGGCAGCTACACGGTCAAGGCCAATGTCGCGGACGCCGCAGGCAACGCCGCGACGACGGCGACCCAGGCGATCACGGTCGATAAGACCGCGCCGACGATCAGCAGCGAAGCGATCACCAGCGCGACGGGGATCCAGAACAACTATCTGAACGCCGGC
>NZ_LBIZ01000026.1:0-504 GCF_028128665.1 Bradyrhizobium sp. CCBAU 45384
CAGGCCTACAAGACCATGACCCGAGAGACGCGTGCGGACGCCCTGTCCGGGACGCTCGCCTTCTGCTGGTCGCATCTGCGGCGCCAGTTTGTGAAGATCGAGCGCGAGGCGGCACCAGCGCCAGCTCCGGTTGCCCGCGAGGCCCTCGAGCGCATCGCCCAGCTATATGCGGTCGAGAAGGCTCTCCGCGGCCGATCTGCGGACGAGCGCCGCGCCGACAGGCATGCGCATGCCAGGCCTCTGGCTGCAGCCTTGAAGCAGTGGTTCGAGGCCAAGCTTGATCACCTTGCGCAGAAGAGCGACACGGCGAAGGCTTTGCGCTATGCGCTGCGGCATTGGGACGGCCTGACACTGTACCTTGATGACGGGCGCGTCGAGATGGACACCAATGCGGTCGAGCGAGCGATGCGGCCGATCAAGCTCAATGCCAAGAACTCCCTTTTTGCCGGTTGCGACGAAGGTGCCGAGAACTGGGCATTACTGGCTTCGCTCATTGAGACCTGC
>NZ_LBIZ01000027.1:0-505 GCF_028128665.1 Bradyrhizobium sp. CCBAU 45384
CTGTATGAGGCTGCCAGCGCGCTGCTGACCCGCTACAGGAAAAAGGACAAGGTCAAGAGCTGGGGGCTGGCGCTGGCGAAGCGCTCCTCGCACCGCAAGGCCGTGGTGGCGGTGGCGCGCAAGCTCGCCGTGATCATGCACGCGATGTGGACCACCGGCACCTTCTATTGCGGCGATCCGGACACATCTGCGGCGGAGATGCGGGCCGAAACCACCGCCAAGCAACGTAAACTGCTCGGCGCTTACGCATGAGCTGCGAGATCTCTCGAGCTGGCAGCACCGCGGCGATGGCCGCGACCTGAACATGGAGCTCCGCGGTGAGCGGATGAGGACTGGTGCAGCACAAATACGACGGAACGCACGTTATCTTGCCTGCGACGATGCATCTTCGGATGCCGACCGATCGCGCCGGATTGCCTGTGATGTGGCTCCGTCACACCGATGGAAAGATGCGCCGCGACGGCGTCCGCGCTGCCTTGCTGCAGCGAGTTTGTGCCGTCGCTGA
>NZ_LBIZ01000028.1:0-522 GCF_028128665.1 Bradyrhizobium sp. CCBAU 45384
AAGGTCGCTCGCCGGCTGCGCGGATTCAACATCGCAGTGTGGCTTGCGTCGTTAATTCCAGCGAGCATGGCATTCGTCCGCTTCCTCGATGGGAAGTGGAAGGTCGGTGTCGCGGATATTCTCGTGGCAACAACGTACGCTTCAATGCCCCAACTTCATCGATATGGACCGATTACAGCACCGCTCGCGTTTGTGGCCGTCTCATATGCGGTTATTCTCTGGGTCACTTCACTGGTTGGCACGAGCGGAGCAACGCAAATTGGCTATTTCACTGCAACCGCGCTGAGTATCTTAATCATCGGGACCGAGCGTTATTTTATTAGCATCATACTCGGGATCGTCTCAGTCTCTTTGATCTTGCTTGTAGAAATAAGCTTGCCGCGCGATACCGGCTTCGTTTCGCCTTCGATGCTCTTTCTCACAAATTTCAGCGCGAGCATCGTTCTCAATTCAGCCCTCCTCTACGGCATTATCTTTTATGCCGTGTGGCAAATGGAACGAGCCGAAGAGGCTGCGGAACGG
>NZ_LBIZ01000029.1:0-546 GCF_028128665.1 Bradyrhizobium sp. CCBAU 45384
GCCTTGATCGCCGCCGTGGGCGATAGAAGCTGTTTCAAGAACGGCCGCCAGTTCGCGGCTTGGCTTGGCCTGGTGCCGAAGCAGCGATCCAGTGGAGGGCGGGCCCGCTTGTTCGGCATCAGCAAACGCGGCGATCGATACCTGCGGACGCTGATGATTCACGGAGCTCGCGCCGCTTTAAGCCGGGCCACTGGCAAGCAGGATCCGCGAAGCCTCTGGCTCGGCAAAATCCGGCAACGGCGCCATCCCAATGTCGCGGCCGTGGCTCTTGCCAACAAGAATGCGCGGATCGTGTGGGCTATGCTCACAGGCGACGCAGCTTATGAGCCGGCGCTGTCGGTGAGGGCGGCCTGAAGCGAAGCGGCTCAAGGAAAGGAGGTCTCACCCGGCAATTGCAACAAATGGCAAGAGATGGCGAAACGGTCACCCCGTCGCTTCCCGAACCTGATGTGTGGACCGGCACGGCTTGCGCCGATGTCTCGGGGCCGTTGAGGTGGAAGCGGGCGAAAACCATCGAGGCTCGCGGCAGAGACGTTGTCCAGCCGC
>NZ_LBIZ01000030.1:0-584 GCF_028128665.1 Bradyrhizobium sp. CCBAU 45384
GATTTGTATTTTTACGCAAGCGCTTTCGGCTGCGGGATTCGAGGCGCGTGCATGCGTGTCCAATCCATGCCGGCCAGAAGCGCCGACAACTGCGCGGCGTTCATCCGCATCACGCCGGCCACGATGGGAGGCCATTTGAAGCCGCTGCCATCGAGCCGCTTCCAATACATCACAAGGCCGCTGCCATCCCAGACCACAATCTTCACCCGATCGGCGCGCTTCGCACGGAACACCACCGCCACGCCCTTCATCGGGTCATGGCCCAGCGTCTCCTTCGCCAACAGCGCCAAGCCCTCCGCACCTTTTCTGAAGTCCACAGGTTGCGTCGCCACGTAAATCATGAGGCTCGCGGGCATTGTCAGCATGAACGTGTCCGTCGGAGCGCTAGAAAAACATCACTCAGCACAGCAAGGCCAGGCGCCCCGCGCACCTCTACGCGCGCCCCTTGGAACTCGACCGTCACAACGGCGGCTTCCGGCGACCCGGAGGGTTCTGCGGTCGCCGGCAACGCCGATTCCGATACCACCGGCACGAACGACAGCGTGTCCGCCGACGCCGGAAGCACCAACTGGCCCAACCGCGCC
>NZ_LBIZ01000031.1:0-592 GCF_028128665.1 Bradyrhizobium sp. CCBAU 45384
GCGGCGCGCGCATTCAACATGGCATCGATCAGCTCGCTGACCAACGCATCGTGCGCCACCGCCTCGCGGACGGCTTGCGCAAAACCGCCGCGTCCGACCCGGCTCAGGCGGATGCCAAACACCTTCAGCGAATGCCGGATCGCATTCTCCAGGTCCAGAAACTTACGCTTCAAGTTGCGCCGGTGCGTCAACAACAGCCGCAGCCGGTAGCACGCCTCGCTCTTGATATGCGCCTTGCGGAACCAGCCGGTGCGCATGATGTGGGCAATCCCGAGCGCGTCCGCCCGGTCGGTCTTGTTGCGCTGCGCCTTCAGCGCCGCACGCACATGCAAGGTTTCCAGGCACACCGCCGGCAAGCCGAGCTTGAGCAGTTCCGGATGCAGCCAGGGCGACAGCGAGCCCGCCTCGTGGCCGAGCCGCCGCAAGCGGCCAAGATACGGCGCGAGCGCCGTCCTGATCGCGTCGGGATCGGTCACCACCACTGTCTCCAGCGTCGCCTTGCCGGCGGCGTCCACCACGCAGATCGCTGTCTCGTCCATGCCGACATCCAAACCACAGAAGAATTCCATCACACGCCTCCCGCGTTGCTGAA
>NZ_LBIZ01000032.1:0-625 GCF_028128665.1 Bradyrhizobium sp. CCBAU 45384
ACGGCTGCCAGCGCCGCGATGACCGTGATGCCGAAGGCGATCGCCCCCACCGTCAAGGGAATGTTGGCGGAGCCGGGAGGCGCCACGGTCGCGAACAGGGCCGGAAGCAGCGCGGTGATGGTGGTGCCGATGTTCTGCGAGATCGCCATCGCCGACACGCGGGTGCGGGTCGGAAACAGCTCCGGATAGAAGCTCGGGAAGATTGCGTTGTAGCCCTGATAGACCACACCCCACATCAACAGCGACAGCACGATCGCCAGCGGCACGCTCTTGATGCTGATGGCATAGAGATAGCCGAAAGCGAGCAGGCCGGAGAGCAGCGCGCCCACGACGATGGGAGGCTTGCGGCCGACCTTGTCGGACAGATTGCCGACGAAGGGAATGACGAAGATGGCCAGCATGTTTCCGAGGACCGGGATCCACAGATAGACGTCCTTGGCAAAACCGATGCCATAGGCCGGCTGCACCGCATAGGCGGCACCGAAGATGGTCGCGACCACTGGGATGACATTCATCAGCGCCATGCAGATGACCCTGAGCATGTCGGGCCAGCTCAGCTTGATGGCCTGAACGATGGGCGAGCGCGGCGTTTCTCCCCGCCCCTCCTCGCGGGCAAAGGCAGGGG
>NZ_LBIZ01000033.1:0-634 GCF_028128665.1 Bradyrhizobium sp. CCBAU 45384
CCGTCGAGGTGTTGCGCCGGCAGCGCCACACCGGCAAGCAGATCGCAGCCGAGGTCGGGGTGTCACGGGCAACTGTCAGCCGCATCCTTCGCCGCCTGGGATTGAGCCGAATGCGCGATCTGGAGCCCGCCGAGCCGGTGCGCCGGTACGAGCGCGAGCAGCCCGGCGAGCTCATCCATATCGATATCAAGAAGCTCGGCAGGTTCGTCAGACCAGGCCACCGCATCACACACGATCGCCAGATGGGCGAAAGCCGCGGCGCCGGCCACGAGTTCGTCCACGTGGCGATCGACGATGCATCGCGCCTGGCCTTCTCCCAGATCCGGCGCGATCAGAAAAAGGAGAGCGCCATCGCCTTCCTCAAGGAGGCCGTCACCTACTACCGCAGCCTCGGCATGAAGGTCACCGGCATCATGACCGACAACGGCTCCTGCTACCGCGCCAAGGCCTTCGCCAGAGCGTGCAGCAAGCTCGGCCTCAAACACATCTTCACCAGGCCCTACAGACCGCAAACAAATGGCAAGGCCGAACGCTTCATCCAGACAGTGCTGCGCGAATGGGCCTACGCTCGTGCCTACGACACCTCAGACCAGCGCGCCAAAAACCTGCCAATCTGGCTTCATCACTACAACTG
>NZ_LBIZ01000034.1:0-653 GCF_028128665.1 Bradyrhizobium sp. CCBAU 45384
AAGCTTGTCCTTGCCGCCGCTCGAGTTCTGCTTCGGCACGAGCCCAACCCAGGCCGAGAAGTCCCGTCCCGATCGGAAGGCGTTGGCATCGGCAACGCTCGCGACCAACGCCGTTGCCAGCGCCGGCCCGACGCCAGGAATCGCGTCCAGCCGTTTGCTCGTCGCATTTGATCGATGCCAGGCGATGATGCGGCGGTCGAACTCCAGGATTTGGGCCTTCAGGGCCCGCAATTGGCTGCCGAGAGCCGCAAGACACGCGCGGGCCACCTCCGGCAGCCGGCGGTCATCAGTGTCGGCGACGACTTCCAGCAACTGCTCGACACCCTGGCGCCCGACAGGGGCGACGATCCCGAACTCGGCAAAATAGGCGCGGATTGAATTGATCACGGCAGTCTGCTGGCGGATGAAGAGATGGCGCGCACGATGAAGCATTAGACAGCTCTGTTGCTCGACCGTCTTGGCCGGCACGAACCGCATGTTCGGTCTCGTGACCGCCTCGCAAATCGCCTCCGCGTCGGTGCTGTCGTTCTTCTGCCGCTTGACGTAGGGCTTCACGTAGGCCGGAGGCATCAACCGCACCGTATGCCCCAATGTCTCCAGCTCACGGGACCAATAGTGCGATGAGGCGCAAGCCTCAATACCGACGAGGCATG
>NZ_LBIZ01000035.1:0-704 GCF_028128665.1 Bradyrhizobium sp. CCBAU 45384
GTAAGCGTAGCTCTGCGGCCCTTTTGAATGACGCTTGACGCCTATTTTGTTCGCGTGGCGCGTCGCCGAGGTCTCCATGTGTCGGACAACGCGTTGACGGCGGCTTCGAGCGCCTTCCGGTCGACGACGTTGGGATCGAACCGCTCCGGGCCCCAGAGGCGCATGTGTTCGTGCTCGGGATGGGCGGGATCGCTGATGGCGGCGAGGTATTCGGCATAGCCTGGCGCACCGCCGACGTCTTCCGGAGGACAACGACCGGCGGCCTCGAGCAAAAAGGGAAGTCCCTCCGTCGTGGTGTTCTCGAACCACTTTTCGAGCTTGATCACATGGTCCCAACTGTCGCCGAAGTCATAGAGATAGTGGATCGTCTTAGCACCGGTCTCGCGAACGATATCGCAAAGCCGCGCTTTGCTCGCGTCCAAGGGCTGGTGGCCGTAATCGTTGTGGGGATCAGGAATCCCCCAATGGACCTCACCAGCGAAGAACTCGAAGAGGTGGCTGTTCGTCCAGCCGAATGCCTCCTGAAGCGTTAGATGTAGCCGGTCAAGACGCAGGGTGACGGGGACGACAAGGCGACGCATCACTTGCGGCTTTACATCCTTGAGGGTCACCTTGATCCGGACCGCGGTCGTGTTCAGGCTCATGCCGCCAGCCTCGGATCGTGTGTATGCATCGTATAGGTCGACGCCCAGGGAAGCAGTTCG
>NZ_LBIZ01000036.1:0-720 GCF_028128665.1 Bradyrhizobium sp. CCBAU 45384
AAGCCTTATGCCTTGTGATGGACGGCTTGCAGGCCATAGACGGGGGTCGGGATGCCCTCATAGCGAGCTTTCAACTGTAGGGACAGGAACTGCGAGTAGTGACGCGACTGGTGCAGATTGCCGCCGTGGAACCATAGCCCTTCCTGTTGTGTCGGCTTCCACATGTTGCGCTGCTCGCCTTCCCATGGGCCGGGATCCTTGGTCGTATTCGAGCCTAGTCCCCAGACCTTGCCGACCCTGTCGGCCATTTCCCGGCTGATCAGGTCGGCGACAAAGCCGTTCATTGAACTGTAGCCGGTAGCATAGACGATCACATCGGCAGGCAGCTCCCTTCCGTTGTCGAGTTTGACACCGCTGGGCGTGATTTCCTCGACCTGGCCTGCGACCAGCTTGACCTTTCCGTCGATGATGAGCTGCGAGGCGCCAACGTCGATGTAATAGCCCGAGCCGCGACGCAGGTACTTCATGAACAAACCGGAATCGTCGTCGCCGAAGTCGAGCCGGAAACCGGCTCTCGTCAACCCTGCATAAAAATCGGCGTCATCCTGGCGGATCTTGTCATAAACCGGCTTCTGCAACTGATGCAGGATCTTGTAGGGCAGCGAGGCGAAGATCAGATCGGCCTTGGCTGTCGTCATGCCACCGCGGACCGCGCGCTCTGAATAGAGGTCCGCGATGGATGCCATCAGCGAATCCGAGCGCACGATGTGTGTCGTCGAG
>NZ_LBIZ01000037.1:0-783 GCF_028128665.1 Bradyrhizobium sp. CCBAU 45384
CGTCAAAGGTGTTTCGGCCCATCATTGAGGGCAACCGCCACGCCGGTGCCGGAACTTCGCCACACTGCAGAGCCAGCCGGCGAAGGCCGTGACTGCGACCTGCCACGAAGCTGCTCCGCCGCCTTCTCGCCCGGATTGTCATTCAGGGAGACAGGCGGGGCGGCTAGGGGGCGAAGTTCCCGAAGGTTCCGCGTGATCATCCGATATCCTCTGCAACGCCGCTCTCATCGTGCTCCTTCGCGCCGCGCGCTCCTGCGCGGGCTTTTGTCGGCGGGCAGCGCTCTCGCGCTCGGCGGATGCGCTGGCCTGGGCGCGACCGGCACGCCCTACGACGCGTCGTCCCTCTTCGTCGACCCCACATTGCTCGTCACCACCACACGCAAGCCCGTGAAGGGTGGTCGCACGAAGCCTTGGTTCGGGCCTGAGCGCGCGACCACGATGACGGTCGCGCGGGCAAGGCTGGTGGCACCGGATGAAAGCAGACTTTCGCTCGCCTCGGTCGGACTGGGCGATTGGCGCCTCGATCAGATCGAACCGGTGCAGGCCGACATCGGTGATCTCGTTGCGCAGACCGGCGGGGGAGGAGACGTGCTGATCTATGTGCACGGCTTCAAGCAGACGTTCGAAACGGCCGTGCTCGATGCTGCCCATCTCTCCGATGGCATCAAGTTCCGCGGCCGGACCATGGTGTTCTCCTGGCCCTCCAAGGCCGGACTGTTCGACTATGCCTATGACCGCGACAGCGCGATGTGGTCCCGCGATGATTTCGAGCGCGTGCTTTCG
>NZ_LBIZ01000038.1:0-905 GCF_028128665.1 Bradyrhizobium sp. CCBAU 45384
GATGAAATAAGGCTGCTCCTGCGCCCGCTGGAACAGGGCGCGCGAGCCGAGGCCCATGGCGAGCGCGCCAAAAGCCTTGCCGTGGGCGATCTCGGCACGCATCAGGCTGGTGCCGTCCTGTGCCGCGGCTATCTTAAGCACGCCGCGCGCGTCGAGGACAGTGACGACGAGCGGCTTGAGCTTGAGTTCACTCGCCTTGGCGAACGCGGCGTCGAGGATTTTTCGAGCGGTGTCGAGCGTGAGATCAGCCATGGCTGGGTTCCTTTGCAGCTGGAGACGTGGAATTGGTGTCGGCGCGGTCGAGGCTCATCGCCAGCACGCGGGCGACGTGAAGCGCCTCGCGGCCGGCGCCGTCGTGGATCTGGTGGCGACAGGAGGTGCCGTCGGCGACGATGAGTGTGGAGGGATCGGCCTTCCGCACAGCCGGTAGCAGCGACAGCTCGGCCATCTCGATCGAGGCGTCATAGGTGTCGGCGCCATAGCCGAACGCGCCGGCCATGCCGCAGCAACTCGACTCAATGGTCTTGACTTCAAGGCCGGGGACGAGGCGCAACACTTGCTCGACAGGTTTGAAGGCACCGAACGATTTTTGATGGCAATGGCCGTGGACCACGGCCCTGTCAGCGACGCTGCCGAGCGGCAATTGCAGCCGGCCGGCTTCGGCCTCGCGCACCAAAAATTCCTCGAAAGTCAGCGCATGCGCGCCGACGGCCTTGGCATCGTTGTCCTTGCGCAGGGAAGCAAGTTCGTCGCGCAGCGTCAGCAGGCAGCTCGGCTCGAGGCCGACGATCGGCACTCCACGGGTCGCAAACGGCGCGAAAGTCGGGACCAGACGGTCGAGCTCGGACCGGGCTTCGTCGACGAGACCGGCGGAGAGGAACGTGCGGCCGCAGCAGAGCGGGCGG
>NZ_LBIZ01000039.1:0-929 GCF_028128665.1 Bradyrhizobium sp. CCBAU 45384
TGCTTCGGCACCAGGCCAAGCCAAGCCGCGAACTGGCGGCCGTTCTTGAAACAGCTTCTATCGCCCACGGCGGCGATCAAGGCTGTTGCTGTCACAGGTCCGATGCCTTCGATTTTGCCGAGCCGCTGGCACTGCTCGCTTGTACGGAAGATTTCCCTTATCCGCCGGTCATAGGCTGCAATACGGTTATCAAGCTCGGACAACTCCTCTTGCAATTCCCTCATGAGCGTCCGGAGCATCTCGCTGAGGCCGTCATTGATGTTCCCTACGATGACAGCGAGGCCGCGCCGCAGCTGCGCGATGTCACGGGCAATGACAATCCCATGCTCGGACAGAAGACCGCGAATCTGGTTGACGAGCCTGACCCGGTCGGCGACCAGGCGCCGGCGAATTCGGTGGACGGCCTGTACCGCCAGCTGATCGGTTGATTTCGGTGGCACGAAGCGCATGGACGGACGGCCGACCGCTTCGCAGATGGCTTCCGCATCGTTCTGGTCGTTCTTGTTCGACTTGACGTATGGCGTCACGAACTGAGGGCTGATCAGTCGGACCTGATGGCCAAGCTCCGTGAGCACGCGAGCCCAATAGTGTGCCCCGTTGGAAGCCTCCATGCCGACCAGGCAGGCCGGTAAATTGGCGAAAAAGCCGGCCACCGCATCGCGACGCAACCTCTTTCGCACAACGACTTTCCCGTGGTTGTCGACGCCGTGAACTTCGAAAACATACTTCGCCAGATCTAGACCTATCCGAACGACCTGCATGACATCCTCCTTCACTGCAGTTGACGCTCGAGATTCCACCGCGGCAAGGGCGGGGTCCATACCATTGGCTCCGGGTTGGCAAGGAGAATCTTCACTTGCAGCATTGGTCGGAGCAGCCATGTGTTCGGCCTGTTTGTGCGGTACCCATGACCGCTGGCCATAATGCCG
>NZ_LBIZ01000040.1:0-943 GCF_028128665.1 Bradyrhizobium sp. CCBAU 45384
GCGTACCATCCATGCCGCCAGACGAGCGTAGCTTCGCCTGAGCGCCGGCACAAACCACTCGGCCACTTCGTCCTGATCCATGGTTAGACACCCAATCACTCGAACACGAGGTCATCGGCCCACGAGGCCGAGCGATAGGGGCGCGCGTTTACGAGGTCGCGGTCGATCACGGCCCGCACAGCTGGGGCTGTTTACAATGTCCGTGCGCTTCATTAGGTCTCGAAGCTCGAAGCGACCTTCCATGCTGATGGTTTTGAGCGACGCGATGATGTCAGTCACCGTGCTGCCATGCCCAAATGGCAGAAGCAACCTCTCGTACTCCACCTCGCGACCTTCGCCGTCCTTCAGATGAGAGACGGTGTATACCGGCCGACGCCGCTCGATGCATAGGTGATAAACGGGCATTACAGAGGCCGCCAACCGGGGGCCAACGTACTCGTCTAGTCGGCGGCCTTTGCCGATCGCGCCATAAGCGCTCGACATGCGAGTGCCTTCGCTCTGTATCGTGACCACGGGCGGCGTGCAGGACGCTTCGATAGTGTAATAAACGAGATCGTCCGCTTCTTCTTTGAGGCGTTCAGGTTCGTACCCCGAAATGCCGGGAAGGTCGTCCTCATTGCGCAAGTAGAGCCTCAGCCAGGTGTTCAGAAGATCACGCTGGCGGATCGCCACCACAACCGCGGGCGTCGCACTTTGAAATTCCATTGCTTGCAGACCCGAACGGTTGCCGAGCCGAAGCTTACCTCCGTCGTACGCGTCCGGTGACGGCCCCTAGTTAAGTCATCTTGAGCAAATGGCTGACAGCGCTTACGCGGCGTGAGCGACGTTCTGAGGTCGCCAATTCCAGGGCATGAGTTCGTCAATGCGATTGGCAGGGTGATCCGGTAGGCGCGCCAGCACGTCGGCGAGCCAAGCCTGTGGATCGATGTCGTTGAGTTTGGCG
>NZ_LBIZ01000041.1:0-977 GCF_028128665.1 Bradyrhizobium sp. CCBAU 45384
AGATGCGACCAGCAGAAGGCGAGCGTCCCGGACAGGGCGTCCGCACGCGTCTCTCGGGTCATGGTCTTGTAGGCCTGATAGCCGTCGCAATGGATGATGCCGCGATAGCCCTCAAGCAGCCGCAAGCCATGAACGGCGCCGCGGCCCGGTGCATAGGCATAGACCACTCCAGGTGGATCAGGCCCGGCCCAGGGCCTGTCGTCGCGCGACAGCGCCCAGAAGTAGCCGGTTTTCGTTCTGCCGCGGCCCGGGTCCAACACCGGCGCCGGGGTCTCATCGACGCAGAGTTTCGAGGAGGCGAGCAGAAGCTGGCGCAGCCGATGCCACAACGGCTTCAGTTCCTGGGCGGCATAGCCGACCCAGAAGGCGAGCGTGGAACGGTCCAGCGCTATTCCGTGCGTCGCCAGCATCTGCGCCTGGCGGTAAAGCGGCAAATGCCAATGATACTTCGCGTCGATCACATGAGCGACCAGCCGCTCGGTGGGCAATCCTCCCCTGATCAGTCGCTCGGGAGCAGCATGCTGGAGGACGACGCCATGACAGGCGCGGCAGGCGAGCTTAGGCCGGCGGGTGACGATGACGCGATACTGCGCCGGAACGACGTCCAGCCTCTGGCTCTCATCCCGACCAATCTCAAAGAGGTCGCCCGCACAAGACGGGCAACAGGTCTCGGCCGGCATCAGGGTTTCCACGATGCGCGGCAAATGCTCCGGCAGCTGACCACGGTTGGTTCTGCGCTCGGCCGTCCTCTTCTCGCAAACTCTGGGATTGGCGCGATCCTCGGTGGCTTCGAGGGCCGCGACAGCCTCTTCGATGTCCTCCAGAACAAGCTGCAGCTGATCAGCGTCCAGCTTTTCCGAGGATCGACCGAACTGCGCATCTTTCGCAAGCTTGAGTAACCGCTCGAGCCTGGCGCAGCGATCCAGCAGAGCCGCGGCAAAGACACGCAACTCGGCTGGATCGCTCGGCAGCTCATC
>NZ_LBIZ01000042.1:0-986 GCF_028128665.1 Bradyrhizobium sp. CCBAU 45384
TAGTCGTCCGTGAAGAGCGGCTAAGCGATTGAGCTGGGATCGCAATATTCGTTGTGGCCTGTTTTGGGATTGCAGGGTTTTGATGCTTCGGGCATCGGAACCCTGCAATTTCGTTTTGAGGATTCCATCGAATCGCCAGTCATGATTCCGTCCTCGCATCGGAGGTGGCGATGCGACCGAAGAAGCCCAAAGCGACGGGATCGGGCGATCTGTTCCGGGCCAGGCTGGACCAGATCATCAACATGAAGCACGAGCTGGTTCAGCTCGCCGGCAAGGTCGACTGGGACTGGATCGACGGCGAGATCGCGCCGCTCTACAGCGAGAACGGTCGGCCGGGCATCGCGACCCGCTTCATGATCGGGCTGCTGCTGCTCAAGCACATATACGGCCTGTCCGATGAGGGGGTGTGCGAGCGCTGGGTCCACGACCCGTATTTCCAGTACTTCACCGGTGAAGAGTTCTTTCAGCACGCGTTCCTGCATGAGCGCTCGGACCTGAGCCACTGGCGCAAGCGGCTTGGCGACAAGCTGGAGCTGTTGCTGGCCGAGAGCCTGCGGGTGGCGCACGAGGCCGGCGCGTTGCGCAGCCAGGACCTCAAGCGGGTCACGGTCGATACCACCGTGCAGCCGAAGGCCATCACCTTCCCGACCGATGCCAAGCTGCTGCACGCGGCAATCAAGGGGCTCAACCGCCTGGCAAGGAAGCACGGGGTCAAGCTACGGCAGTCCTATCTTCGCATTGCCAAGACCGCGGCGATGATGGCGGGACGCTACGCCCACGCCAAGCAATTCAAGCGGCATCAGCGGCAGTTGCGCATCCTGCGCAGCCGGCTGGGCCGGATCATCCGCGATATCCGCCGCAAGATCGAAGGTCAGGCCGTACTCGAGAACGCCTTCGCCCTCCCGCTCGGCCGGGCCTCGCAGATCCGCTCGCAGCAGCAGCGCCAGCGCGGCTGGAAGCTTTATTCCTTCCATGCTCCGGAGGTC
>NZ_LBIZ01000043.1:0-1048 GCF_028128665.1 Bradyrhizobium sp. CCBAU 45384
TCGTGACGCTCGCACTGCACGGATCACCCGGGATAGCTGGTCAGCATCTATGGCTGTGTCCGTCCGCAGCACGACATCGCCGACGCGCGGAAGGGATTGCGCGCTGCTTCTGCGGCGAGGTAGCTAAAAACCGCACACTGGACGCGCGCGTTCCAACCGCTCACAGCCTGCCCGCCGCATCGACAAGATAGTCTTAGCCCGGGTTGCACAGCTCCGTTGAAATACCAGGCTCCTCCTATTGAATTCGCAGGACACGCAAGGACCCGCACGCGGATTGCGATGTTGCACTGCGCTCGTTTCGCTGCCGCACTAGCGTTCACCGATGAGCAGGGGGGGGGGGGGGGGGGGGGGGGGGGGGGGGGGGGGGGGGGGGGGGGGGGGGGGGGGGGGGGCCCCTCGGCGACCATGGGGAAATGGTCGGCGAAGTGAGACCAGCCGTGGCCGAGCGTCGAGCAGGCGCGAGGCCGCGCCACACCTCCTGGTGAAAGTGATGACTACCGATCGCCGACGACAGGAGCGCACCGAAGTCGACGAGGTCGCCTATATTTCAGGTGACGGTTCGAGCTTGAGCTGTCGCGTGCGGAATATCTCCGACCACGGAGCCGCTATCGAATTGGCGGATAGTCGTTACGTCAGACCACTATTTACTCTGATGCTTGAGCGCAACCGCGTGATCAAGCAGTGTCGCGTGATCTGGCGCATGGGAAGTCAGATCGGAGTTGAGTTTCTGGAGGACGGCACATAGCGTTCTGGGGGAGAAAGTGTCAAAAACCATCGAGTTAATCCTGGCAAGCTATGTGAAGGTCAGAGACGGCAATCCCTCGAAGCCCATGCTCGCGCACCGGCGCGGGATGCTAGCGCGCCTGGGCCTGGGGGGCTCACCCTAAAGGACAGCATGCCCGACCCCGCCCATAGAAGCAGGGTTCGGAGCCGCACCGCCAAGTGCGCCCGACATTAAGCCGTCACCCCCGACGCCAATGAAGCACGCTGATCAAGCTGTAGCTCCGGAGCGGGCTCTCACGCCCACGGACACGCTGCCAACTGATTG
>NZ_LBIZ01000044.1:0-1061 GCF_028128665.1 Bradyrhizobium sp. CCBAU 45384
TTGCACAAAAATCCATCCCTTCTCTCCCGGGGGAGCATTTGCCTTTTGCCGCGCGGCGGTGGTTGAATTCCGTCTTCGAGGGAGTTGACGTATGCGGACGCCACACGCCGTTGCCGTGGCATTTATGCTAGCTTTTCAGGTTTATATTGTGCCCGTGTCCGTTATCGCAGCAGCAGATCAAAAGGTGCGTTGCACTGTGAGCGCCACGGGGGCTCTCCCTAAGGTCGCGGGCCTCAAGGTCGTGAAATCTGGTACGCGGCCGATGCCGGCCGAGCAACTGGCCAACTGGCGCGGCCAATCGACACCGATCATTGTCGATATCGATACCGACGCGCCCGGCGGCGGACAGCGCTATTCGTACATTTGCGCAAGTGATCCGAAAGGCGGAGCTTTCGTCCAGCGAACATTCACTCCAACAGGGCCGTAAAACATGAACCGGCTTCAAAAATTTATCGAGCAGGGAGCATTTGGCGAGCGGCCCGGCCGCACCGCGTACGCTTTCAATGCTACCCCGAACCGTGTCCTTGCCGACCCCGATCTTGGCCGCGATGGCGCGATCCGACTTCGTCGGGTTCGCGGCGATCGCCGCTTCCGCGCGCTTGCTGGGGGCAGGTACGAGCCGCATCCCCATCACCTCGCGAGGTCGCAACACGACAAACACGCCAAGGTCAGCCGACTATATGTCGGGCCGATAAAGTGGTCGCGACCTTGCGGCAGTGGATCAAACAACCGGCAACTGCAGGAAGAATTTCCCGCTTGTCCTACTGGCTCGCCCCCGCTGCCTCTGAAAGCGCTGGATGCGAGCGTAAACAGACTGACGCGTCCGACCCAGCCGTTCTCCGATTTCGTCGGCAGTGGCTCCGTCGCAAAGGAGGGAGATTAATCGCTCCTCCTCTTCCGGTGACCAAGGTCGGCGCAAATTGCGACTTTTCGTCAAGTTTTGGCCTTGTCCGGGCTTATGGGCGCGGCGGTGCTGGCCGACGCGATTTATCCAGAATTCGATTGGGTTGTTCAACACGAGGCGGTGCCGGCGAGCGGCTGGGCTCAGGCGATCTATTATG
>NZ_LBIZ01000045.1:0-1073 GCF_028128665.1 Bradyrhizobium sp. CCBAU 45384
TGGCGCAGATGACCGGGCCAAAGCCGTTCGTGATCGACGTCGACGATGCCGCGTTCAAGGGTGGCAAGCGCATCGGCGAGATCGAATACGAAGCCGCCGTCGCGCAAGGCGATCCGAACTTCACGGCAATCCTGCCAAGCGACGAATGGGACGCGATCGCGCTGAGCTACACCTCGGGCACCACCGGCAATCCCAAGGGCGTCGTCACCCATCATCGCGGCGCGTATCTCAACGCCGTCAGCAACATCCTCGCCGGCAATCTCGGCCAGCATCCGGTCTATCTCTGGACCCTGCCGATGTTCCACTGCAACGGCTGGTGCTTCCCCTGGACGATCGCGGCCGCGGCCGGCATCAATGTCTGCTTGCGCAAGGTCGAGCCGACCAAGATTTTCGAGCTGATCAGGCAGCACGGCGTCACCCACATGTGCGGCGCGCCGATCGTATACAACACGCTGATCAATGCGCCCGATGCGCCACGGGGCAACGCGGCACGCCGCGTCGTCGGCCTCATCGCCGGCGCAGCGCCGCCGGTTGCGGTGTTGGAAGGCGCCGAAAACATCGGCATCAAGCTCACGCATGTGTATGGCCTGACCGAGGTCTACGGCCCCGCCTCGGTCTGCGCCGAGCAGCCGGGCTGGGACGAGCTTGCGCCTGCCGAGCGCGCCCGCATGAAGCGCCGGCAGGGCGTTCCCTACCCGCTCGAGGAAAGCGTCACCGTCATCAATCCGCAGACCATGCAGGAGGTCCCGCGCGACGGCGAGACCATCGGCGAGGTGATGTTCCGCGGCAATATCGTGATGAAGGGCTACCTCAAGAACGAGAAGGCGACCAAGGAAGCCTTCGAGGGCGGCTGGTTTCACACCGGCGACCTCGGCGTGCTCGACGAGCACGGCTACGTCATCATCAAGGACCGCTCCAAGGACATCATCATCTCCGGCGGCGAGAACATCTCTTCCGTCGAGGTCGAGGATATCCTCTACAAGCATCCGGCCGTGCTGTTCGCCGCCGTCGTCGCCAAACCCGATCCCAAATGGGGCGAAGTGCCCTGTGCCTTCGTCGAGCTGAAGGACGGC
>NZ_LBIZ01000046.1:0-1235 GCF_028128665.1 Bradyrhizobium sp. CCBAU 45384
CGCATCGCCTGAGGATCAGCGTCGAGCCGCCTCTGGGCATCCTCCATGACGTGTTCATGTTCCCAACGGGAGATGACGCGGTTCTTGGCCGTGGTGCAGCGCGCCTTAAGCGGGCAGCTTCCACAAGCTTTCGTGGCGTAGCGCCGAATGGTGCGTTCGCCATCCACTGTTGTAAGCCAATACGCCAGCAACTGGCCCGCCGGGCAGCGATATACGTCCTGCTTGGCCAGGTATGCGAAGTCGTGCTTGCCGAACTTGCCCTTCGCCTCCATGCCCGTCGTATTCGGTTTCGGCAGTGTCACAGCGATATCGGCGTCGGCGCAGGCTTTGATCTCCTCGCCTGTGTAGTAGCCGCGATCGGCCACGGCCTCGAGCTTGTCGACGCCGAGCACGGCCTTGGCCTGTTTACCCATGTTGGCGAGTTGTGCACGATCCGAGCCGCTATTCGTCACCTCGTGCGCGATGATGAGGTGGTGCTCGGTATCGACGGCAACCTGCACATTGTAGCCGACGACACCGGAGCCGCGGCCACTCGTGGCCATGGACCGACTGTCGGGATCGGTCAGCGAGATCTGCTGGTCCGGTGATGCCAGCATTGCCTGTTCGCAGGCTTCGAGCTTCTGCATCTCGCTCGCGAGCTTGGTGAGCTTCTCCTTCAGATGCGCCGTCTTCGCCGCGAGAGTCTCAGATGGCTCCTGCAGATCTGCGGTGTCCAGCTGCGCGAGATAGCGCGATACGCTCTCCTCCAGCTGCTGGCGACGGCGCTCGACCTTGCCCTTCGTGAAGTTCTTGTCACGCGTGTTGACCGCCTTGAACTTCGAGCCGTCGATGGCGACGCTCGCCTTCGTCAACAAGCCCATCTGCCGGCAAAGTTCGACGAACTTCGCGCACACCTTCTTGATGGCGGGGCCGTTGTCGCGGCGAAAGTCGGCGATCGTCTTGTCGTCGGGCGAAAGCCGCTGCAACAGCCAAATCACCTCAAGATTGCGCCTCGCCTCGCGCTCGAGCCGGCGGCTCGACTGGATGCGGTTGAGATAGCCGTAGATGTAGAGCTTGAGCAGCGGCGCAGGGTGATAACCGGGCCGGCCGGTTGCCGCAGGCTCGACGTCCTTGAAGCCCAGCTCTGCCAGATCGAGCGCTTCGACGAAGGCATCGACCGCGCGAACCGGATTACTCTCATCGACCCAGTCGTCGAGGCATTCGGGCAACAGCGTCGATTGCGCTCGGTCCGCCCC
>NZ_LBIZ01000047.1:0-1319 GCF_028128665.1 Bradyrhizobium sp. CCBAU 45384
CCGATCTATGGACCACGCCCGCGTTGCAAGAGGAATCGACAAAGGGATGAAGCGGTTTGCGCCAATCTATCCGGCTTCAATTTGGGGCTGTTGCCCCGAGCCATCATGGATATCCGCCCACTTCTGTCCTCAATAACTCGCCGGCCTCCAGAAGGGCCATGGAGTCGAACCAGGCTTCAGAAGTGTCGGTGGAACCGTTTCTCCATTCGTCCTTTCCGTCTCGCAAACCTCGGCGGGTTATTGTGCTTTCTGATCGGACCTTGGATCTTCCTTTACGGTCTGTTTCTCATGCGGTGCGGCTCAAGAGATTGGCGTCGTAGTCGCGATTCTTTGCGAGCATGCTCCAGGCCATGCGCGCAAGTTTTGAGGCTAGGGCAACGACTAAGACGTTCGAGTGGAGTCGCTTGGACGCTGCCTCCAACCAGGCTCCGAAGCCATGCCGAGGCCAACTCTGACGCTGCAGAAGTACGGCTCTGGCACCTTGAATGAACAGCGTTCGTAGGTACCGATTACCGCGCCTCGATATGCGGCCGAGAATGGTCCGATCGCCAGTCGAGATTTGCTTGGGTACCAGACCAAGCCATGCTGCAAAGTCCCGGCCCTTATGGAAGGCATCGCCGGTTCCGATCGCGGCGACCATCGCGCTTGAGGTGATCGGCCCGACGCCGGGCGCACTCATTAGGCGGCGACAGTGTGGATCTCGACCAGCGAGTTCGTCGATTTCTTTCGTCATTGACGCGACCCGTCGGTCGAGATAGCGCCAGTCCTCGGACAAGTCTTGTATGAGCTGGATCACTCGAGGCGATAAGCTATCCTTTGGCGCTGAGAGAATCTGAGGAAGTGCCAATCGGAGCGCCGCGGCTCCTTGCCGGACTGCCAGCCCTCGCTCAAGCAAAAAGCCTCGGATTTGATTGATGACCGCGGTTCTTTGCGTCACCAATCGACTGCGAACTCTGTGCAGCGCCTGCAAGTCAAGTTGCTCGGCCGATTTCAACGGGACAAAGCGCATAGTCGGGCGCTGTGTCGCTTCTGCGATGGCTTCGGCATCACGGAAGTCATTCTTGTGGCCCTTGAGGTATGGCTTCACATATTGCGCCGGCAAGAGCCGTACTTGATGGCCTAATTTCTCCAGCTTGCGCCCCAAGTGGTGTGCTCCTGAACAAGCCTCCATTCCGATCAAGCAAGCAGGAACATTAGCCAGCGACTGCTCAAGCTGATTTCTAGACTGCTTCTTACGTAGGATGATTGCACCCGTGGTATCAAATCCCACCACATGGAAGGTGTTCTTGCCTAAGTCGATACCGATCGTGACAATGTTC
>NZ_LBIZ01000048.1:0-1376 GCF_028128665.1 Bradyrhizobium sp. CCBAU 45384
CACTACTTTGGCAGTTTGATTCACGCTGCTATCCTGCGCTGATCCACCTTCGGCAGTGCGGACATCGCTGAAGCGGCATTCGCGCGATGAGATCGACGATGGCGTGTCGGACGGCGGGCAAGGTCGGTTGCGGCGGCGGACCGTTGATTCTTTTTTTCCCGCCTCACTTTTGTGAGGCGGCGATGTTGGAGGAAGGCGTAAGCGATCATGGTCATGAGCGCATGTCGGTGAAGGCCTTGCCAGGACCGTCCCTCGAAGTGGTCGAGGCCGAGTTCCTCCTTCAGTTGCTGATGGGCCTGCTCGCAAACCCATCGTGCCTTGATGGTGGCGGCCAAACTGCGCAGGTCCATCCCGGCTGGCAGGTTCGCAAGGTAGTATTTCTTCTCTCCCGACGCGCGGTGCTCGCCGATGAGCCAGGCTTCGTCCCCTGGAAGATGCTGCTGGCCCTTGTCCCATATCCGTTGCGGAGGTCCGTCCGCTGTGCGCACGCGGACAGCGGCAAAGCGGGCCTTCAACCGGCCTTTCGTCCCGTTTCGCCAGCTCACAGTTTTCCACTTGGCATCGGCCAGCATGTCTTCAGCCGCAATCGATAGAACGTCGGGAATGCTCCGCTTGCGGGGGCGGCCACGCCGGGCCTTTGGCCAGATAAGTTTTACGTCGACAGGGTACACCTTGAGATGACGTGGAATGCCAACCGCCCAGGCAAGCTTGCGGGCCGTGAGAGCTTGACGGAACGGCGCGCTCATCCCGTAACCGGCATCCGCCAGGACGCAGCCGAAGCGGACACCGGCCGCAAGGATGCGATCAACTTCGGCCAAGGCCATCTCCGGCTTCGTTCGGGCCGTTTGATATTCGGCCGGAACCCCGGCCCGCTTCAAACGGACTCGATCGCTCGTCCAACTCTCGGGGAGGAAGAGGCGCAGCGCCACCATCACCGGCACCTCACCCCGCGCGAGCGTCAGCGACACCAGGGTCTGGCAGTTGGCCGTCTTGCCCAGGGCCGAAGCATATTGCGCGGCGACACCGACCGAGTGCGTGCCCTTCTTCGGCACGGCGGTATCGTCGATCACCAACACCGCATCGTCGCCGCCAACGAGCCGATCCGCTTGAACGAGCAGCTCTGTCTCCAATGGCGCCACATCCCAGACGCCAGCCGCAACAAAATGATGCAGCTGATCATAGTCGCCGGGCGCCAGCCGCTCCGCCATCGGCTGAACGCTCTTGCGATCGCCAGGGCCGATCAGCCCCATCACATAAAGCGGACACATCCGCCGCCGCGCCTTATGTCCCAGGCGATCCAAGAACGGCGTAAGCCAGCCTCGCAGTTCGTCTTCCCAAGTCGACGTCGTGCCTGCCATGGTCGGCCCTCCAAAAGC
>NZ_LBIZ01000049.1:0-1383 GCF_028128665.1 Bradyrhizobium sp. CCBAU 45384
CAGGAGATGAGCCGCCTTGAAGTGCTTGATGCGCAGATGCGCAACACGCCGGATCAGCAGATATCGCTCACCGATCCGGATGCCCGTTCGATGGCCACCAGCGGCCGCGGATCGGGTGTCGTCGGCTACAATGTCCAGGTCGCGGTGGACACCGAACACCATCTGATTGTTACGCACGAGGTCATAAACGTCGGCAACGACCGAGGGCAGCTTGCTCGGATGTCGAAGCAAGCCAAAGAAGTGCTCGAAGCGGACAAACTCGAGGCGGTCGCCGACCGTGGCTACTTCGACGGAGAGGAGATATTAGCCTGCGAAGAGGCTGGCGTTGCAGTCACCTTGCCCAAGCCCATGACGTCGAATGCCAAGGCGGAGGGCCGGTTCGGCAAACAGGACTTCGCCTACCTGCCTGATGAGGACGTCTACCGCTGCCCATCCGGTCAGCTGCTGCCATATCACTTCACCAACATCGAGCATGGAATGACGCTGCGCCGTTACTGGTCGACGGCGGCATGCCAAGGCTGCGCAATCAAGAGCCAATGTACGCCGTCCAAGGAGCGTCGCATCACGCGCTGGGAGCATGAGCATGTGGTCGAGGAGGTCCAGAGACGGCTCGATTCCAATCCCGAGGCCATGCGGACGCGGCGCGAGACCGTCGAGCATCCCTTCGGCACGATCAAAGCCCGTATGGGTGCGACCCACTTCCTGATGAAGCGCCTACGGAATGTCGCCGCTGAGATGGCGCTGCATGTTCTCGCCTATAACCTCACACGGGTGATGAACATCGTCGGCAAAGCGAGCCTGATTGCAGCCATCCGCGCCGCCTGAAGGCCCGGGAAGTGCGTCCAAAAGCGCAATACCGCGTCGCGATTCCTACTTTGGCCGGTCATTGGACGATCCGAGGCGAGAACCTCGGCCGTCTGCAAGGATTGGCGACCACGGTCGCGTGCCGACTATCTGTTTGCACACAACCAAGACCCTTAGCCGACTTGCGCGACTTCGTCAGCGCGCCGCTCTCGCCTTCACCAAAACAAATAGGTGGGAGCCCGCGGCGATCACCGAGAAAATGACTATCCTAATTCAACACCGTGCACACGCTGCGGCGCATATGTCGAGGCCAGCCAAATAAACAGCCGAACAGCCGCCATGAAGACAATCATTCCCCACATCGCCAACCATTTTGGGGCGTACCATGTTGGCTCGCCGTTACGTCCCCACTGCATTGCAACGCGTTCGCGCTTGATACGGGGTCCAAAATAGACGTTGAATATGACGACTAACGCAAAAGCGAGGCCAAAAACGTAATCTGCGGGTAACATGTTTTGCCTTTCGCAGCAGCAGCGCCAGCGCGGCTGGAAGCTTTATTCCTTCCATGCTCCGGAGGTT
>NZ_LBIZ01000050.1:0-1451 GCF_028128665.1 Bradyrhizobium sp. CCBAU 45384
ATGCCGCTTCAGCGATGTCCGCACTGCCGAAGGTGGATCAGCGCAGGATAGCAGCGTGAATCAAACTGCCAAAGTAGTGCTAGCACTACTTTGGCAGATTGTTGATTTTGCCGCGTTTTATAGGATTCCCGAATCAATTTTTCAATGATTCATGGGTGGTCGGCTCTTGGAGGGCTGACCATGCCGGGATGGGAAGACGAACTCGAACGCTGGCTGATGCCGTTCTTGGACCGGCTGGGTCATAAGACCCGGCAGCGGATGTGTCCGCTGTATGTTGCGGGTTTGATCGGTCCTGGCGATCGCAAGAGCGTTCAGCCGATGGCGGAACGCCTTGCCATGAGCAACTACGACCAGTTGCACCATTTCATTGCGGACGGTGTCTGGGACGCGACGCCCCTGGAGACAGAGCTGCTCAACCAGGCGGACCGACTTGTCGGCGGCAGGGACGCGGTGCTCGTTATTGATGACACTTCACTGCCCAAGAAAGGTGAGCGCTCGGTCGGCGTTGCGGCTCAATACGCGTCGGCTCTCGGTAAAACTGCAAATTGCCAAACGCTGGTGTCTTTAACGCTTGCGCGCGGCGAAGTGCCCGTGATGGTCGCGTTACGTCTCTTTCTGCCTGACAGCTGGACAAGCGACATGCCTCGTTTGAAGCGCGCTCGCGTGCCAGTCGAACACCGAACGCCACGGTCCAAGCCGGAGATCGCTTTGGCCGAGATTGACCGCGCGATGGCAGCCAACATGCGCTTTGGATGTGTGCTGGCGGATGCAGGATACGGCCTCAGCGCACCGTTTCGACAAGGGCTAACAGAGCGCGGGCTGGCCTGGGCGGTCGGTATCCCTCGGCACCAGAAAGTGTATCCGGTCGATGTGAAGCTCATTTGGCCGATCACCAAAGTACGTGGCAAACCACGAAAGCACCACGTGCCCGATATCTTATCGATTGCGGCAGAACAAATGCTGGCCAGCGCCAAATGGAAAACCGTGAGTTGGCGTAGCGGGACGAAAGGTCGGCTCAAAGCCCGATTTGCTGCTCTCCGGGTCCGCACCGCCGACGGCCCTCCGCAGCGGATATGGGATAAAGGTCAGCAGCATCTCCCAGGCGACGAAGCCTGGCTCATTGGCGAGCAACGTGCCTCCGGGGAGAGGAAATACTATCTCGCCAATCTTCCGGCGACGACGGATCTGCGCACGCTGGCAGCCACCATCAAGGCACGGTGGATTTGTGAGCAGGCGCATCAACAGTTGAAGGAGGAGCTTGGACTTGATCACTTCGAAGGGCGATCATGGCAAGGTCTTCATCGCCACGCCCTTATGACAATGATTGCCTACGCCTTCCTGCAACATCGTCGCCTCGCATATGCGGGGCGGAAAAAAAAGAATCAACGGGCCTCCGCCTCAGCCAACCATGCCAGCCGTACGCCACGCCATCGTCGATCTCATCCTTCGAC
>NZ_LBIZ01000051.1:0-1591 GCF_028128665.1 Bradyrhizobium sp. CCBAU 45384
TCAAAACCCTGCAATCCCAAAACAGGCCACAACGAATATTGCGATCCCAGCTCAATCGCTTAGCCGCTCTTCACGGACGACTAAAAAATCTTTTGGCCTTCTGCCAAACCAGAGAGTCCAGTGCGTTCTACGCGCTAGGTGTTTAGTCCCGGGCTTTGATGGTGCATCCTTATCGCACGATTCGAAGGAAGCGCTATGGGATAAATTTTACACGGCTGCGCCACCACGACGGAGGCGGTCCGTCGAGCAATACAAAATAGCCAAGAGAGCCTAAGAGCGCTGGCTAAGCGCTATGGGATCAATCCCAAAACGGTCGCCCAGTGGAAGAGGCGCGGCTCCGTCACTGATCTGAAGACAGGACCCAAGGAGCCAAAGTCCACCTCTCTATCGGTAGAGGACGAGGCCATCATCGTGGCCTATCGCAAGCATACCCTGTTGCCGCTCGACGACTGTCTCTACGCTCTTCAGGCCACGATCCCGCACCTGACCCGCTCATCCCTACATCGATGTCTTCAGCGCCACAGCATTTCGCGGCTGCCGGAAGTGGAAGATGGCAAAGGCATCAAACGCAAGTTCAAGAGCTACCCAATCGGCTACTTCCACATCGACATAGCTGAGGTCCGCACCGCCCAAGGCCGGCTCTATCTCCTCGTCGCCATCGATCGCACGTCGAAGTTCGCCTACACAGAGTTGCACGAGAAAGCCACCAGGCGCGTCGCCGCTGGCTTCTTGCAGAATCTCATCAAGGCCGTGCCTTACAAGGTTCACACCATCCTCACGGAGGATGGCACCCACTTCACCGATCCGGCCGGCGACAGTTGGACCGCGGCTGACATCAAGGAGAAGATCGAGCGGAAGGAGTTCTTCTGGGCGCATGCTTTCGTCGTGGCCTGCGCCCGCAACGATATCGATCATCGCCTCACCGAGCCCAAACATCCCTGGACCAACGGTCAAGTCGAACGCATGAACCGAACGATCAAGGACGCCACGGTCAAGCGCTTCCACTACGAAACTCACGCCGAGCTCCGCAGCCACCTCTCAGACTTCGTCAACGCCTACAACTTCGCCAACCGACTCAAAACTCTCAAAGGCCTCACACCCTACGAGTTCATCTGCAAGGCCTGGACAAAAGAGCCAGAACGATTCACCCTCAATCCGCTCCAGCTAATGCCGGGACTAAACACCTAATGTGGACAAAGATGTCGTATCCGCCGTCATCTGGAGCGATAAATCCCTACCCCTTTTGAACATTGAACCACTTCACAGTACCTGTTGCCATACGATCACTTCCTTTGCCGCCGCACCCAGTCCATACGCTGGTGGGTAAGGGTGCCAGAAACACAGCAACCGGCGTGCCGGACCGAAATTGCTGATCCTACAGGGATGGCGAGCATCGGGTCGACGACAATGGACGCAAAGCTGACAACCGCGTGCGACTGCCAACATTCTCAGGCTAGCTCAATCAGTTGGGATTACTCGAAGGCAGCACATGGCGGGTCGTAGGTTCTGGAACGACATGATGCGAGCGCCGTGTGCTGCAGTAGAAAGTGCTCGACCCTATTGGCTCGCATATAACCTCTTAGACTGGTCA
>NZ_LBIZ01000052.1:0-1690 GCF_028128665.1 Bradyrhizobium sp. CCBAU 45384
CGTCGCGCAGGCGAACTCTGCGACGCAGGTTGGTGTGGCTCAGGGCGGCTCCAGCGTCTTCGGTGCCGGTGGTGCCGCTGCCGTCACCCAGCTGCTCGCGCAGGGGAATACCAGCTCGATCGGGTAAGTCACCAATACCCGCACACTCCCTGCTCCCGGGGGTGTGCGGGTACTCATTTCAATCGAGAACTCTAATGGACACAAGCAGCCCTGATAACGAGAGCGGTGGATCTGGCAGAGCCACACGATGCGCGGTTTGTGATCGCAAGTTTGGACTCGTCCGGCACTATTCGTGGCGCATCCCTTTATGCTCCAAGAAGTGCGTCAATCGCTACAGAGTTCGCCAGGCGAGTGATGGAAACTGGCTATACTGGCTTCTCACTTTAGACCAGCCGCCAGAGATCCGAGCGAGGGCTTGATGGCTTCCCAGATTTCACAACGAGGCAGGGAATACCGACAAATAGCACAGAGCTTGCTCCACGCTGTCAAAACCATGACCGACCGTACGATTGCCGCCCAGCTCAAGGCTCTCGCCGACGACTACGAGCGACGAGCCGAGAAAGCTTCGCATGATGGTGCGGCCAAAACGATCACGCGATCGGCCGCCAGTGCTGAACGCGAGTGGCGCACGTGACCAAACGGGCGATCCATAGCCATCCTGCGGAAGAAATGGGGCCGAGGACGACAGTTTTCACAACCCAAGGCCACTGGGGTGAGTACTTGGCTGGTAGGGTGCTTGGGAATCCAAGCCTGACTACGCTTGGCCTGGAGGCGCGGCACAGAGCCCGCGGAGTCGCGCTGCAACGGCGGCGGAAAGAACATGAATTCGCTGTACTTATCTAGTTGATCGCTGCTGGTAGGACATGAGTGGCTCGATTTAGCAGGAAGCTGCTTACTCATCGCTTTAGCCTTCCGCGTCGCGAATGGCCAGATGATGGCCGGCGACCGCCCGTGTGAGAATTCTCTCCGAGCTCTGAAAGAAGACTCTTTCTGCCGCGTGCAGCGCTCGACGCGATTGCCGATGCACCGCCCTGAACGTTGAGGGTGAGCACGTGTTAACGCAATCAGGATTGCCAACCTCGGGAGTTTGGTGCTGTCCGTCTTTAGGCATCCCGATTTAGCTGCGGGTCGCTTCTCGAGTGCGTCAGTCTCACGATCGGGGTGAATCGCTCAGACCTATGAAGGCCTGCGGCCAGTGTCGAGGCTGGTTCGGATGGTCGCACCATGGCACTGCGACGCTCGAAGCAAATTCGCTCGCCAACTTCGGTGGTGTGTCGTCTAAAGAGCCGGTGCGGGGGCGGCCTATCAGTGGTGTTATTTCTCGCCGCGGCTGCCGGCGCTCGCTGGGCGCGACGTTGCACCAAGCGATTCGTGGAGCAGCCCAACGTGCCATTCAAAGCTGCGTGATAGCCGGCTACCGCTCACAGACGGGTCGGAGGAGTGCAGCTTCAGCAATCAAACGTCACGCGACCCTTCCTTCGCATAACTCCGGGGCGCGTGGTGCCGGGTTACGAAGCCCATCGCGAACCGAAGCAGTTGCGGACTAACAAGCTAAGTCCAACGGGTAGTCAGAGCAGGGATGACCGAGTAGTCCATTTCCGCAGCTCCATGGTCGGACAACAACAAGAAGCATCTCAAGCCAAGGCAGACTGCGAAGTCGTGCGTGATTCTTCTCACAGATAGAAAAACA
>NZ_LBIZ01000053.1:0-1815 GCF_028128665.1 Bradyrhizobium sp. CCBAU 45384
AAGGCCACCGACGAGATCTCCTCGCACATCGCGGGCATGCAGGGTGCGACGGCCGAGTCGGTCGCCGCGATCAAGGAGATCGGCGCCACCATCGGCAAGATCTCGTCGATCTCGACCTCGATTGCCAGTGCAGTGGAAGAGCAGGGTGCCGCAACCCAGGAGATCGCCCGCAGCGTCCAGAACGTCGCCCAGGGCACCCAGACCGCCGCGACCGACATCGGCCAGGTCAACCGCGGCGCGGCCGAAACCGGTTCGGCCTCGGAGGAGGTGCTGAACTCGGCGAAGACGCTGTCGAGCGAAAGCACCCGCCTGCGCGCCGAGCTCGATCGCTTCATGGCGAATATCCGGGCAGCGTAGGGCCCGCCTGTAGCTTCATGCTCCGCCGCCGTCCGGACAAGCGCGCCCTTGTCCGGGACGACGGCATCCTCCGCGACAGCTCACCGCAAGTTGCGGTGTGGCAAATTTACCGCGGCTTATCCTTTGCCATTTACCGTGCATGCGAGTCGGGGAGCGGGCTGCTGCCGGACAGCGCCTGGTTTTCCGCGAATGGAATGGGGTGGGGGAATGTCGGTCAAGTCGAAGCCGAGCTCTTTGAGGCTCTTCACCTTGCGCTTTCGCGCAAAGATCATCCTCGGCTTCGTGGCGGTGCTGGCCATCCTCGCGGCCAGCATGGCGTTCGCCTATTTCGGCTTCGAGCGAATCGCTGGCGCCGTCGCCTCCTACCGGACCAGCGTGGCCGAAGCAGACCTGGCACGGACCATCGACCGCGAATTGGTCAGCTATCAGGGCCTGACCCGGGCGTACACGCTGACCGGTGCGGCGGATGACGAAACCGCGGCCAAGGCGGCCGAAGAGAATCTGAAGGCGGCGATCGCCAAGTCGATGTCCGCCACGTCTGGCGCGGCGCGCCGCGAGGAGATCGGCAAGCTCGAGGCCGAGTTCCAGCGCTTCACAAAGGTCTTCGGCGAGATCATCACGCTGACCCGCGCCAACAACAAGATCGCGGCCGATGAGCTGAACGCTGTCGGCAACAAGATCCGCTTCAAGTTCGACGATCTTGCCGATACTGCGGCGCTTGCCGGGCTCGCGTCGGTGCAGACCACGGCCAAGGACATCACTTCGCAATATCTCGCGGTGTCCACGTCGGTCAGCGCCTTCGTCGCCAAGCCGGATCCGAAGACCGCCGACGGGGTCGTCGCCCGCATCAAGTTCCTGGAGACGCTGCTGGTCTCGATCTACGCCAACGACCAGAAGATCACCGACCGTGTCACCGAGATCGGCAGTCTGCTGAAGCAATACCGCGCATCCTTCGCCAAGCTGTCGGAGAACGTGAAGGTCATCGCCAAGTCGAATGCCGAGATGACCAAGACGGCAGCGTCCATCCTCAAGCTCTCGGGCGAATTGCGCTCGGACCTGTCGGCCGATCAGCAGCGCATCGAGGCGGGTGCGAATACGACGATCGGGGAAACCGAGCAGCTGATGCTGATGCTGGCGCTGGGCGGACTTGCCGTCGGTGCGGCGCTGGCGCTGATGCTCGGCAACGGCATCTCGCGGCCGATGATCGCGATGTGCAAGGCGATGCGTGAGCTTGCCTCGGGCAATTTCGACGTGGTGCTGCCCGGCCTCGGGCGCAAGGACGAGATCGGCGAGATGGCCGGCGCGGTCGAGGAGTTCAAGCTCCAGGCCGTTGCCAAGGCCGAGCGCGATGCCGCCGCCAGCGAAGCCCAGAACAGGGAGCAGGCCGCAAGCCGCCGCGCCGAGCTGATCCGCTTTGCCGACGATTTTGAAAGCGCTGTTGGTGCGATCGTGTCCAAT
>NZ_LBIZ01000054.1:0-2191 GCF_028128665.1 Bradyrhizobium sp. CCBAU 45384
AGGTAGAGTAGGCGCGCAGCGCCGTGCCGCCTCGCAGCGGTCGGTTTCTGCACGCCTCTCGCCGAACCGGACGTGCCAGTTTCCCGGCATCCGGCTCTCCATGCGCGACTTACGTCGCGAGTGTCGTCAGTCCGGTGAGCCGGTTGAGCGCGTTCCACGATGCTGCCACATGCGGGCGGCCTCGCGGTTCAGGCGCATCATCCCAGCCGTTCGTGATCATGATGCCTCGCCATGGATACGGCATGGTGCCGCCCGTGGCGAAGCTGCGAAGTCGCGCGTGTCCCTCGCCCCAGACAAGTTTACGCTCGTTTGTTTCGCTGGATACACGGTAGCGACGCAGCGTCCGCCACGCCGCTTTGCGATGCTTCTTGCGCAGCCAGCGCAACACCCGGTTCGACAACCACCAGTCCAGCTTGCTGAACTCGCGTGAGGCTCCCGTGGCGTGGCGGTAGTAGGTCCGCCAACCAAGGATGATCGGGTTGAGCTCTCGAATGAGCTGGGTCAACGACTCTCCTGTGGGATAGGTCGTGATCCGAACCTTGATCGCGTCTCGCAGTCTCTGCACTTTCCCTTTCGGTATGTACAGATTTCCGACACGGCGACCGGTACGGAGCGCCTTCGTCTGGATAATGCGATAGCCGAGGAAGTCGAACCCATCCTCGACGCCCGTGATCAAGGTTTTCTCAAGAGATAGCTCCATGCGGAGTTCTTTCATGAGGAACGCCGCAAGTTTGTTGCGCTCGGCCATGGCGTCGTTCGTTGTGCCCGTGACCAGTATAACGAAGTCGTCCGCATAGCGTACGATCTGGAATGTCGGGCGTCCCCGTTTGCGGTCAAAGTGCCGCCGGTCGGCGGCATTCTGCAACCGCTCGCGAGGTCGTGGTGTCCACCTTCCGTATCGCTCGTCGAGGGACGTCAGATAGACGTTCGCGAGGAGCGGCGACAGGACACCGCCTTGCGGCGTGCCTGTAACAGGATGGCGGACTGTGCCTTCGACCAGAACGCCTGCTTTCAGGAACGCAAGGATCAAGCGCAGGACCTTGCGGTCTCCTATGCGCCGACGAATGCGCTCCATCAGGAGGTGGTGGTCAATGGCATCGAAGCAGCCTTTGATATCGCCTTCGACGACGAAGCGGACCGGTGATGGTCCGTGATTCGTCGGATGCAGATGTTTCTGCACCACCGCGAGCGCATCGTGAGTGCTCCGCCCACGTCGGAACCCAAACGAAGTCGGATAGAAGTCCGCTTCGAAGATGGGCTCCAGAACGAGTTTCAGGGCCATTTGCACCAGTCGATCTTTCAGCGTCGGGATGCCGAGGGGACGGAATCGTCCCGGCTTGCCCGCCTTCGGAATCAACCGTTGGCGGACAAACTCGGGCTTATAGATTCCCGCGCGCAGGTCCTCACGGATTTCCTCGAGAAATTGTGCTACCCCACCGGGCCGCTGTTCGATCTTGTGCCGCGTCATCCCGTCCGTCCCCGGCGTTTGGCTACCCGTGTTGCGGGCGAGCCTCTGCCAAGCATGGCCGAGAGTGCGGCGATCACACACCAGATTGAACAAATCCGCGAACTCCTTTTCGGGAGCCGCGTTGCTCCACCTATACAGCTTGCGCTGCATGTCGAGGACAAACGCGGTATTCACCGCGCCGGGCTTCATGTACCCACCTCCTGCCGGCTTGCTGTACTCACTGTCTCCCTTTGCCATGTGGACGGCTTTCCCGCCCTCGGACTACTACGGAGACTCCGTCCCTCGCGACGACGTTCATCGGTCGTCTCGATCATCTTCGACTTGGGAGTCGGAGAAGTCGCAGCGAGGTTCCCAGGTTCACACAATGACCCCTCGTCCGTTGTAGGAGCCGACTCTACCCCGTGTGGATTCCGAGTCTTGGCCACCGCAGGCTGGGCCAAGACTTGACGTGCGATCATTCGCGCGCCCCTGATCCGCGTCGTCTCAGGGCGGATCGGCACTCCACCGACCTTGCGGTCGCCCCACCCACTTCCGATTTGGTGAGGTCCATGTTCTACCAGGGCTTCTAACATCGGTTCGGTTACCCTCTCCGTGACGAACACGCTCGCCGGACTAGCCAAGGGGCGGAAGTCCCCAGCCATCCGACTTTGACAGGTTCTGCTCATGTATGGCTCGCCGGAGACACCCGGTCCGCCTCACCCGTCAGCTTCGCTCCCCGCGCCG
>NZ_LBIZ01000055.1:0-2564 GCF_028128665.1 Bradyrhizobium sp. CCBAU 45384
TGTGCAGGTTTTTGGACGCCGGCGACAAAGAGGCTCCGCACGCCGAACTGACCGGCGTCCAAAAAGCGCCAAGGCACGAAGTCGCGGGAAGTTGAGCACCGGCTAAGCAGCGAGCGCTATGGGGATTTAATGCCGGCGTCGGGCTCGATGATAGACGTGACGGCGACAGGATTGGACCTGCGTGTCCGGACGTAGGGCAGTTCAGGAGAGTGCATTAGGCTTTTGGGCGGGCGTTCGGAGCGCACCAATGCGCGATGTGCGCACTGATGGATGCCGCTGGGTTGAACGAGAGCGCCGCCAGCATTTAGCCAGCGCATCGGAGCAGGACAACAGCAACGCTCACAGGAGGTCTTGGTCATGACGTGTCGATCCTGATCAGTGTCGGCCGCCAGCTCGGCTGGCAGCCGCGGGCGAACACCTCGATCACGATCATGCGGGCGCCACAGCGCGAGCATGGGCACGGCAGCACACGTGGCGTGTCCGTCGCGATATCCGGCTGCTCTTGCGGGTCGGCGGCCGGCGGGGCGACGTTGAGGAGTGCGCGGGCTGTCGCGATGCTCTGGGCGCGGTTGGCGTTGGCAAAGAGCCCGTAGTGGCGGATGCGGTGGAAGCCCTTGGGCAGCACGTGCAGCAGGAACCGCCTGATGAACTCGTGCGGGTGAAGCCGCATCGTCTTCCAGCGGTTGGCGCCGTTGAGGCGATAGTCCTTCCAGCGGAACGCAATCGCTTCGTCGTCGGCTGCAACGAGGCGGCGGTTGGAGATGGCGACACGATGGGTGTAACGGGACAGATAACGCAGCACCTGCGCGGGCCCCGCGAACGGGGCCTTGCAATAGACCACCCACTTGATGCGCCGCAGCGGGGCGATGAAGCGCTTGAACGTTGTCTTGTCGGTGAGTCCGGCATGGGTATTGAAGAACTTTAGCTCGCCGGCGTCGTGCGCATGCACGAGCATCGCCAGCATTTTGCCCTGGAACAGGCGCGCCAGCACGTTGACATGGACGAGGAAATTGGAGCGCGCGGCGATCCATCGCGTGTTATCGAGCGAGAGCCCTCCACCCGGCACGATCATATGCACGTGCGGATGATGGGTGAGCGCCGAGCCCCAGGTGTGCAGCACGGCCGTGATACCGATGCGCGCGCCGAGGCGCTTGGGATCGCTTGCGATGGCGAGCGTCGTCTCGGCCGCTGCCTTCATCAGCAGATTATAGATCACGCGCTTGTTCTGGTAGGCGATGTCACGCAACTCGCTGGGCAGCGTGTAGACGACGTGAAAATACGGCACCGGCAACAGCTCCGCTTCGCGGTCGGCCAGCCATCGGCGTGACGCCGCACCCTGGCACTTCGGACAATGCCGGTTGCCGCAGGAGTTGTAGGCGACCTCGGTATGGCCGCACGCCGCGTTCTCGCAGCGTGCGACATGGCCGCCGAGCGCCGCCGTGCGACAGCGCTCGATCGCACTCATCACCTTCAATTGCCCGAGGCTCACATGCCCCTGATTGGCGTCACGCCAAGCAGAGCCGTGATCGCGGAGGATGTCCGCGACCTCCAGAACTGGCCGAGCCACGGCCGGCGGCGCTACGGCGCTGGCGGCTCCTCACTGTCTCGCTGTCGCCGGCGGCGGCGCGGCGCGCTTAGGCCCTCGAGCGGGCTCTCGATCTTGGCAATCAGTCCGATCGCCACGCGACTGTAGCGGGCTGTCGTCTCAAGCTTGGAATGTCCGAGCAACGCCTGGATCACGCGAATGTCCCTGCCGCGCTCGAGCAGGTGGGTCGCGAAGCTGTGGCGAAGCGAATGCAGCGGGACCGTCTTGCGCAGCCCCGCGGCTTTGGCGGCCTCCTTGAACAACCGGCTGAACTGACGCGTGGTCAGTGGCTGACGTTGACTGCGACCGGGAAACAGCCAGCGCTGTTCGGGCGCGACGCCGTTGTTGGACGCGCTCGGCCCCGCCTTCCACCATTGCCGCAACAGCTTCAGGACCTCTAGCGGCAGCATCACGTGCCGGTCCTTGCGGCCCTTCGACTGCACAATGCGGATGATCTTTTGCTCGCTGTCGATGTCGCCCGCCCGCAGCCGCACCACCTCGCCGGCGCGCAATCCGCAACCATAGGCCAGGGTCAGCATCGCCCGCGCCTTCAGGCTCGTCGCCATGGTCAGGACACGCTTGACCTCCTCGGGGCTCAGCACCGGCGGCAGCCTCTCGGGCTCCTTGATGTGCCAGACCTCGGCCGCCAGATCGTGACGACGTAGCGTGACGCGGAACAAGAACCGCACCCCGGTCATGATCCGATTGCGGTTGCAGATGCTCATCCCGCTCTCGATCAGGTGCAGCTGAAATCGGCGCACCTCGTCGGCCGTCGCCGTATCGGGCGAGCGTTTGAGCCAGGTGGCGAACCGCCTGCAACTGTAAATGTGGCCACGCTGAGTGTGCGGGTTGAGCTTGCGCCCAGCCATGTCTTCGATCATACGCTGACGCAGCGGACTGACTGTGTTGGTATCGCTCATGGAGAGCTCCTTCCTGAGTGAGGGTTGCAACACCTCGATTCTCAGGACGGGGCTCTCCA
>NZ_LBIZ01000056.1:0-2666 GCF_028128665.1 Bradyrhizobium sp. CCBAU 45384
TGCGGATTCCGACGAAGTCGCCCGGGTGTACCGATATGAAGTCGCCCGGGGATTCCGAGACGATGTCGCCCACCTTTCCGATTTGATCTCGCCCGGGAGCGAGGCATTCTGGCCGATAGATTTTCTGGCATTGGGCGAGCCGGGCGGTCAACCCGGAATCGCGGCTTGAACTCTTCTGTTTCTGTTGCGGTTGCTGTGGGCATGTGGGCAACGCCTTGGCGTTGTCCAAGCGCAGCGGCATGTCCACAGGGCGACGGGCTCAGGTCTTTCGGGCGGGTTGCCGGCTTCGGCGCAGGCTCTCACCGGTGAGGTCGAGCCGATGGGCATTGTGGACGAGGCGATCGAGCACGGCGTCGGCATAGGTGGGATCTCCAATGAGCAGATGCCACTGGTCCACGGGGAGCTGGCTGGTGACGATGGTGGAGCGATGACCGTAGCGATCTTCGAGGATTTCCAGGAGGTCGTGACGGGCGCCGGCATCGAGCGGCTCGAGCCCCCAATCATCGAGGATCAGCAGATCGACACGGCCAAGGCCGCGCAACAGGCGTGGATGGCGACCGTCGCCGCGGGCGAGCGCCAGATCGTCGAACAGGCGCGGGACGCGCTGATAGAGCACGGAACGATTGTCGCGACAGGCCTTGTGGCCGAGCGCCGAGGCGAGCCAACTCTTGCCGACGCCGGCCGGGCCGCAGATCAGGAGATTGACGTGGTCGTCGATCCAGCGGCCCTCGACAAGCTTGGCGAACAGCGGACGGTCGAGACCGCGCGGGGTGCGGTAGTCGATGTCCTCGACGCACGCCTGCTGGCGCAGCTTGGCGTAGCGCAGGCGGGTGGCGAGCCGTTTGTCGTGCCGCAGCGAGGCTTCACGTTCGAGCAGCAGAGCAAGCCATTCGGCGTGACCGAGGCTTGCGGCCTCACCGGTGGCTTCGATGTCGGCGAAGGCCTTGGCCATGCCGTGGAGGCCGAGGGCGTTGAGGCGGTCGAGGGTCGGATGGGTGAGCAAGGGATGATCTCCTAATTGTAGTAGCGCGGTCCGCGGATGTTGGCATGCAGGATCGGCGCATCGTCCGCGGAGCGCTGGTGAGCAGGACGCCGATCGAGATTATTGGCGAGGATCGACTTGACCGAGCCATAGGTGCGCGCGCCGATGTCGATCGCCCGCGCAGCCGCGGCGTCCAGCCGTTCGCGCCCATAGGAGGCGGCGAGCCTGAGGATGCCGAGGCAGGCGCGGAAGCCTTGCTCGGGGTGCGAGCGCTCGTCGAGAATGAGGTCGCACAACGCGCTGGTCGCCGGCCCGATCGCGGCGGCGTCCTGGCGGATACGCGCGATGGTCCAGCCGGCGTAGCGCCGATGGCTGGAGGCCATGTGCTCCGGCACGGTGGTGTGTTTGTGATTGCCGCTCATGCGCTGATGCGCGGCGATCCGCTCGCCCTTGTGGAAGATCTCGACGGTGCGGGCCGTGAACCGCACCTCGACCTCGGCGCGGGCGAAGCGATGCGGAACGCTGTAGTAATGCTTCTCCACCTCGACGTGGTAATCGAGACTGACGCGGCGGATCCGCCACTCGGCGAGGACGTAGGGGGACACCGGCAATGGCTTGAGCGCCGGCCGGTCGACCTCCTCGAGCAACCGGCGGCGTGTCACGCCGAGCCGTCGGATCGGCCGTTCCTCGTTCAGCCTCGTGAGCAGTTCGCCGATCGCCGCATTGACCTCGGCCAGGCTGTAGAAGGTGCGATGACGCAGGCGACCGAGCAGCCAGCGCTCGACGATGAGGACGGCCTGCTCGACCTTGGCCTTGTCGCGCGGCTTGCGCGGCCGCGCCGGCAAGATGGCGGTGCCGTAATGCGCCGCCATCTCCGCATAGGTACGATTGATCTGCGGGTCGTACAGGCTCGCCTTGATGACCGCGACCTTGGTGTTGTCGGGCACCAGCAGCGCCGGTATGCCGCCGATCGCCGCGAAGGCGCCAACATGGGCGCTGATCCAGTCGGCGAGCCCCTGCGTCCACGTCGCCTGCGCGTAGGTGAAGCTCGATGCGCCGAGCACGGCGACGAAGATCTGCGCCGTTCTGCGCTCACCGGTCAGGCGGTCGACCACCACCGGCACGCCATCGCCGGCGTAGTCGACGAACAGCTTGTCGCCAGCCACATGGGCCTGGCGCATCGTCACCGACAGACGGCCCTCCCAGGCGCGGTAGAGCTCACAGAAGCGCGAGTACCGGTATCCGCCGGGCTCGGTGGCGATATATTCCTCCCACAGGATCGACAGCGTCACGTGCTTGCGTTTGAGCTCGCGGTGCACGGTCGCCCAGTCGGGCTCGGCGATGCGGCGGTGACCCTGACGGTTGCCATTGCCGGTCTTGGCGAACAGGCGAAGTTCCAGAACCGTGTCGGTGACGTCGTCTGGCAACGGCCAGCTCAAGCCCGCGGCCTCGAACCGCCGGAGCGCCAGCCGCACCGTCGAGGGTGCCGCGCCCACCCGTCGCGCAATCTCGCGGCTCGGTAGCCCGGCCGCCTTCATTCTGATCACATCGCGCACACGGCGCATCGCAAGCCTCTCCGTCGGCATCCAGGTCCCCTTCGCAAAGCCGAAAGGGTTGACCCTATGGGAGCCAGAAGAGGTCTCGTCACCCGGGCGACATCATCCCGGAATGGTGGGCGACATCA
>NZ_LBIZ01000057.1:0-3029 GCF_028128665.1 Bradyrhizobium sp. CCBAU 45384
AATCGGAAAGGTGGGCGACATCGTCTCGGAATCCCCGGGCGACTTCATATCGGTACACCCGGGCGACTTCGTCGGAATCCGCAGTTCGTCGTTGACCGTGACGGCCACATCGCCTTTATCGGTCATCCGATGCAGCTCGATGACGTCTTGCCGAAAGTTCTTAACGGGAGTTGGCGGACCAGCGATGAAGCCAAAGCCGCCGATACAGAGCGGATCGACAGCGGACGACGCGAAAAGCGCGAAAGGATGCTGATTGAGTCGATTCTCGTCAAGCTTCGGCCGGCGATGGAGGCGGAGGATTGGGCAAAGGCGGTTTCCGCGGTCGAAGAGGCCGTCGCGGTGATGCCGGACGATCTCCGCTTCCGCGCGGTCCATGCGGATCTGTTGCTTCATAAGCTGCGCAACTTGCAGACCGGCTTGCCGGTTTTGAGGCAATTCGCTCGCGACGCGATCGACAAAAACGATGAGCAGTGGATGGAGTGGGCGCTGCGCCAACTCTTTGATCCGGCGAATGACAACTCCCACTTCCCGTCTGCCGAGCGCCTCGCGATGGGCAAAGAGTTGTCCGAACACATTCTTGCGCTGAATCCTCCGCAAGGGGACGGGGGCTTCAAGTACCTGTCCTATGGGACGGTCGCTCAGTATTGTTATGAGAGCGGCAACAAGGATCGCGCAATCGAATTGGTTGAGGTGGCGTTGAACTCGCTAGGCGGTCCTGAGCCTATCCACGACGAACTGAAACAGCACTTCATGCCGCTGTTGGTAGAAGCGCTGGCCAACTACAAGGGTGAGGAGGCTTGCTATGGGACTGTTTGTGCAACTCCGCAAGACGGGTTTCCGATAGCGTCAAAGCGCCGGCAATGGAGCAAACAACAAAAAGAAGGGTGATCGTCGGAATTATTCACCGGTCATCATCCATTTCTCCCGCGGCCAGTGGCAACTAATTGACGATCTGACGGTTTACACGAAAATGCTAAACGACTCCTCCGTCATCAAAATTCAGGTGCGCACAGCCATCGGGGCGGCCGGACCTAGGCGGCCATCACCACGTTTCTGCAGACAGGTGAAAGTGGCTCCGGGAATTTGCAGCCAGTAAAAGTGTGAGTCTTGCCGGCCTTTGATGAAACGAGGTTCCACTTTCACACGGCCTCCTCCGAAATCCGGGTGTAGCGGGTACCCGCTTGGAGCCGACGCAAATAGCTCGCCAGCGTGGCCGCGCAACTTCTTCAGAAATTGGACTTCCAATTTCGGTTGTGCGTATTCCGCACCGTTGAAGACATTCCGGCTCGCGAGGCGCTCAACTGCCATGAAACCAAACGGCATGCACGCTGTAAGGAACATCTACGTCTCCGGGGTAGAACCAAAAGTCAGGTTGTCGCCGGGACGAGCTGCATTCGTGCCGAGTTGCAAATCTCGAAAATAGAGGGATTGAGTCCGTTATTAAGCTACATCGGAAGTTGCATCATCCGCATTTTGCGCGGCTCTCCCGCGAGGCCAAGTCATGATTGCGAACCAATGAACGATCAGCGACGAAACAAGCCCGCGCATTGAACAACTCGAAGTCGCAAAAAAAATGGTTGTCAACCCGTTGAAGTGGTTTCTGTCTTAAATTACATCTAAAGGTAGATGAACCTTTCGACCGGCGGGTCCTGTCCGCTCGGCAAGTCAAGGCCTGATCCAGTTCGGATTTCATCGTGCGGATGAGACGTGCGAGTTGAATGAGGTGCCCCGCGATCGTGGTTCGAGGATTTTCCAAGCACGAGTTCTCAGACGAGGCGAACGTTACGCAAGCACGAAAAGAAAGCTGGTTTCGTTTCATGGACTGGACATGGATTGCGCTTAAGATCTGCACTGTCGATCAGGCTGCGATCTGGTGGCACTCATATGCGAGTGTCCTTCGATGCGAACGGTACTAGCCGTGTCGGCACGCAGAGGAAGTCAAGATGCTGGTGATGTGCATTGAAACGTAGTCGCCCAATTGAGCGGCGTGGTGACCTACGCTCAGACAATTCGGATGCGTCCCGTCAAGATTGTTTTGCTGCGTTTGCCGCCAGACACGATCACCACGGAGCCTATTTAGACACCCACGGAGAAAGGCGCCCTCATGAATGGAACAATGGCTGTTAATAACGTCATTCCGCGAGCAGACATCGTGAAGCACGCGGAGCGGCTTGGTGCCGAAGTCAAGAACATTACGCTGTCGGACGATTTGCCTGACGAGGTCATCCTAGCCTTCAACCAGCTGCTGCTTGAGCATAAGGTCATCTTCTTCCGTGATCAGGGACATCTCGATAATGCCCAGCAACAGCGTTTTGTGCACCGACTCGGCTCGCTGAAATCGGATCCCACGATAGTAGGCACAAGGGCAGGCTTAACAGTCGCAAATACGCTGGCTGATCGCCCCTGCAGTCATGTCAACCAGATGAACGACGAGCGCGTTTTTAGTGCCCGCCGCCCGGCGGTTTCAGTGCTGCGAGGTGCAGCGATTCCGCCTTTTGGAGCCGACCTCGCTTGGTCGAGCACGGCGGCCGCTTATCTCGACCTTCCCGATGCTCTGCGGATGCTTGCAGATAACCTCTGGGCTGTTAGCTTCGTCGCATCCGATGTCACCGCGGGAGACGGATCCACGGAAGCCAACAACGGGCCATGGGTCGGTATATCCAGCGGCACGATCTATGAAACGACACATCCGGTCGTTCGTGTTCATCCCGAGACCGGCGAACGCCTGCTCTCGCTCGGTCGATCCGTGCAGAACTTTGTCGGGCTGCAGCACTATCCCAGCCAAAGATTGTTCGAGCGGCTGCAATCCTATCTCGTCGCGCCCCGGAACACCCTGTACTGGAACTGGAAATCAGGCGACGTCGTAATCTGGGACAATCGGGCGGCTGAGCCGTACCCCGTCAACAAACTCAGGAGCCCTCATTGGGCCATGGACCAGCTTTCGATTGACGCTGGCGTACCTCATATGAAGAAGCCCAAACCAAGGGCCGCTAAGGCAGCCTGACGCTGTCCGCCCCTCACGAATTTCG
>NZ_LBIZ01000058.1:0-3183 GCF_028128665.1 Bradyrhizobium sp. CCBAU 45384
TCATGGATGATCTGTTGCGGGAGTTTCTGACGGAGACCAGCGAGAGCCTGGACACCGTCGACAATCAGCTGGTGAAGTTCGAGCAGGAGCCGAACAACGCCAAGATCCTGGATAACATCTTCCGCCTGGTCCACACCATCAAGGGCACGTGCGGCTTCCTCGGGTTGCCGCGGCTCGAAGCGCTGGCGCATGCCGGCGAGACCTTGATGGGCAAATTCCGCGACGGCATGCCGGTGACCGGCCAGGCCGTGACGGTGATCCTGTCCTCGATCGACCGCATCAAGGAGATCCTGGCCGGCTTGGAGGCGACCGAAGCCGAGCCTGAAGGCAACGACCGCGATCTCATCGACAAGCTGGAAGCGATGGTCGAGCAGGGCATGGCCGCGATGTCAGGCTCGGCGCAGCCGATGCCGGCTGGCAGCTCCGCTCCCGTTGCTGACGCCCCGCCGCTGGTGCCGGAAG
The DNA here is from genome assembly GCF_028128665.1 of Bradyrhizobium sp. CCBAU 45384. Lineage (NCBI taxonomy): Bacteria > Pseudomonadati > Pseudomonadota > Alphaproteobacteria > Hyphomicrobiales > Nitrobacteraceae > Bradyrhizobium > Bradyrhizobium sp. CCBAU 45384. The sequence continues at coordinate 463 of NZ_LBIZ01000058.1, forward strand.
CGCCGGCTGCCGTTGAAGCCAAGGCCGCTCCCGCCAAGGAGATGACCACGGGCTCGCTGGTCGACCAGACGCTGGAGCGTCCGCTCCGTCCGGGCGAGGTCTCGCTCGACGAGCTCGAGCGCGCCTTCCGCGAGACCGCGATCGAAGCGCCGGTGCCCGCGCCCGTTGCCAAGGCCGAAGCGAAGGCCGGGCCGGCTCCTGCCGCCGAAGCACCGAAGGACACCAAGGCGCCCAAGGAGAAGGCCGCGCCGAAGAAGTCGATGGCCGACGAGAGTGCGAGCGAGGGTGACCGCATCGCCAACCAGTCGATCCGCGTCAACGTGGATACGCTGGAGCATCTGATGACCATGGTCTCCGAGCTGGTGCTGACCCGCAACCAGCTGCTGGAGATCTCCCGCCGCAACGAGGACACCGAGTTCAAGGTGCCGTTGCAGCGCCTCTCCAACGTCACCGCCGAGCTGCAGGAAGGCGTCATGAAGACGCGCATGCAGCCGATCGGCAATGCCTGGCAGAAGCTGCCCCGCATCGTCCGCGACCTCTCGAGCGAACTCGGCAAGCAGATCGAGCTGGAGATGCACGGCGCCGACACCGAGCTCGACCGCCAGGTGCTCGATCTGATCAAGGACCCGCTCACCCACATGGTGCGCAACTCCGCCGATCACGGCCTGGAAACCCCCGCCGAGCGGCTCGCTGCCGGCAAGGGCGAGCAGGGCACCATCCGCCTCTCCGCCTATCACGAGGGCGGCCACATCATCATCTGCATCGCCGACAACGGAAGGGGCCTCAACACCGAGAAGATCAAGGCCAAGGCGCTCTCTTCAGGTCTCGTCACCGAGGCCGAGCTGGAGAAGATGAGCGAAGCCCAGATCCACAAGTTCATCTTCGCGCCGGGCTTCTCGACCGCGGCCGCCATCACCTCGGTCTCGGGCCGCGGCGTCGGCATGGACGTGGTCCGCACCAATATCGACCAGATCGGCGGCACCATCGACATCAAGTCGGTGGCCGGTGAAGGCTCCTCCGTCACCATCAAGATCCCGCTGACGCTGGCGATCGTCTCCGCCCTGATCGTGGAAGCCGCCGGCGACCGCTTTGCCATTCCCCAGCTCTCGGTGGTCGAGCTGGTCCGGGCCCGCGCCAACTCGGAGCACCGCATCGAGCGCATCAAGGACACCGCGGTGCTGCGCCTGCGCAACAAGCTGTTGCCGCTGATCCATCTGAAGAAGCTCTTGAAGATCGACGACGGCGCGGCCAGCGATCCCGAGAACGGCTTCATCGTGGTCACGCAAGTCGGCAGCCAGACCTTCGGCATCGTCGTCGACGGCGTGTTCCACACCGAAGAAATCGTGGTCAAGCCGATGTCGACCAAGCTGCGTCACATCGACATGTTCTCCGGCAACACCATTTTGGGCGATGGCGCCGTCATCATGATCATCGACCCCAACGGCATTGCCAAGGCGCTCGGCGCCGCCGGCTCCTCGGCCCATGACATGGCCGACGACAACAGCGCCCATCACATCGGCTCGGGCGAGCAGACCACCTCGCTGCTCGTGTTCCGCGCCGGCTCGTCGCAGCCCAAGGCGGTCCCGCTCGGGCTCGTCACCCGCCTGGAAGAGCTCCCGGCCGACAAGATCGAGTTCAGTAACGGCCGCTACATGGTGCAGTACCGCGAGCAGCTGATGCCGCTCGTCTCCATGGACGGCGTCACCATCGCGTCCCAGGGCGCCCAGCCGATCCTGGTGTTCGCCGATGACGGCCGCTCCATGGGCCTCGTCGTCGACGAGATCATCGACATCGTCGAGGAGCGCCTCAACATCGAGGTCGGCGGCTCGGCTTCCGGCATCCTCGGCTCGGCCGTGATCAAGGGCCAGGCCACCGAGGTGATCGACGTCGGCCACTTCCTGCCGATGGCGTTCGCCGACTGGTTCACCCGCAAGGAGATGAAGCCGTCGATGCATTCGCAGTCGGTGCTGCTGGTCGACGACAGTGCCTTCTTCCGCAACATGCTGGCCCCGGTGCTGAAGGCCGCCGGCTACCGCGTCCGCACCGCGCCGACCGCGCAGGAGGGCCTGGCTGCCCTGCGTGCGCAGAGCTTCGACGTGGTCCTGACCGACATCGAGATGCCCGACATGAACGGGTTCGAGTTCGCCGAAGTGATCCGCTCCGACAGCAATCTGGGCTCGATGCCGATCATCGGCCTGTCCGCCCTGGTGTCGCCGGCCGCGATCGAGCGCGGCCGTCAGGCCGGCTTCCACGACTATGTCGCCAAGTTCGACCGTCCCGGCCTGATCGCGGCGCTGAAGGAGCAGACCGCGGGCGCCGCCGGCGCCTCCGAGCTGAGCCGGGCCGCGGCATAAGGGCAGGGACCAGGAGACATTGAAATGAGCAAGAAGACGCAAATTGGCGAAGGCGCCATGGTCGAATACGTCACCGCGATGATCGGCGGCCAGCTGTTCGGCCTGCCGATCTCCCGCGTCCAGGACGTGTTCATGCCCGAGCGCGTCACCCGCGTTCCCTTGTCCTCGCGCGAGATCTCGGGCGTGCTGAACCTGCGCGGCCGCATCGTCACCGTGGTCGACATGCGCGCCCGTCTCGGCCTGCCGAGGGACGAGGACGGCAAGACCCCGATGGCGGTCGGCGTCGATCTGCGCGGCGAATCCTATGGCCTCTTGATCGACCAGATCGGCGAGGTGCTGCGCCTGCCCGAGGACGGCAAGGAAGAGA
>NZ_LBIZ01000059.1:0-3335 GCF_028128665.1 Bradyrhizobium sp. CCBAU 45384
CTATCGTCTCAACTGGCTACCGGCCTCTCGGCTCTTGCTCCCGCGCAGCGGGCTGGAGCGCAGCGACTTTGTGCATTGGCCCGAATGCGAAGTTTGGGCGGCGTCTTCAATTGTCAGCTTATCGGAGTAGACCGGAAGCAACCGGCCGACCTTCCAAACGGTGCTCATGACCCCGAGCGGACATGGTTCCAACGCCGAATGGTTGGATTCTTTCTGAAACAGGATCGAAATGCAAACCTTGCCGTCGGCTAGTAGAGGAGTTCATCATTTCGGTCGATGCGTGCCTGTATGGTCTCAACCGAATCAGTGGAATTGGCGTGATCCTTGATTGCTTGTGCGTAGGTTGGCAGGCCATCGACAGGGCCCCAGCGCTCGGGCTCCCAAAGACCCGACCGGATCACGGACTTGCCACAGTGGAAGAAGGCTTCGCGAACCTGCACGACGATTGCAAATTCCGGAGCCTTTTCGTTAACTGCCAACTCATCAAGCAGGTCAGGGTCTCGCACGATCAATGCCGTGCCGTTGACACGAACGACTTCGCGTCGCCGCGGCACCATAAAGATGATTCCGACGCTCGGGTTCTCGATGACATTGAGGAGCGTATCGGCCCGGTGATTTCCGGGGCGATCGGGTATCGCCAGCGTACGCGGGTCGACAACCTTCACAAAACCCGGCAAGTCGCCCTTGGGCGATACATCCATTGCACCCGCCCCGTTAATACTGGAAATGACAATGAACGGTGTTCGCGCAATCCATGACCTGCAATGGCCGTCGATATGGTCAATGACTTTTCTTGCCTGGTTGCCTAGCGGCGCTCCAAGAATGGCGCGCACTTCGGCGGCGTTCGTAATCTGCATCTTAGGTTGATACATTGCGGCCTCCGAGAATCGAGCATGATCCGGTCGGAAACAATGCCTGTCCTTTTGCAGTAGCACTAGACGTTAGCCTAACCTCTTCTCAGCGCGAAGCGTAATCCTATCGGCGAAACCCTGCAAAATGCTGCGCTCCGGTCAGCCGCTCCCATCGCTTCCGTCAGGGCGTCGCGAGGAGATGTCCGGTGCCGTGGGAAAACCGGAAGCGCCCGAGCGTTGGTCGAAACGGCACTTTTGACCCTTAGGGTCCTTGCCGGGGTTGGACCTCAATCAAAATTGAACTAAGCTAATGGCCCCTTGGGGGACACCGGATGAAACGCCGCCATTTCATCACGCTTGTAGGAGGAGCGGCATTGATTTGGCCGGCGCTGTCGCATGAACAGCAATCGCCAAGGGTTTGGAAGATCGGGTATCTGGGATTTGGTGAAGCATCGAGCTGGGCGAGCGAAGTGGAGGCTTTCCGCGCCGGTCTTCGCGATCTAGGATACATCGAAGGCACGAATCTCAGCATTGATTTCCAATGGGCCGAGCGAGTCGATCAAACCTTTGATCTCGCAAGGCAACTCGTCGACAGGAAGGTCGACGTCATTTTCGCGCCTGCATCCACTCAGGTAGGGCCCGCCCGGCGCGCAACTGCCACTATTCCCATCGTTTTCGCTCAGCACGCAGACCCGGTCGGGCTTGGAGACGTGACAAGCCTCTCGCGTCCCGGCGGCAATATAACGGGCATGTCCATGCTTCTCACAGAAGTGTCCGTGAAAGAACTGGAGATCTTGAAGGAGATAATTCATGGTGCCATGCGCGTCGGCTTGCTCTGGAATCCGACCACACCTTCGCATCCGACCGCTGTGAAGGCGGTCGATCGCGCAGCACGAACGCTGGGAGTGGAGCTCGTCCCTGCTTCGGCCAGCACCGTCTCGGAAGTTCAGGACGGATTTCAAGCCATGGCGCACAATCAATGCAACGGGGTCCTAGTCTTGTCGTCGCCTCTATACACGGTGCAAGCAGATCTCGTGGCCGAACTTCACATGAACCATCGGTTGCCTGCCATATTCGCAAATAGGGCCAACGTGAAGGCGGGCGGCCTGGTCAGCTACGGGGCGGATCTAGACGATCTCTATAGGCGCGCCGCCTTCTACATCGGCAAAATCTTTAAGGGGGCCAAGCCTGCGGAATTGCCGGTGGAGCAAGCTTCCAAATATTTCATGGTTCTCAACCTAAAGACAGCGAAGGCTCTGGGCGTCAATGTTTCCCCTGCCTTGTTGGCCAGCGCAGATGAAGTGATCGAATGAGTCGCAGAGCTGACTTGCACGAGTCTGCTTATGGTCCCATGGCTCCCGCAACCGTGCCAAACCATCGTGATAGAACCAACTTGGAAGTCGGCAGCCACCAAAACATATTTCGCTCGATGGCTGCCGCACCTGTTGAGTTCAAGCGGATAAACCGACCGTTCTATCTTGGAGGCGGACATGCGACGACGGGAGTTTCTTGCTCTTGTAAGCTGCGTGGCAGCAGCTTCCCCCCTTGCTGCGCGTGCTCAGACCGCGAAGGTTTATCGCCTTGGGACGCTCACTGCGGGGCTCCCAATCTCTCCTGCGGCGGACCGTGGTAAGGTCTTCTTCAACGAACTGGCGAAACGTGGCTACGTGGTTGGGCGCAATTTGGTCCACGAGGCGCGTGGCGCGTCGGGCAAGCTTGAGCTGGTGCCGAAGCTAATGCAGGAGCTGAAGGTCGCAGGAGTGGACGTTGTTGTCACTATCAGCTATCCGGCAGCATCCGCGGCCAAATTATCGGGCGTTCCGACAGTGCTCGCGTCCGGCTCTGGCGATCCGGTCAAGACCGGGTTGGTCGAAAGTCTCGCGCATCCGGGCGGAAATGTGACCGGAATCGCGGATGATGCATCGATGCTTTCCACCAAACGCCTTTCTTTGCTGAGGGCCTTGTTGCCCGGACTTCACCACGTCGCGATGATTTGGAATAAGGATGATCTCGGCATGTCGATGCGTTACGAGACATCAGCAAAGGCTGCGCAAGGGGCTGGAATCACGGTTCAGCCGCTTGGCGTTCGGGAACCTGATGACTTCAATGAAGCTTTCGAGGCGATGACGCGCGATCCGCCCGATGCCATTTTGATGGTCTCGGACTCACTGACCATACTCAACCGCAAGCGAGTGATCGACTATGCTGCCACACACCGGCTGCCGGCGATCTACGAAGCAGACTCGATCGTGCGTGACGGCGGCTTGATGTCCTATGGAGCGGATTCAAGTGAATCCTTCGAACGCGCTGCAGCGATGGTCGATCGCATTTTCAAGGGTACGACGCCAGCCGACCTCCCAGTAGAACAGCCCACACGTTACCAGTTCGTCATCAACCTAAAGACTGCAAAGTCGATAGGGCTCGAAATTCCATCCACACTGGCGGCGCTCGCGGACGAAGTAATTGAATAGGTCAGCGACTTCG
>NZ_LBIZ01000060.1:0-4010 GCF_028128665.1 Bradyrhizobium sp. CCBAU 45384
CTGCCGCTGGGGGGCTTGGGCATGTGCACGCGATAGCCGCCGGCCGTCAGCACGCGCAGGGCGGCGTCGAGGTTTTCGCGCTCGTAGATGCGATTGAAAGTGTCGGCGAAGAGAACGACTTCGCGGCCGGTCTCCGGCCCAACGCTTTCAGCGGGCGGCACGAATACATCGCTGCGGAACGCGGGCAGGGAGCGGCGGGCACTGATGCCGGCGAAGCGCTCGAACAGCTTTCGAAGCAGCGGACTGTGGTTGCGCAAATTCGCCAGCGGCGCGAAGCGCGCGGCGAGGCCGGCATAGCGCGGCAGATAGCTGACCAGGCGATCGCGCAAGGTGAGGCCGTGGGAAGCTGCGCGCGCCGCCAGCGCCTCGATCTTCATCTTGGCCATGTCGACGCCAACAGGACATTCGTGGCGGCAGGCTTTGCAGGAGACACAGAGCTTTAGCGTCTCCATCATCTCGTCGGAGGCAAGCGCGTCGAGGCCCAGTTGGCCTGAGATCGCGAGCCGCAAGCTGTTGGCGCGGCCGCGCGTGGCGTCCTTCTCGTTGCGCGTGGCGCGATAGGACGGGCACATCACGCCGCCCTCGAGCTTGCGGCAGGCGCCGTTGTTGTTGCACATCTCGACCGCGCCCTGAAAACCGCCGCCGGCGCCGGGATAGGCCGACCAGTCGAGCTTCGTCTTGAGCTCTTTGACGCGATAATCCGACTTGAAGCGGAACAGCGAGCGGTCGTCCATCTTCGGCGCGTCGACGATCTTGCCGGGATTGAGCACGCCTTCAGGGTCGAAGCGCTTCTTCAACTCGCGGAAGTCGGCGACGAGGCGCTCGCCAAACATGACCTCGTGGAATTCCGAGCGCACCATGCCGTCGCCGTGCTCGTGGCTCCCCATGGTCCTTTGCTGCCCGGTCCGGGCGATCTCCGCGCGGGCGCTTCCATCACACAAGTAGCGCTCGATCGCAGTGACGCAATCCTCGACCGAGTGCCAAGCCGCGACCTCGCGCGTTTCGTCGAACAACACCTTCGTACCGAGGGCTCCAAGATACAGCCTCCAAATCGATTTCTTCGGGTTTTCGATCCCAAGCGGCCGCAACAACCGTTCTGGCGCGGAATAGCTCATCCAGAATCGCGCGAGCGAACTCATCTACTTCACGTTCTAAATTAGCATGACGTCGAGTCGACTTGTGACAGAAGTTCAACTCATCTGATCGTAGACGGCGAAGCCTTCGTCAACGCCGCCAAAGAAGACCCTCTCGCCCTTGGATAGGACTAGCGCCTTTGTGCAAATCAGCCTGCACAGCTCTTTCGAATGTGACGCCATCATCAGGATCCGTGCACGGCTGACGAACTGATTCACACGCTCGCGCGCCTTCTCCTGGAAGTGCGCATCGCCCGCGCCGATGCCTTCGTCGATCAAGAGGACGTCCGGGTTCTGGGCGGTCGCAAGCGCGAACGCGAGCCGCGCCTGCATGCCTGCAGAATAGATGCGCGTGGGTAACGACAGATAGACACCGAGCTCGGTGAACTCCTCGATGTCTTGCACGAGGTCCTGATATTTTTCGCTGGACCAGTTGTATAGATTTGCGATCAGCCTGATGTTCTCGTAGCCAGTAGCATCGGAATTCAACGCAATGCTGCCGCTGAGCAGTGTAAACGTGCTCCCCTTCACATCCACCGAACCGGTCGACGCCGGGTAGATACCAGCCACCAGCCGCAACAAGGTGGTTTTTCCCGCGCCGTTGTGGCCGACCAGGCAGACCCGGTCCCCCTCCTCCAGCTCTAGCGAGAGATTCTTCAGGGCATGAATGACGATGACGCCGTTGAGCCGGCTTGCCGAGTCGGAGCCTACCCGGACATTGCTGAATGACGGCATGCGGATCAGGCGGAGCGCATGGCTATCGTAGATGGGTATGCTGACGTTGACGTTCTTCAGACGCACGTGAGTCATGGACTAGCCGTTTCTCATGATAATTTTTGCTGTTCGAGCATGATCTTATCGGAAAGCCGGTGCCCACTTCTCCGGACATGCGCTAGACGCAGAATGCGAGGTGAGCGCGCATCCGTCGGTAAACGAAAAAAGCGAGCCCATAGCCGGCCACGGTGAACCCGAGAACCGTCAGATAGTGCCAGAGCGGCGGAACCTGGCCGAGCAGCGGATCGCGAATGATCTCGATGAAATAGAAAAGGACATTGTATTCGACGAGAAACTGCCGGTTGCTGGTGATTTGTCGGTAGTTCCAGAATACCGGCGTCAAGAAAAAAGCAAGTTGCATCAAGTTTCGCACGATCAGTTCAACGTCCCGGTATCGCGCGCAGATGAAGCCGAGCACCATCACGACCCAGAAGCCGTTGACGAAGAGCAGGACGATCCCAGGGATCGCGAGCAGGCTGGTCGGACCGAGCGGCACGAGTGCGAACACGACCCCCACCACATAAATGATCGCGTGATGCCCGAAGGTGATCATGATCTTGAAAACGGTTCGTCCGACATAGAGACCGAGACCGAGTGTCGAATTGCTGAGATATCCGGCATGTCTGACGAAGACGCCGCCTCCTTCGACGATAAGCGCTGATATGGCCGACCAAACGATGATTCCGACGCCGACATAGGCGATAATGTCGGAGACACTGCTGCCAAAGATCGCCGAAGAGACGGCGCTCAGGCCCAACAACATCACCAGAACGTTGAGGGTCTCCCACAGAGGACCGATCCTAGAGCGCCGATACTGGCAGACCGTGTCGAGCCACGCCCAACTCAGGGCGTTGGACAACATGTTCAAGCTCCCGTGGACCGCTGATGCCACCGGACGCGGTTCTGATATCGGCTTTACAATGGTCGAGGCCAAGACCACTCCCAACTTCGTGCACCACTCCGCGTCAGCGTCGCGTTCTGAAAATATCGCGCCCGACAGCCAGACCTCACCAGAAGTCGGCGCAAAAGAAACTTGCGATGCCCCGCAAGATTGCGCCAGACGTCAGGCCCGCAACCGAGCTTCGTAACGGCGGTAGAGGCCTTCGATGCTCAGCATGGCATCTCGCCCAAGCTGCCCCTGTTCGCAAGCCGCAACGCTGGCCAGAACTTCGCTCCGCGTTAGCATGCCTGGAATTACCCTGGCAACTCCGTCCCCGAGAGGCAAAATCGCAGCGCCAACGCAACGCGATTCCGGGGCCTATCAGCCAGATCGACGCTGTCGACATCGATAACCCCTTGGGCAGCCACCATCCAGGTGACGATCCGATCGCGTTGCCGTCTGCTGCGGTGGTCGTTGGCCGGAAAGAACGGTGTCCGCGCCGACGTCTCCGGCCAGAAATCCCGAGGCGCGCGGGGTAGGGGCGATAATGCCAATGCCTCGCCATGCCGCCTGACAGGGTAATCCGGCATCGATCCGGCGAGAGCGTCGAGATGCCCCAGCACCTGACCTTGCCCTCCGTCACAAAGCGCTGCATCAGCTCCACGACTTCAGGGACGCCATGACGATGTCCGGACATCCGATCCCTTTATGGCGCCTGATTCTTCCAGTATCCTCTTGTCGTCCTGGGCGTCGCCAGCTGATTGCGGGCGGCCATCGTCAATTTGCTTGCCGCGTCACGATTTCTCGAAGTATGCCCTGCAAATCGGAGCGTCCCGTACAAACGCTGGACGGTCGATTTCCTTGGCAGAAGTTTTTCGTCGGGCGCTTACACCTGTTTCCCCGGGAAAATCCCTTGAAAGAAAACCGCTTAACGCGTGAGAGCCCTCAGGCCTCGCATCATAATCCTGGCGTCGGGGGCTCGAGCCCCTGCAGTTGCTCGATTCCCCGGGCCAGCCGTGCTTCTAGTTGTCACCCCTGAGCAAGTCCTAACCCGCGTTGGCCTTGAGCCCCGCCGCCTGGATGCCGGCCATCGCGCAGACCTCGTCATTGTCCGACGTGTCGCCCGACACGCCAACGGCGCCGAGGAGCGTCGCGCCATCCATGATCAGCACGCCGCCGGGGACGGGCACCAGCGCGCCCTTGGCGATCGTGTTCATGGCGTC
>NZ_LBIZ01000061.1:0-4328 GCF_028128665.1 Bradyrhizobium sp. CCBAU 45384
TCCTTGGAACGTTGAAGCTTCGCAACCTCAGCTTCCTCGGTTCAGACCAGATGGACAACCTCCTGAAACACCAAAGTTAGCCCTGCAATTGCGCGAGGCGCAATTGCAGGGCGTAACCCACCATGATTCCGCGTTCGCCGAACGAAGTTGGTGGGTTACGCGCCGCAGATGCGCTTTGCGCTTCTGCAGCGCTAACCCACCCTACGAGAGCTGAAGCGACGAAGCATCCAGACTGTCTCCACGGAAAGATTCTGGATTGCTTCGCGGCGCTCGCAATGACGAGGTTGGGGCAAGCGCTCTCCACACTCTCAACTGTCATCGCCCGGCTTGACCGGGCGATCCAGTACTCCGAGACGACGGTCGTATGCGGATAGGCCGCGGCGTACTGGATCGCCCGCCTTCGCGGGCGATGACATCGAGTATGACGTGACGGCCCGCCTCAATACCCCCGCGCGCGCGCCAGCTGCTCGGAGTGGTAATTCGCATCCCCGAACAATTCCTCGCACACACGTGCGCGCTTCATGAAGAAGCCGATGTCGAACTGGTCGGTCATGCCCATGCCGCCGTGCATCTGCACGCCCTCCTGCACCGCGCGGGTGGCGGTGGTGCCGGCGCGGGCCTTGGCCACCGCAACGCTTGATGCAGCCTTGGCCACATCGGCGTCCAGCGCCTGCAGCGCCTTCATGGTGGCCGCGCGGGTGATCTCGATGTCGACATAGAGCTCGGCGGCGCGGTGCTGCAGCGCCTGGAATTCGCCGATCAGCCTGCCGAACTGTTTTCTGCTCTTGAGATACTCGACGGTGCGGCCAAAGACCTCGTCGCTGAGACCCACCATTTCGGCGGCGACCGCGCCGCGGCCGATATCGAGCACGCCGTCGAGCAGGCCAGCCGCCTGGTCGACCTCGCCGAGCACGCTGTCGGCGTTGACGTCGACATTGGCGAGCTCGACCCGCGCCGCATTGTGTGCGTCGACCATGATGGTGCGCTCGATCGACACGCCCTTGGCTTTGGGATTGACCAGGAACAGCGTCAGCCCGTCGCGCTCGCCGGCCGAGCCCGCAGTGCGCGCGGCGACGATGAAGAGATCGGCGACGTGGCCGTCGACCACCAGCGCCTTGGCGCCGGACAATTTAAAGCCGTTGCCGGCGCGCACGGCCTGCAAGGCGGTGTGGAGCGGGCGGTGCTTTGCGCCTTCGTCGATTGCGAGCGTCGCCAGCAGCGAGCCGTTGGAAATCCTGGGCAAGAACTCCGCCTTCTGCGCGGCATTGCCGCCGCGGTTCAACGCGGATGCTGCGACCACGGACGTGGCGAGGAAAGGCGACGGCATCAAGGTGCGGCCGATTTCCTCCATGACCACGCCGGCCTCCATGAAGCCGAGGCCGCTGCCGCCGAACTCTTCCGGCACCAGCAGGCCGGCAAAGCCCATCTCGGCGAAGGATTGCCAGAGCTCCTTGGAGAAGCCGGTGGGATCCTTGCTGTCGCGCAGGTGCCGCAGATGCGACACCGGCGCCTTGTCGCTGATCAGCCCGCGCGCGGAGTCGCGGAGCATTGATTGTTCTTCGGTGAGGACGAGGGCCATGGGTGTGTTTCCGATTCGAAATCTGTTTTGGTTCGTCATTCCGGGATGCGCCGGAGGCGCAGGCCCGGAATCCATCGGGCGGCATTTCCGCGGTGAGATGGATTCCGGGCTCGCGCTACGCGCGCCCCGGAATGACGCATGGTGAGTGCGCGGCTCACGCCCCCGGCAGATCCAGGATGCGCTTGGCGACGATGCCGAGCATGACCTCGGACGTGCCGCCCTCGATCGAGTTGGCCTTGGTGCGCAGCCAGGCGCGCGGGCGGGCGCCATGCCTGGAGCGTTCGCTCTCCCATTCCAGTGCGTCGATGCCGCCGGCCGACATCAGGATCTCGTAGCGGCGCTTGTTGAGCTCGGTGCCGTAATATTTCATCGCCGACGAGAACGCCGGATGCGCCTGGCCGGCCTTGGCGAGATCGACCGCGCGCTCGGCGCAGGCGGCGAGCGCGGCTTCGTCGACGTCGAAGGTCGCGATCTGGCCGCGCAGCATCGCATCGTCGAGCCGCCCCAGCGCATCGGTGCCGACGGAATCGGCCGCGATCTGGCCGAGCGGACGGCCGACGCCGCGCTCGCCCATCCCCGAGATCATCGCGCGCTCGTGCTGCAGCAGATATTTGGCGACGTCCCAGCCGCGGTTGATCTGGCCCACCACATGCGATTTCGGCACGCGGACATTGTCGAAGAAGGTCTCGCAGAACGGCGAATAGCCTGAGATCAGCAGGATCGGCTTGGTGGTGACGCCCTTCGAGGCCATGTCGAACAGGATGAAGCTGATGCCGTCGTGCTTCTTCGCCGCGGGATCGGTGCGCACGAGGCAGAAGATCCAGTCCGCGTAGTTCGCGTAGGACGTCCAGATCTTCTGGCCGTTGATGATGAAGTCGTCGCCATCGCTCTCGGCGCGGGTCTGCAGCGAGGCGAGGTCGGAGCCGGCGTTCGGCTCGGAATAGCCCTGGCACCAGCGGATCAGGCCCGCGGCGATCTTCGGCAGATGCTCTTTCTTCTGCGCCTCGTTGCCGTATTTCAGCAGCGCCGGTCCGAGCATCCAGATGCCGAAGCTCGACAGCGGCGGGCGCGCGCCGATCCTGGCCATCTCGGAACGCAGCACCTTGTGCTCGGCAGCACTCAAGCCCCCACCGCCATACTCCCTGGGCCAATCCGGCACGGTCCAGCCCTTGTCGCGCATGCGCTCGAACCAGACGCGCTGCGGCTCGGAGGAGAATTTTGCGTTGCGTCCACCCCAGAACACGTCGGCGTCGGAGGTTGCGGGCTTGCGCATTTCCGGCGGGCAATTGGCCTCGAGCCAGGCGCGCGTCTCGCTACGGAATTTTTCGAGATCGGCGCTTTCAATTTCGCTGGTTTTGGCGTCAGTCATTGGTCGTTTCCATCAATGCAACCCTTGTTGAGCGCGACTCTGGGCCAAGCCCTCGCGGAATTCAACCACTTCCGCAAGGCGTTGTCGGCTATAGTCGCGACGCGATGGTGCTTGAAAACAAAGAGGAAACGAGGATGCGCCTAAAGCTTCTTTCGCCTGGCGAAATGAACGAGAGCCAGCGGCAGACCTATGACGAGTCGATTGCCGGCAAACGCGGCAAGCCGCCGGCGCCGATGATGGCCTGGCTGAACAGCCCGGACATGGCCCGTCACGCCACGCGGCTCGGCGAGGTGCTGCGCTACGACACCATCTTCCCGGCAAAACTTTCGGAGATCGCGATCCTGGTGACGGCGCGGCACTGGACCGCACAGTACGAATGGTATGCGCACAAGCGCCTTGCGCTTGCTGGCGGCATGAAGGTGGACATCATCGACGCGATCCGCGATCGCCGCACGCCCGAGTTCGACGACCCCAAGGGAAAAATGATCTACGATCTCGCGAAGTCGCTGCATGAGGGGCACGGTGTCGAGAAGGGGCTCTATGACGAGGCCGTCAAGCTGCTCAGTGAACGCGGCGTCGTCGAGGTAATCGGGCTGTGCGGCTATTACACAATGGTGTCGATGACGCTGAACACGTTTGAGTTCGAGCTGCCGGAGGGTGAGGTGCCGGAGCTGACTTAAGCTCGCATCTGGAAACGCTGGGTTTCGGGATCAGCCAGTGGCGGTGTGCCGAACCCCGGCTTAAGTGAGGTTTAGACACGGAGCAGCCACATGTCGCAAACATCACCCGTCCCCGCCGGCACGCGCATCGGCCACGTCCATCTCAAGGTTGCCGATCTCGATCGTGCGCTCGGTTTCTATTGCGGCGTGCTCGGCTTCGAGCTGATGCAGCGCATGGGCTCGGGTGCGGCCTTCATCTCGGCCGGCGGCTATCATCACCACATCGGGCTCAACACCTGGGAAAGCAAGGGCGGCTCGCCGCCGCCGCCGGGCACCACCGGGCTGTTTCACACCGCGATCCTCTATCCGACGCGCCCGGCGCTGGCGGATGCGCTGCATCGGGTGCTGACAGCAGGCATTGCGCTGGATGGTGCCAGCGACCATGGCGTGAGCGAGGCGCTGTATTTGCGCGATCCTGACCAGAACGGCGTGGAGCTGTATTGGGACAAGCCGCGGGAGCAATGGCCGTTCGGGCCGGATGGTAAGCTCGCGATGTTTACCAAGCGGCTGGATGTGGAGGGGTTGTTGAGGCAGCGGGAGGTGTGATGCCGCTGTGATTTCGTAAGTTGGGTTAGCCTTGCGGATTGCGCGAAGCGCAAACCGCTCGGCGTAACCCACCTTTTCTGCTTCCGCGGAGATGAACAGTGGCGGGTTACGCTTC
>NZ_LBIZ01000062.1:0-4544 GCF_028128665.1 Bradyrhizobium sp. CCBAU 45384
TATGCCGAACCGACCAAACGCCGGTCAGCCAGAAATCTGGGGAAAACGAGCCGACTCGGCATAGTTCGGCGGGCGGCATAAACGGCAAAAATGAACGGCATCGACCCGCAGGCGTGGCTGGCCGATGTCCTTGCTCGCATCGCCACCCACCCGGCTCATCGCCTCGACGAGCTTCTGCCCTGGAATTGGACGCCGGCATCAACACTCTCCGCTCAAGCAGCATGACCACGCACGTCAACAAGGTCCATCACGTCACCACCCTCGCCAAAGTCGCCAAAGATCTCGGCGAAGATGAAGATTGGCTGTTCGCCAACGAGATGGAGATCGAGGATGGCGTCATCTGGGTCTATGGCGTCGGAGAAGACGGCGTCCAAGCGTTCACCGACTTCGGCATCGACAACCTGATCGAACTCATCAAGTTCTACAAAGAAAACCCTGAACTGCTCAGGCGGTGACGCTGCGGCCTACGCCGAACGGATACATCGTTCTCAACGCTGGCGCGTTGTGCCACCGCCTTCGGCAGCCGGCGGCATTGACCGCGCCCGATCACCGGTCGGTTGGCTTTGCTAGCGCTCGGTTGAGGACCGGGCGCGAAATCGGCGCGGGCGAAATGCCCAGCAGTTGCGCGACCGGCGTCCTTTGCACCTGGCTAAGGGGAAAACAGATGAAACAACAGGACTTCGCTACATGCGGCAACACGCGTACCTCAACGACTACATTGTACTTGTGCCCCAATCGTCGCACTATGCCCGTGAGTATCCGAGCCAGTACGAGAGCCTAGCGGTTGAGCGGAGAAGTGCTTCTAGAAGCCGCGCCGCACGGCCTTGCCGTTCTTGATCACTGTCGTACACCGATCGATCACGCGCGCCTCGAACGAGATCACGTCGACATCTTGCCAGAGATCGACAGTGATTGTATCTCCGGGGAGTACGGGCGCCGAGAAGCGCGCCTCGTGGCTCAGGATCCTCGTCGGATCGAAATTGCAGAACTCCTGCAGCACGGCACGGCAAGTGATACCAAAAGTGCAGAGACCATGCAGAATTGGTCGCGAGAAACCGGCCTGCTTGGCGACGCTTGGATCTGAATGAAGCGGATTGAAATCGCCATTCAGCCGATAAAGCAGCGCCTGGTCTGGCCGGGTGTCTAACGAGACCGTCACGTCCGGCTTGCGTGTGGGGACTGAGTGAGGCTCGGGTGCGCCTGCCGGGGGACCGCCAAAGCCCCCATCGCCGCGCGCGAAGGTGGAGGCGGTGAGGGTTGCGATTTTCTCTCCCTTGTCGTCGGTCCACATGGTCTCGTCGACCACGACCGCCCCCTTGTCCTGGCCCTTGTCGAAGGCGGTGATCGTGCGGCTAGTGGCTCTGAACGTGCCGGACGATGGCAGCGGCTTGTGTAACTCAATCTTCTGCTCACCGTGCACTAACATTAGCAGGTTCAGCTCGCTGATCCGCAGACCGGGATTCTGCTCCGATGCAGGCCTGGCAGGCCCTCCCTTGGCCAATGCTAGCGTGGTAACAGCTGACGGCACGACCTTGATGTCTTTCTCGAGTACGAATGGCAACTCGCGCTCGTTCATTGGATCGCGGCCCATGCCAATCCCCAGCGCATAGAGCATCACATCCTTCTCAGTGTAGGTAAAGACGCGCGGCTCGGCCTTCTGCTCAAGGATATCAGGATAGTAGATCGGCATAGCGTATAATCCTAGAAATAGCACGATCAAGAATATGGCCGTGCGGCGCGCAGCGCGGATAAAAAACGCCGCTGCGAAAGCTCTTATAGCTGCAGGATCAAGGTTATGCTTGCGATCCAGTGATCCTTCTCGAGCAAGATTTCGTCAGCGGATCGGCTCCAGGGGTGGAAGATAGAGTGAGACCTCTCGGGGGGCGTTGTGACAAATCCGACGCGTTACAAGATCATGAATGTCTAGATAACTCACGAGGTAAGGACGGGAGGATCAATGATGCTCCTCAACTCCTCTCGTGTCATCCACATAAGCCAGTCATCCTCCCTAATATTCTCTTCCACCAGCCTTAATTGCGCTCCGCCAGATTCATAATGTAGCGGATTGTAGACGCCTTTTTCCAAAGTCCAGCGCCTTGCAAGCCAACATAAGAAGTCAGGATTCCACATCGCAAGTGTAATGCCGCTTCCTATTCCCCCCGTATGCTTCAGTATACCTTGTCCTCTAAAGTCGCTGCGCACCCAAAGGTCCCCATGGTAGGCTACCTTACCTGTAATTTTCTTGGCGCTTGGCGCCGTGCAGATGCATCGATCGTCTGGATGTGCATGTTTTGCAGGCTCATCGTAAAACACTTTTAGTGATTGAAGATGTTCTCCGAAGTTGCTGTGCTCAAGGTGAAACAGTCGAACAGCCTCGAGATAAACAACTTCGTTATTTTTATCGAAGCCCATGATCCAGTATCCATCTCCCGGCTCTATTCGCGACCGATCCGGCCTAAACACTGGTTGGGTTGGACGTTTTGTTGGCGTTGCTCGCGCTATCGCTATATATTCGCAAAAATCGAATCCTAAGGAAAGTTTAATGCCTTTTTCGGCGGCAGCTTCATCGTAAGTTCTAAGAAAACGGGATACCTGTAAGAGATTAATTGGGCTCTTCATTTGTGTCATTCTCCTCGCATATGCGCGGTTGACTTGCCAAATTGGTCGCCGCGAGCGATCAGAGTAGGTTGTCGGTGATGAACTGACATCTACCTATTTTGGTCGGTCAGGTCTCCCATGTAGGCCATGCCTCTTGGACCGACGGCTCCCGTATTCCTCGGCGATTTTGGAGCGATGCCGCAGTAGCAAGGTTGCGTCGCGACGCGTGTCCAACCTCGAAAGAGCGCTGACCGTGCGTCTGGACGAAAAAAGCAGCCGCGCATCTTCATCGACCCGGCCGCCCAATTGTCGGCCTTGTGACATAGTCACCTGCCTTCCTCGCCTGCGAAATGTTTGAAGGATGATGGTGCTTTAGCTCGATAAGGACACTTGGCACGGGTCTTGACTGTTTCGGTTCGAAATCACGAAAACTGCGAGTCGGCACTGACATCTTTATTGTCGACAAATGGAAACAGAAAACGTGCAGGTCCAGCTCATCTCGAAGCCGAAGAGCCGTTGTTCTCCCAAGCGACATTGAAGGGAGCCGGGCCTCACAGTTGGGAATTCAGCAGTTTAGCCACGGAGGCTCAATAGCCATGTCGGAAGTATGCGTCAACGCACTAATAAGACCCGTCAATGAAAGCGTTATCGAAGGGCTTTCCTTTCCCACTTTTTTGCAAACCGAGCAAAATCTGCTGGTCGCAAAATTCGACCTGATGAAGTTTACTCCGGCTAAGCATATCCTCGATGCGGCGTTGGAAAACGGCCAGTTGCAGGCGGGCAGCCGCGTGATTGAAAGTAGTTCTGGCACTTTTGCCCTTGCGCTAGCTATCCTGTGTTCCCTGTATGGACTACGCCTCACCCTAGTCACCGGCCCAACGTCCGAGATTGTGCGCTGGCGATTGGAAAATCTGGGCGCAACTTTACATACGGTCACGGCGAGCAAAAATTGTGAAGGTGGAATTCAGCAGGCGCGGCTTGAAGTACTAGCCAAACTGCGCCAATCCATGCCAGACAGCTTCTGGCCGCAACAGTACACAAACCCATTAAACTCGCTTTCGTATAAGCCGATAGCTGAACGAGCACTTCTGGCGGAGCCGCGAATCGACGCAATCGTTGGAACAGTCGGCAGTGGCGGATCACTCTTTGGAATCGCTTCTGTATTGCAGCGCAACAACCCGGACTTAGAGGTAATCGCAGTAGATCACAATAGAAGTGTCATTTTTGGCGCTCAAGCGACGCAGATCAGCAGGATGTGCAGAGAAACGTTTGAGCAGCTTCTGGCAATGGGCGCTGGAATTCCAATGGGCAATGTAGACTTTGAACTTTGCGACGAAGTCCATTGGGTGCCTGTGCCGAAAATGGTGCAAAAAGTCCATCAATTCCATCGACGCACCGGAATGCTAGTCGGTCCATCGAGTGGCGCCGCTCTCGCTGTGGCGGAGTGGCGCGCTGCTCAAAAGCCTTGGCAGAACGTGTTGACCATTCTGCCTGACCACGGCATCCGCTACGTAGAGACGATGTTTAACCCAACATGGTTGAAGAACTGGAGCGACGATCTAGCTCGGGATTGGGACGGTCCAACAGACATCATCTCCTTGAAAGACGTATCTGAAGGGTGGTGCCGCTTCGAATGGGGGCGGCGCAAGTATCGTAATGTGCTCGGCAGCGATCCTGCGCCTCGGCCGGCTGGGTACGATCCGTAGGTCTTTTGCGAGCAACCGGCATGCCCCGGCCGAGCTGCCTCGCGACGCAAGCTCGCGAAGGCGAAATGTAGTATTGCCAAGTTATCAATCCTCTTCATTGAAGGGCCGATTTTAGATCGTAAGCGCTAAGCGGGAACCCTTGCATCGGGACTGGGATAGCTGTGCGAAGAAGCCTCTGGTTGGGACGGAGGCTTCGGATGGGATTGGACAGCAAAAAGGACGTCTATTTGGACGGCTCAT
>NZ_LBIZ01000063.1:0-8410 GCF_028128665.1 Bradyrhizobium sp. CCBAU 45384
GCGTACCATCCATGCCGCCAGACGAGCGTAGCTTCGCCTGAGCGCCGGCACAAACCACTCGGCCACTTCGTCCTGATCCATGGGTAGACACCCAATCACTCGAATACGAGGTCATCGGCCCACGAGGCCGAGCGATAGGGGCGCGCGTTTACGAGGTCGCGGTCGATCACGGCCCGCACAGCTGGGGCTGTTACAATGTCCGTGCGCTTCATTAGGTCTCGAAGCTCGAAGCGACCTTCCATGCTGATGGTTTTGAGCGACGCGATGATGTCAGTCACCGTGCTGCCATGCCCAAATGGCAGAAGCAACCTCTCGTACTCCACCTCGCGACCTTCGCCGTCCTTCAGATGAGAGACGGTGTATACCGGCCGACGCCGCTCGATGCATAGGTGATAAACGGGCATTACAGAGGCCGCCAACCGGGGGCCAACGTACTCGTCTAGTCGGCGGCCTTTGCCGATCGCGCCATAAGCGCTCGACATGCGAGTGCCTTCGCTCTGTATCGTGACCACGGGCGGCGTGCAGGACGCTTCGATAGTGTAATAAACGAGATCGTCCGCTTCTTCTTTGAGGCGTTCAGGTTCGTACCCCGAAATTCCGGGAAGGTCGTCCTCATTGCGCAAGTAGAGCCTCAGCCAGGTGTTCAGAAGATCACGCTGGCGGATCGCCACCACAACCGCGGGTGTCGCACTTTGAAATTCCATTGCTTGCAGACCCGAACGGTTGCCGAGCCGAAGCTTACCTCCGTCTCGCTAACGGTCCGTTAAGTCTTAGCGCCGCCTTGCGTGCGCAAGCCGACGCGCTGGACATTGAGGCGCAGGTGAAGCGGCGCCTTGCTGACGAGTATGATGCGGCGCAGGCGCGCGGCGAAGTGCAGTCGGCCGGCGGGGACCGGGTGAGCAAAGTTTCAAAGGAGAACAATGCTCCAACAGCCGCCGACGTCGGCCTCTCCCGAAAAGAAATCCACGAAGCCCGCCAGATCAGGGACGCCGAGAAGCGCGACTCGGGTATCGGTAGACGGACCGTCGACGCAGTCTTGATGGCAGGCAAAGAACCGACAAAAGCTGCGGTCTGTAAGGCAACGGCAAAAGCCGCCACCGAAAACGCCGAGACCTCAAATCTGTCGCCGTCCGACATACCGCGAGCTGCTCGGCGCGATTGCCTTGAGGTACTCCGGCGCAGTACCTTGCAGCCAAGTGGTCTATCCCGCTCGATTCCACCTATGTAATCCCTCACCGCCAAATCAACGGCGGGAAAACCTGCCCCGGTATCCTCAATGTGGAGAGGATCATTCGTCAGGCTCGACAGGGCGTATAATTACTAAGTGCGATTATCCTTCATCTAAACAACATGATCACCTCTCTTGTTGCATTATTGGGTCCGTTCATTTTGAACGCCGCGGTCAGTCTCGCTAAGCGCCTCGGCAACCTCTCGTCGACGCCTGTTATTCGCTTTGTGCTGGCCCTCTTTTCGCTCGTGGGCGTCATTTGCTACAGCGCGCTTAATGGCACCCCGCTCGATGTAAATTCGGTCACCAGCATCGTTGGGACACTTTTCCTCTCGGCAAGCATTTTTCGCAGCTCACGGCACCTATAGCCTGTTCTTCCAGCAGGTTGCCGATGCTGTCGCCTCGTACACTCCTTCTGACCAGGGCTAAAATCGAGCGATAGCGGCGGTTGTCGCCAGTAGACACTGAGGTCCGCATGATGTTCCTGGTCGAAGCGGGTCCCTCCCAGGCCCCTATCCGGTATGGCACAAGCGCGCCCCGAAATTTCACCAGCCAGCTAAGGTGATTCTTGGGTTGACACGGTTGACAGGTTGACAGGCGGGCACCTTCCCAGAGCTACTCACTGAAACAGTCTCACTGAAGCGTCAACACGCACACGTAGTTTTGCTGTTCTCTCGACGGAGGGAGAGAATCTCTAAAGAAAGTTGCTCGACTGCTGCGGCTCAGGTTATCTCGCTAGGCGAGAGGGATGGGATTTCCCGACTTCTCCGCGTACCGTGACGGGATCTAGACCGCCGTTGGACGCGGCATCATAGTACCTGAACATGCTAACCCAGACGCCGGCCAAGAGTTCATTCCATGGCTCCTTTAGGTGGCTCTGAACGAGCCTCCAGTGAGGGCGATGGATTTTCGAAATCCTCGTCGCTTTGTCTTGTATGCCGGCCAGGCCGGCTTATTTTCGGAGCGGTTAGCACTCGCTCGCTTCGACTGCTTGTTCAAAAATATAAACGACTAGAAGATAGGAGGAGAGCATGAAATTCCGTCCGCTTCACGATCGGGTCGTGGTCAAGCGCATCGACGCGGAAGAGAAGACCGCTGGCGGCATCATCATTCCCGATACAGCCAAGGAAAAACCCTCCCAGGGTGAAGTCATCGCCGTTGGCCCCGGTGGCCGCGACGAAGCCGGCAAGCTGGTTCCGATCGACCTGAAGGTTGGCGACCGCGTGCTGTTCGGCAAGTGGTCGGGCACCGAGGTCAAGATCGACGCCGAGGAACTGTTGATCATGAAGGAGAGTGACATCATGGGCGTTCTCACCGAGATGTCTTCCAAGAAGAAGGCCGCCTAATCCACCGCTCGCATCGCTCAAGTGCCTGCCGGTCGCCTCATCAAGGCTGAGACCAAGTCAAAAACTCAGGGAAACCCACCATGTCAGCCAAAGAAGTGAAATTCGGCGTCGACGCCCGCGACCGCATGCTACGCGGTGTCGACATCCTCCACAATGCAGTGAAAGTGACGCTCGGCCCAAAGGGCCGCAACGTCGTCCTCGACAAGTCGTTTGGCGCGCCCCGCATCACCAAGGACGGCGTCACCGTCGCCAAGGAGATCGAGCTCGAGGACAAGTTCGAGAACATGGGCGCGCAGATGGTGCGCGAAGTCGCCTCCAAGTCCGCTGACGCGGCCGGCGACGGCACCACCACCGCCACCGTGCTCGCGGCCGCGATCGTCCGTGAAGGCGCCAAGTCGGTTGCCGCCGGCATGAACCCGATGGACCTCAAGCGCGGTATCGACCTCGCGGTCGAGGCTGTGGTTGCCGACCTGCAGAAGAACTCCAAGAAGGTCACCTCGAACGACGAGATCGCCCAGGTCGGCACGATTTCGGCCAATGGCGATGCGGAGATCGGCAAGTTCATCTCCGACGCCATGAAGAAGGTCGGCAACGAGGGTGTCATCACCGTTGAGGAAGCCAAGTCGCTCGAGACCGAACTCGAAGTTGTCGAGGGCATGCAGTTCGATCGCGGCTACATCTCGCCCTACTTCGTCACCAATGCCGACAAGATGCGCGTTGAGATGGATGATGCCTACGTCCTGATCAACGAGAAAAAGCTATCTCAATTGAATGAACTACTTCCCTTGTTGGAAGCCGTGGTGCAGAGCGGCAAGCCGCTTGTGATTATCGCCGAAGACGTCGAAGGCGAAGCGCTCGCCACGCTCGTCGTCAACCGTCTCCGCGGCGGTCTTAAGGTCGCTGCTGTCAAAGCTCCGGGCTTCGGCGATCGCCGCAAGGCCATGCTGCAGGACATCGCGATCCTGACCGGCGGCCAGGCCATCTCGGAAGACCTCGGCATCAAGCTCGAGAACGTCACGCTCAACATGCTCGGTCGCGCCAAGAAGGTGATGATCGACAAGGAGAACACCACGATCGTCAGCGGCGCCGGCAAGAAGGCCGACATCGAAGCTCGCGTGGCGCAAATCAAGGCGCAGATCGAGGAGACCACCTCGGACTACGATCGTGAGAAGCTCCAGGAGCGTCTCGCCAAGCTCGCTGGCGGCGTCGCGGTGATCCGCGTCGGCGGCGCGACTGAGGTCGAGGTCAAGGAGCGCAAGGATCGCGTGGACGATGCGATGCATGCGACCCGCGCGGCGGTTGAAGAAGGCATCCTGCCGGGCGGCGGCGTTGCGCTACTGCGTGCCTCCGATCACCTCAAGGGCATTCGCACCAAAAATGACGACCAAAAGACCGGGGTCGAGATCGTGCGCAAGGCGTTGTCCTACCCGGCCCGCCAGATCGCAATCAACGCGGGCGAGGACGGCTCGGTGATCGTCGGCAAGATCCTCGAGAAGGATCAGTACGCCTATGGCTTCGACTCGCAGACCGGCGAATACGGCAACTTGGTCTCCAAGGGCATCATCGATCCGACTAAGGTAGTTCGAGTCGCGATCCAGAACGCGGCGTCCGTCGCAGCGCTCCTGATCACCACCGAAGCTATGGTGGCCGAAGTGCCGAAGAAGAATACTGGTGCGGGCGGCATGCCTCCGGGCGGCGGCGGCATGGGGGGTATGGACTTCTAAGTCCCACATAAGAGCTCAACAATAACAAGGCTCGGCAGCGATGCCGAGCCCTTTCCGATTTCCTGGCTGTCAGCCGGGGTCCAACACAGGCGCGCCGTATTGCGCGAGCGCGTCGAAGCCTGCGCCTCCGACGAATGTCAGGCGGCCGAGTTCGAGGGGACGCCGCCCGGAATCATCCCAAGGAGCCTCCATTCCCGGAAACAGCGATAGCAGCTTCCTGGCCGAACTCGCCGCCCAATAGAAACAGATTGCCAACCTTACAAGGACGACGCGCCTCCGCTAAGAGTCCAATCGCGGCGGTCGCGCGCTGGGCGAGCCGCTTCAGATCTGCCCCCACAACCAGACCACCTGTGAACCGGTCTGGACTTCGCACACGGGCCATGAGCCGGCATCGCTCCAATCAAGCGGCGATACTTGTCAGGCTCCTTAGCGGCCGTAGGGGAAGCAGCGGTTGCGATCGAGTGTGAGACCGAAATGCGCTCCCAGTGCAGCGATGGCCGCGTCCTGCTGCGGATAAGGATCGGCATTGGATGCGGCAACGATGATGATCCGGAACCCGCCGCGATCCTTGCCGCCCGGTGGCAGCATCGCTGTAGTCAGTGCATTGCCCTCGCTGTCGCGCAGCGTGAGGAAAAGCGGCATCTCTCGCTGTATATGGGCCTCGAGGCCGATGTCGCGCTCGATCGCGTTGGGCCGCTCGGGATGCCAGGACTGGACCGCCTTCTCCCGTTCGCGGCGGAAATATTGCTCAACTGTGTGGCCCATCAGGCGCGACTCATGCATCGCTTCACCTTCCGTCTCGATACGGAACCAGGTCTTGCCCTTCGGCGCGTCGCAAACGTACTGCATTTCGCCCGTCCTGCGATCGCCTCAATTCTAGGGCGGCGGGCCTGCAAAGCCAATATGAGACTCGCCCCCGTGTATAGCGCTGCACGATCAGAGGGGCCAAGAGTTCCTGATTGGACGTTGAAGTTCTAGTGAGCCAAACAATACTAGGTCGACCGGAATAATCCTCTTCAAGGAGCGTCCCGATGCCTGACGTAAGGGAAAAGCAACGCGAAGCCCGCCGGAAGATCATTCGACAATGGACGACGCTTCCGAAGGATAAACGGCAGTCTAGAAAGGGGATTTCTGAATTCGCCAGGACCGCCGCTCAGCAGAACGAGAATGCATTCGTCCGCAGTCGTCGCGATCCCTATCAGAAGATCATGGGATGGCTATTGCCGCGTGCTCATCTCTGAACGGACTGAGTCCTCTGCACATCCTTCGAAGGCGACACCGAAATTTCGGCAGAGTCATCGAATGTCCTGCCGTGTCCGAACCCCCCGGCAGGGCCGTCACAAAGCGACGAGATAACTGTGAAGCTGAAAGCAACCATCATCGTCGCAGCGCTGCTAGCTGCAACGGCTGCACATGCCGAGACGATCGATCTGAAATGCTGGGCGCGGGGCCTTACGGGTGGCGAGCGCAACTCGGTCTACATAAACGGGGAACAGGTTACCGTTAATAATCTGGACGAGGGGACGATGCACTCTCTGACATTCGGAAGCAATTTGGCCGTCCACGTCACGGATACGCACTTGTTCTTAGACGGCGCTTACGCTCGGCAACATTTGGCAACATCTGTTCGACCCGACCGCTGTCTGGCAAGGTTTCATCAACCGCGTCGACGGCATGTAAACGCGACGGCACTGTCATCAGTGGGCACTGCCAGCTGGTCGGCCGAACCTGCCCATGTCGCGGATGGGTCAAAATGCGAAGAACTCAGGTTGAGCAAATCTGGTCCGCTCTGCCGCGATCACCGGACCTCACCGGCCGGCGCCGTGACACTTGGCTCTCGCACGAGAATTGGATGTGCCTATTCGATGACCTCATCGGCGCGGGCCAACAGCGTAGGGGAGACATTGACGCCCAGAGCCCTCGCGGTCTTCAGGTTGAGAACCATGAAATATTTCGAAGCTTGCTCCACGGGCAATTCAGCGGGCGTAGCCCCCTTAAAGATTTTGTCGATGTAGGAAGCGGCACGCCTATATAGATCGTCCAGATCCGCCCCGTAGCTGACCAGCCCGCCCGCCTTCACGTTGGCCCTATTTGCGAATATGGCAGGCAACTGATGCTTCATTTGAAGTTCGGCCAACAGTTCAGCTTGCACGGTGTATAGAGGCGATGACAACACTAGAACGCCGTTGCATTGATTGTGTGCCATGGTGTGAAATGCGTCTTGAACTTCTGAGACGCTGCTGGCTGAAGCGTGGACGAGCTCAACTCCGAGCGTTTGTGCTGCGCGATCAACCGCCTTAACAGCGGTCGGATGCGAAGGCGTGGTCGGATTCCAGAGCAAGCCGACCCGCGTGGCACCGGGAAGTATTTCCTTCAAGATCTCCAGTTCCTTCACGGACACTTCTGTGAGAAGCATGGACATGCCCGTTATGTTTCCGCCGGGCCGCGAGAGGCTCGTCACGTCTCCAAGCCCGACCGGGTCTGCGTGCTGAGCGAAAACGATGGGAATAGTGCCAGTTGCGCGCCGGGCAGGCCCTACCTGGGTGGATGCAGGTGCGAAAATGACGTCGACCTTCCTGTCGACGAGTTGCTTTGCGAGATCAAACGTTTGATCGACTCGCTCGGCCCATTGAAAATCAATTCTGAGATTCCTGCCTTCGACATATCCTAGATCGCGAAGACCGGCACGGAAAGCCTCCACTTCGCTCGTCCAGCTTGATGCTTCGCCAAATCCCAGATACCCGATCTTCCAAACCCTTGCGAATTGTTGTCCAAGCGACAGCGCCGGCCAAATCAATGCCGCCCCTCCCACAAGCGTCACGAAATGGCGGCGTTTCATGCTGTGCCCCTAAGGGGCCGTGAGCTTAGTTCAATTTTGCTCCACGTCCAACCGGGCGAAGGACAGCTAAACTGCGACGTCGCCCCTGAACCCGCGCTGGTCCGGTCCACCCCCACAATCCGGACGCCACTGTCGTTCGCAAGGACACACCGGGCCAAAAGCGGTCGAAATCGCTGCCTTCCTTGGCCCTGTGCATCGCGCGTTGATCGTCTCCTAGTCCGTCTCCGGGCAAACCACGGGCAATGGCTCGGCTCCCGGTTTTCGGCGAGGATATGATCCGTAGTGACATCAACGGTGTCATGTGGTCGATGACGGTCGAATGTTTTGCATCTCCGCTCATCCTCGCGAGCTTTTTGGCCTACAAACGCTACGGTGCCCGCCCTCTCTTGGTGCTGTGCGCGGTCCTATTTTCTCTCTCGTGGTGGGGAGCGTATGTCCATCTGCTCGGCGGCGTCACCAACTTGGCGCCGCTCTACGCTTTCGTGGTCGGGGTTCTGCTGCATTTTGCGCCGCGGCCGGAGCGGTTGCGGCAATTCCTCGTCGGCGGCACAGTTGCTGCTATCGTGCCTTTTTTCGTCTGCGGCCTCCGGAAGCAGACAGCGCTAACGATCCTGGGTGAAACTCTCGCTCAGGCACGCTAATCTATCTCGTTGCAAACGCCCGCGAAGCGCGCCTTTTTTCCGTCTTGGATACCTTCGCCGCACGTTTCACGGGCCGCATTTCGTACAGCTTCTATTTGCTGCACCCAATTGGATTGTCATTGGCCGCCGCGAGCTTGGTACAATCCTCCGCGGCCCTTTCGCTCTGGCCGTTGTTTATACGGTGCCGATGGCGTGGTTGTCTTGGCGGCTGATCGAAATGCCATTCGTCGAGTTTGGCAAATCTCGCGCAAACCGCAGACTTACACAATCTGCTCAACCTGATTCGATTTAGGAGGCCGTCGGTCTTGCTGGCGGGCACCATTACTTCGGCTGCGGCTTCCGTGGGCGATTTCTAACGGATCACGGAGTCGGAGGCGAGCGCTGCCTAGCTGCCCTTCTCTCGCGATTTAGATCAATTTGACTTTGTCGGCCATAGCCCGACCTCAACCTGGACAACAGGCCGACATCGATCTTTGATGTCCGCCTCGCATCGCCGTCTCTATGGGTCTATGCGACGTAGGCACTAAAATAGCGCAGCCGACCAGAGGACCTTCAGTGCGGAGTGCGCACGAGCTTGCCAGGCCCATGCAGCCATGGGCCACGTCAAACCGCGAAGACAACCGTATGCCACG
>NZ_LBIZ01000064.1:0-8493 GCF_028128665.1 Bradyrhizobium sp. CCBAU 45384
GACGTCATCGACCGCACCGAGACACTCACCGGCTGTGCGATCGAGCGGGCCTATGTCGACAAGGGATACCGCGGCCACGACGCTCAAAATCCTCGTCGCGTCTTCATCTCCGGCCAGAAGCGCGGCGTCTTCGGTGTCATCAAGCGCGAGCTGCGCCGCCGCTCCGCCATCGAGCCCATCATCGGACACCTGAAGACCGATGGTCACCTCGGCCGATGCTATCTCAAAGGCCGCCCCGGCGATGCGGCTAACGTCATCCTCTCCGCCGTCGGTCACAACTTCCGCCGTGTCCTCGCCTGGCTGAGAGCTCTTTGGTGCCTGATCCTCACCACCCTCATCGCGCCCGCCAGCGACTGCTCACCGCTCAAATCGGTTTCTTAACGGACGACTCGTTATCCTGGTTGCAGATGGCCTCGGTGCGTCACTGCTGCCGGATTGGGGGATTCAATTCGAGCGCTGAACTCAGTTGATCCCTCCGGCTACTTTCCGGCTCCCGTGGTCAAGCCGCTGACGATGTAGCGCTCAAGGAAGATGCCGACCAGGACCAGCGGTGCGATCGCCGCCGTCGACAGCGCAGCCATCGACCACCAATTGATGCCTTGCGAGCCGGTCTGGCTCGCCACCATCACCGGCAGCGTCTTCGCGTCGGTGCTGGTGAGGAGGGCGGCAAAGAAGTATTCGTTCCAGCACAGCACCAGCGAAAGGATGAACGCGGCGACCATGCCGGGCACTGCGAGCGGCAGGATGATGCGCAGGAACGCGCCCCAAGTCGACAGGCCATCCACGAAGGCGGCCTCATCGAGCTCGATCGGAATCGCGTTGAACTGGTCGCGCATGATCCAGATGACAATCGGCAGGACGGTCAGCGTGTAGAGCAGGATCAGGCCAAACGTCGTGTCGAGCAGCGCCAGGGCCTTGTAGAGCACGAGGAATGGCAGCGCGAGAACGACCGGGGGCAGGATCAGCTGCGACATGAAGAAGAACAGGATGTCGTCGTTGCGCATCCAAGCAAATTTGTAGCGAAAGCGGCTCAAGCCGTAGGCGGCGAGCGATCCGAGGGTGAGCGCGAGCAGCGATGCGCCGACCGAAGTGATGATGCTGTTAACGAAGCGGTTCATGAACTCGGAACGCGCGGTCGAGGTCCCGAACAGCGTATCGGGCGACAGGCCGATCGAGCGCCAGCCTTTCCAGTCCGGCTGAAAATCGACCCAGGGGATCAGGTGCGCCTGAGTCACATCGACCGCCGATTTGAACGAGGTCGTGACGGTCCAGTAAAGCGGAAACAGGCAGATGAAGGTCCAGAGCAGCAATGCGGCGTAGATCAGCGTGCGGCCGAGGGTGCGCCTGGCGCGCGGCCGCGGCGGATGTTCGCGGTTCGGCTTCGATGCTACGCTCGACGTGGACAATCGCTCAAACTCCTTTGCTCTACATGACCTTCTGAGTCCAACGCTTCGACAGGCGCAACATCAGCGTCAGCAGCACGATGATCAAAAGCAGATAGACCATGGCGAGCGCCGTGCCGTATCCGACATTGGAGCGGTCGCGGTAGACGCGGTAGATGAAGCTCGACACCGTGTCCGTGGCGCCGCCGGGGCCGCCGGCCGTCACGTTGATCACGATGTCGGCGAGCTTCAGCTTGAAGATGATGCGGATGATAAGGACCGTGATGCTGACCGGCAGCATGATCGGGAAAGTGACGTGCCAGAACGACTGCCAGCCATTCGCGCCGTCGACCTTGGCCGCTTCCTGCACCTCCTTCGGCATCGCTTGAAGGCCTGCGAGCAGGATGATCATGATGAAAGGGATCGAGACCCAGGCATCCATCGCCTGGATGCTGAACCGCGCCAACCAGGGCGAGGCGAAGAATGCCGGGTTGTCCCAGCCCAGATAGCGCGCTAGCGTGGCCGCCGGACCGAAACGATATTCTAGCAGCGACTTGCCGATCATCCAGCTCACCGCGACGGGGCTTAGCATCATCGGCAGCAGGAAGACCACGCGGAAGAATTTTCGCGCGCGGATCTCGGCGCTGAGCAGCAGTGCCAATCCGAACGCGATCGCGTATTCTCCGAGCACCGCGACGGTGTAGAAGACCATGTTGCCGAGCGCATTCCAGTAATAAGTGTCGTTCAGCATGCCCCTGAGATTGTCGAAGCCGCTGAAGTGCGGGCCCTCGATCGAGCTGAGATTCCAGTCGAGCGAGGCGATATAGATCCCGAAGATCGTCGGGAAGATCACGACGGCGACGGTGAAGAATACCGCTGGAAGCAGGAACAGCGCACGTTGGCCACGCTCGCCACGAGCGAGAACTTGTCCGACCCCAAAGGCAATGGCCCAGACGAGATAGGCGATGAGGATCGGACGCCAATCGGAAAATCCGGCGCCAATCGTGCCGGTCGTGTGCAAGACCTGAATAAGAACGACAAGCACGAAGCCGAGAGACGCCAGCAGAACAAGCGCGCGGCCAGCGGCCTTCCTGCCGCCGGGCGTGCGCTTCGCCGCAGGCTTGTGGTGCAGGTCGTCGCTTACGGATACGGAATTCTGCATCGAGATGAGTCGCATTCAGTGCCGGCTATGGCCGGGAAAGTTTTCGGCTGGCGCCGGAGCGCCAGCCGAGGGTAGATGATCTCGCGTAAGCCCGCTACACGCCGAGCGAGGCCTTATAGAGCCCGATCTGCCGCTCGCGGCCGATCTGGTCGGTCAGCTTCTCCCAGGCGGCCGCGATGTTGTTCGCCCCGGTCTGCGCGTCGACCTTGCCGGCGAAGATCTTCGTCAGCTCGTCTTCCGCGATGCTGTAGTACTGGAATATGCCCGGAATGCGCGGCTCGACCGCCCGATTGGGGTGGTTATACGAGTTGAACTGCGAGTTCAGATAGGACGTGATGTACCTCTTATCGTAGCCCGCCGCCACCCATTCATCGATGTTGGACTGGCTGGTTCGGTGAACCTGGAAGCCCGACGGGTACAGCACCATCCAGAACGACAGATCCTTGCCGCCGAGATGCGCGGCTGCGCTCCAGGCCGCCTTGTGCTTCTTTTCGTCGCTATTGACACGCGCCATGACATAGATGCCCCAGCCGAGATAGGCGCAGTTCGGGGCGTGGTTCGGGCCGCTGGCGAGCTTCTCCCACTTGCCGGTCTTGGAATTATAGACATCGTCCGAGCCCGGCAGGATGTCGAAGCCGACGGTGTCGCCGATGACCGAGGTGTCGCTTGCTTTCGCCACCTGGCCAATGTCGCCCCACCAGGGGATCATCGAGCCGATACCGGCCAGGAATTGTTGGAAGCCGGTGGTGTTCGGATCGGCGTTGAGCTGATCGGCTGGCTCGGACGGCAGCGCGTCGATCACATCCTGGATGGCGCGTACCCAGGCGGGATTGTTAATGCGCGGCTTCATCGTATCGACGTCGAACAGCCAGGCCTTGTCGTCCGGATGCTTGGCATAGGCCGTGGCGCGGCTGCCGAGGAAATAGAAGCCGAACCCGCCCCAGGGCTTGGGCGCATCGAGATAACCGTAGACGTTCTGGCCCTTGAACTTCTGGCCCTTGAGGAATTTCGTCACCGCCTGGACCTGCTGCCAGGTCTTCGGCACACCCCATTCGCTCGCATTGCCGGCATCCTTCCAGGCCTTGGCGAGGGCAGGGTCGGAGAAGACGTCCGTGCGGTAGTTGAAGTTGTGGCAATCGCCGTCGATGGTGACGCGATAGGTCTTGCCGTTCCAGGTGCCAACCGGGGGCTTCAGATAGTCGACATAGTCTTCGATATCGATCTGCTTCTTGACCCAGTCCGGCATCTCCGACGCCAGGCCCTTGCCGCAGACATCGCCTTCGAAGGGTGCGCCCATCTCCAGGATGTCGAAGTCGACCGTGCCGGTCGCGATCGCCTGCTGGAGCCGCGGGTTGTAGTCGGCCTGGGCGAGATCGATCCAGGAGATTTTCGCGCCGGTATAGGCTTCCCACGGCTTGAGGAAGCCGCGGAACAGGAGGTTATGCAGGTTCTGATTATTGAGCCCCATGAAGGAGAGCTCGACGCCTTTGAACTCGCCTTCCTTGATGCTTGCCTTGGTCGGACCGAGGCAAAGCTCGCCGACCTTCTGCCAGTCGGCATCAGTCGGCGCGCCCTTGCCGATACCCGGAATTTGCGCGATCTGCGCGCGCAGATTGTTTTGTGCAAGCGCAATCTCCGAGAACGTGCCGAGCGCTCCGCTCGCACCCAATGCCCCGACGCTTGCCGCACCCTTCAGCACGGTTCGTCGGTTCGGACGGAGTGCAGAAAGCCAATCGTAATCTTGCTGTTTCATCGCGATACCCTCCCTTTTGACTTTCTTGATGTGAAGTCTGAATCGCCGGAGCACATCGAGACCGTTGCGCTCGCGGACTTCGGTGTCGTCGTGAAATGGGTCATCGAGGCCGCGTCGAGTATGCAATGGCGCACTCCAAAGTCAACGAAAGCAGCAAGCTTGCCGTCCACGATGTGACGGACAGCCGTCGATGATGCCGCGCTGCAAGATGGATCAGCCGTGACGACATGCAGCGTCCACGGCGTTCGCGGCACGAATGGGTTGGTTCCCGACGGGGGACCTTTCCGGCGTCATGTTTGTGCCGGAGAGAGCTCGATCAGGCGTCGGGCGGAATGACGCCCTTCTTGAAGATGAAGCAGCCGTAGATGCGCCGTTCGCCGGTCTGAATCACGCAATAGGATTTCTTGGCGAGTTCATAGAAGGCAAATCGCTCGACGGATCCCATAGGGAACGGGCGTCCTTCCGCTGCATCGATGGCGGCCTTCACTTCGCACCTCGGGGATTTCGCCGGGCGCCCGACGATCTCAATGCGCGACGCCGGCCTGTCGACAAAACTGTCGAGCGCCTTCGGCGAGAATATCGAAAGCGCAGAACTGCACCTCATGGTCATGCTTGCGGGAGTGCATCGCATTGAAATCAGAGATGCCATCGACGCCGAGCACGACCGCTTCGCCATCGAGCACGAATCGCTTCTGGCGCATCTTGCGCGCAGCCCCGACATTCCATGGATAGCGATTGGCCCAGTTGTAGCCGCCGCGCGTGATCGAGCGTACGCGATCATTGTCCCGGATGACCAGAAGCCGGTAGCCGTCGTACGTGACTTCATGGAGGTAGTCGGGGCCTCCCGGCACCCAGAGCGGCCCTCATGCAGCTCTTCTAGAGTGCAGTCCAAGTTGAGTGCCTCGCACCCTTGTCAAAAGGCTAACAAACGCAACTTCTGGCGCCGTCCGGCTCTCTCCCGATTTCCATCATAGTGCCGCTAATATCGGCTTAGTGTATATCGGACGCGCCTGATCCGAGCGCCCTGATGAGGACGCGGCCGGGCTTATCCTGTCGGAGCTGGCGTCTCGTCGATCCGACAGTCAGGAGGGATGATCGTGCTTACTCGGCATCTGACAGAGCGATGTCCAACTGTGGTCGCTGTCATCATCAAGATGTGGCTAATTTCTGTTTTGGCCAGCTGGCCCAGCACGTTTGCAGCCGCGGCAGAGAGCCTCTATCGCGCGCAGACAAGCGTGACTGGACAGGGCGAAGCCAATCGCATCATCGGCTTCGCCGCCTGTCTCGAGGACGTTCTCATCAAGGTATCCGGGGCGCTCACGCTCGAGGGCGATCCTCGATTAAACCTATACAAATCGCGCTCGGCTGATTTCGTGAGCGCCTATAGCTACCACGACCAGATGTCCGGTACGCCGAAGCGCGACGAGCAGGGCACCCGCGATCGGCCGTACGATTTGATCGTCGATTTTGATGACAATAAAATCAAAGACGTCCTTAACTCGCTCGGCGTCAAGCCCTGGCTTTCGCGCCGCCCGATCCTTGGCGTTTTTGTTGAGATGGAGCAGGGCTCAAGACAATACATCGCCACATCAGATGCAAAGCAATCCGACCTGCAACGTGACTCACTCCTCGCCGCAGCCTCAAAGAGAGGCATGATGATCGTGCTGCCTGATGTCGCAGCATTGGCAAAAGCGAACATCGCTGCCGCAGAGCTTCTGGCGACACCATCCTCGACATTGGCGTCGGTGGCGGCCGAACGGGGTGGAGAAGTCGCCCTGGTCGGACGGTTAAAGTGGGAGGATTCCGAGCTCGGATGGGCGACGGAGTGGCGGGTGGACTGGAATGGCCGGATGCGCCGATGGCAGCTTCGTGGCGTCAAGTTTGACGAAGCCTTCCGCCGCGGCATTGGCGGCGTGGCACAAATCCTCTCGGGCAACGGCGATCCGGGATAGGCGGTCGCGGCGATCTGCGGAATGTGCTGGCGCGTCAGTCCGGTCCAGCCGAGCCGAACTGCCACGTCGGCTTCTCTAATCGGCCGTTTGAGGTCAAGCACTTTCAGACTGTCCGCCACTGCAGTGTTGATGTCGCTCACGGGATCGCGCTTCTCTTCGGAATCGGCACCAGGGCCCTTCCATCATGGGATTCGAGGACGAGGTAGAACAATCTGTCAGGCGGCCTTGCTCAGTTTGAACGACAGGTTCAAGCCGACATGCGAACTCACCTCATCCATCGTCCCGCGAGGGACATCTTTCCACTGCTGAGTGGATCTCGAGTTTTCTCCTATTGGGTTTGATCTTGAACGGTTTTCATGCTGCTGCCGCGGTTGGCTCTTGAGTCCACCGGAACTCGGTGCCATCGATCCAAATGCGGTGCATAATGACGGCCCGCCGGCGAGCCAGCGCCACGATCGCCCTCTTCATTCCGCGGCGCCTGGCGATCTGCAGGGCCCAGGCTTTAAGCCAGCACCATTTCTTCGAACGCAACATACTCTGCGCCGCTTCGTAGAGCATCACCCGCATCATCTCATCCCCGCAGCGTGATATTCTGCCGTTCCAGTCGATCTCGCCTGATTGATATTTGGAGCAGGTCAGCCCAAACACCGCCCCAACCGACTTGGACTTTCGGTATCGAGCTAGCACATCGACGGTGGCGCGATAGGTCAGCGCCACCACCGGGCCGACACCGGGAGACGTCATCAGGCGACGGCACACCTCGTCGTCTCGCACGATGGCAAGCAGGCGGCGGTGCAGGATGACCATCTGTTCGCGTAGCGCGCGCCGGACCACGAGCATCGGTTCGACCAGTCCCATCAAGTCGGGGGTCGTCTCGACAAGCTCCTGGATGCGGGCCTCGAACCTCACCGTTCCAACCATGCCCACCTTGAGACCGAAGTTACGCAAAGTCCCTCGCAGATCGTTCTCGATGGCGATGGCTTTCGACTGCAATAGCTTGCGATGGGTCAGCAGCATGCGCAGTTTCTGGCTGCGTAGCGTCTTTACATGCACCACCCGGTACAATCCCACCCGCATCATCTGAGCGATGCCGCGCGCATCGTTGCGGTCGGTCTTGTTGATCTGCGCCTTCAGCACCGCCTGCATGTGCCGCGTCTCCACACAGATCATCGGTAAGCTGGCTTCTGCGAGAGCGCTGAATAGCCATTGCGACAACGGCCCGGCTTCCAGTCCAATCCGCTTGAAGCAGTAGGCGGGGTTGGCCAGTACCTTCAGGAGCGCTTGAGGCTCGCTCGCCACCTTCACTTCCTTCAAGATCTTGCCCGCGTCATCCAAAATGCAGACACTCGTCTGCTTGACCGATACGTCCAATCCAGCAAAATGGTCCATGCTGCGTTTTCCTTCTGATGCTTGAGGCGGTTGCCACGGACCTCGTTTCACCATCAGCCTGAAGCGCAGCACCTAAAATCTTTAGCTATCCACAAGCTGGGCCGGCCGATTACCCCATCTGTCAGGGGAAGACCGGACACAACAGCGCTTTGCCTCGAGCGCCGGTTATGACCCTGGCTGTGTGAAAAGCCACGAGTCGGCTACGATTCCTCCGTTTCCTGATGGAGGACACGGATGGGACGCTTCGTTGAAGGCGCGGACAGATCCCAGCTGACGCTTTTGCCGGAATGTCTGGAGGATTGGGTAGGCGAGGACAACGCGGTCCATGTGATCGATGTGTTTGTCGAGGCGCTCGACCTGCATGGAATGGGGTTTGAGCGCGTGATCGCCAAGGAGACGGGCCGGCCCTCATATCATCCGGCGGTCTTTCTGAAGCTTTACATCTACGGTTATCTCAATCGGGTGCAGTCCAGTCGCCGCCTGGAACGTGAGGCGTGCCGAAATATCGAGGTGATGTGGCTGATCGGCCGCCTGGCTCCTGATCATAAGACGATCGCCGACTTCCGGAAGGACAATGGTGCGGCGATCCGGAAGGTTTGTGCGAAGTTCATTGCACTATGCCGGCAAATGGGCCTGTTGCAGACCCCAAGCGTCGCAATCGACGGCAGCAAATTCAAGGCGGTGAACAACCGCGACCGCAACTTCACGCATGCCAAGATGGCGAGGCGGATGGCGCAGATTGAGGAAAGCGTCGGTCGATATCTGCGTCAACTCGATAGCGCCGATCGGCAGGAGCCATCGGAAGCGATCAGCATCAGGACGACGAGGATCAAGGAAAAGATCGCTCGGCTGAAA
>NZ_LBIZ01000065.1:0-9868 GCF_028128665.1 Bradyrhizobium sp. CCBAU 45384
AGGGTCTCCCACCCTGCGGGGGCATTGAGTGCGCGTGCCGGATCCCACCCGGCACTCCTGGCGCACGAGAAGTGACATGGCTAGCATCGGTTCCTTCAAGAAGGTCGGCAACGAATTCCAGGGCGAGATCGTCACCCTGAGCCTGCAGGTCTACGGCGTCCGCATTGCCGCCGAGACGAACCGCTCCAACGATAACGCCCCGAGCTACCGCATCTATGTGGGCCGGGCCGAGATCGGGGCCGCCTGGTCGAAGCGCTCCGAGGAGGGTCGCGACTACCTCTCGCTCAAGCTCGACGACCCCTCGTTCAATGCGCCGATCTACGCGAACCTCTTCGAAGACGAGGGCGGTGAAGCATACACCCTGCTCTGGTCGCGGCCGCGCAAGAACGGCGAGTAAGAGCGCCCGACAAGCCCCGTCCGGTCCACCGGGCGGGGCTTTCCAAATCTTCCATAGGCCGATGGATCGACCCTTAGACCATTGTGCTAGGTGCTTGCTGCCAATTTGAGCGAAATATCGTTTGGCGGCGCGCTCGGCGCGCGCTCTGAAACATCGCCTATTCGAATCCTGATCGCTGGCTGCAGTGTCCACATCGAGACTTCCGCGCCCGGCTCGCGGAAAGTCAGGACCGAGCTTTGGACACCTTCTCGTCAAGCAGATCTGCCGGCCTGACCCCCAAAGCTTGGGCAATCTGCCAGATTGTGAGCAGCGTCGCGTTTTGGAGCCCTCGCTCCATGCTGCTCACGAAGGCCCGGTCGACGCCCATGCGTTCCGCTACGGCCTCTTGGCTTAAGCCAAGCGCCAGCCGGAATCGACGCGCGTTTGCTCCAAAGACCTTGCGAATGTCCATCCGCAGGATAGGAAGCAATCGCGTATTTTGGCGCTACGTGCTATAATACGCGGAGCGCTAGTTGTTTAGGGTTTCGGACGGAGCCTCATTGAGGAAAATGTGGGAAATGCAGCTTCTTGAATGCTCGCCCGAGCAGGTGGCATGCCATGTGCTACATTAGGGAATGGTTCGAGCCGGCGAGGCTGGTGCCTCGCCATTTGATTTTGAATCTCGCGCATATTGTCGTCTTTGATGTCGAAGCCGCCGCTAGATCCTGACGTCGCGGATGTCGCGCCGAATGAGCCGACGCTCACAACCTATGACGAACAGCATGTCGTCACGTACGTTCGCCTTCTGCAGGCCGAAAGCGAAGGGGCTGACTGGATGGAAGTCGCTCGAATCGTGCTGCATATCGATCCGGCGCGGGAGCCGGACCGTGCGCGGAGCGCATATCAGAGCCACGTTGCGCGCGCCAAATGGGTAACTGAGCAGGGCCGCCTACTGCGCGGCACCGGTTCGAAATAGAACAAAATTTCTGACTGGTGCCCTTACCGTCAGAATTGTTTCTTTTGCTAATCGGTGGTCCTTCCGGTGCACCACGTGGTGCCAAATTAGGGACTTCCTTCAACCGCTTCGTTCATACCTATTGCGCCGCAATCCTTGTTAGCTGCGTGCAATGGGGCGGAAGCAATGACTGAATTCGAGGCGGTCGCCGGAATCCTACAGGAGACTACAAGACGCTGAACTCACCGACATCGCCTGGGAATGTCTTCGCCGCAACGCGGACTCTCG
Organism: Bradyrhizobium sp. CCBAU 45384; assembly: GCF_028128665.1. NCBI lineage: Bacteria > Pseudomonadati > Pseudomonadota > Alphaproteobacteria > Hyphomicrobiales > Nitrobacteraceae > Bradyrhizobium > Bradyrhizobium sp. CCBAU 45384. The sequence continues at coordinate 1,620 of NZ_LBIZ01000065.1, forward strand.
ACGCGACTTTGAGGCGATGATTGCCAATAGTCCCGATGGCGATACGAGTGCGCTTTGATGGACGCCTCGGACGTTGGGACGGCGCGTCACCGGTTTGGGCGTTACTGGTTCGGGGGAAGCGCTAATGAAGAAGAAAGGGGCGCCTAATCGTTCGACCCTTTCCATCGGAAAAAAATGGTGTCTCAATCCAGCCGCTAGGTGAAAATTTCTAAGGATACAAACGTCGCTCCCAGACATGCGGATTGAAGCGGCCGATTGTTTCAAGATTATTTCGTCGCGCATTGAATCGTGTTTCGCCTATGGACCGTGTGGCTATTTTAGCACGCCACTGAATTAATAGCCGCACGCTATTGCTCCCTATTCCAGATTCAGGCTTCTTTAATCGAGGCGGAATTGCGTCGATGGGGACCAACGTGCATGGCGAAGCCGGATGCATCGTTTGCTGCCAAGCCAGAGCGCTGAAAGCGCTTTTTCCGGTGGCTGAAGGATGCGAGCTAAAGCTCTATGAATGTGCTAGCTGCGCTAGCCGTATGTGGCTTGTCACTGGAGCATCGACGCCAAAGCGCGGGAAGAAAGAAACGCAGCCTATGACGATCGACGCTGCACTAGAAGCCGGTGCCTTCGGAGTACAATGGCCGAGTGAACCTATCACCCGGCAATAGGGATCGTGTCGACCCTTTGGCAGGGTAAGCAGCGATAGGCATATACAGCCGGCAAACCTGCAGTCTTTGGGAGCGTCGCAAGGTACTCCATGGGACGCCTGCATTCCTTGCAAATAAGAACCGGTGGAGTGGCCCGCCTCATTCAAATGCCCTTAAAAGCGGACACCGTAGGGTTTTGGAATTCCGAGCGCATCCCCGGTCTATTAAGGTCGGCTATCGAAATTCGGCGGGCGTCAAATCAAAAGTAAAAACGCCGCCCGCTTAAATGCAACGCGGGCGGCGGCTGTCCAGCCCCGGTGGGTTTAACGCAAATCTCCGGTGCAGATTATCATGCACAAGTTGTGCCAAGGTTTTGTGTCGCGCCTTGAGACAGGTGAGGGCGCCGACTGCGATTCATGCGGGAGCAAGCTCCCTGTCCAGTCTGGCAATCTAGGCCGAAGATCAGGACGGGGGAGCTGCGCGCCGGACCCCCGTCGCATGACAATGCTAAAAATGTGCCATGACAGTCCTGTGACTTTGATCTGTGCACGTTGATCTTATCCAAAGGAAGCCGAAGTTCAGCTGCACGCTCCGCCTGATCCTTCTTGCGGAACTCCCTTTCGATCTGTTCGAACCGGGCTAGTTCTTTCTGCGCTGCCTCTAGGAGGCGATTGCGTCGGGCTGAATCACGCTGCGTGCTTTCCGCCACGATTAAACTCCCCAAGCTACTAGCTATCCCCAAATAGGCCCGACACCGCGGAAAGGTTCGCTGCAGATTGCGGAATTATGACGGCGGCGTTCCGTGCATGGATCAATACAGGGCAGCGCCTCACATTGAGAACTAACCTGCAACCACCGTCCTAGCATCCAGCCGGGGCGGCTTTTTAATGGAGTAGAAGAAAGTGATTCACGCTAACGACAACTCACCGCGCCCCAGCACTGTTTTTTTGCTTATGGCGCAATACAACGGCAAGGCAGTAATTTCCGTTGAAGAAATTTGCCGAGACTACTTCCCGCACTTAGACCCAGCGAAGTTCGTTCGTAAGGCCGGGTCTGGCGATATCGTTATTCCATTGATCCGCATGGAAGCCAGTCAGAAGGCGGCAAAAGGGGTTCATATCAACGATCTGGCGGACTACATCGATAAGCAGGCCGCAGCCGCGCGGAAGGAATGTCGTCAACTGGCGTCTTGAGGCGCGATCACCTTCAGCCACTTCCAGCCCGCGTATTTATCGCCAGTTTGCCGAAGATGGGTGTAGCGCTGCAATGACTGCCAACTGCGGTGTTCTGAGACGCTTGCAGCCTGTGGAATGGTTTTACCCATTTCAAACTGTCGCGATACGCCATCGTGCCGCAAATCATGAAAGTGTAATCGCTCTTCGTCTGGCATTTTCTCGGTGTTGATGTTGAGAAAGAGGCAGGCCCGGGTGAATGCAGTGCCGATTGCATCGGTGGTGTAAGGGAATATTTTCGGAAGGGCTGTGCGCGGCATGGCCTTGATAATGGCTATCGCTTGATCAGGAAGCTCAACCCATACGTCATTGCCGACCTTTTGGCCGGGGTGCTTCATGTCTCAGACCAAGATGCGCTTGTGGTCAGGCTCGAAATCGGCCCACGCCAGACGGGTGATTTCGTCCTGACGGCCCGTTGAGAAGATCGCGAACGCGATAATCTTCTGCATGGGCGCAGACCGAGGCGCCTGGGCCTGCCGTTCTCCAAAATGCTGCATCAGCTTGTCTAGTTCTTGGAGAGTAGGGCGGCGGTTACGCTGGTTGCTTTTTGATATCGTCTCCATGCGCGACAGCACGGCTTGTGCGTCGCGTATTGCCTGACGATCAAGCGGAATACCCCAAGCGGGCTTTGCCACGGCGAAGATCGCCGCTAGGTGGCTGATGTAGTTGCCTACGGTGGACGGTTGACGCCCCTTTGATAGCTCCTCAGTGAAGGCGACTATGTCGTCGCTGCGGATCGCTTCAGCGTCCATATTGGCGATGTCGTAGTCCTTAATGGCCTTCAGGACTTGCGCCTTGGTGCGGCCGATTTCCCTGGGGGGATGATGCAGTGTACTTGTCTATGGCGTCGGCAAGGGTCTTCCCGGACGTCTTGGCGCGCTCAATGCCTCCGGGTTCTGAAAGTTCGGTTTCGCGGCGCTTCAACCAAGCCGTTGCCGCTTGTCGGCGGTCAAACGTTTGGGCCTCGCGATGAACGATTTTGCCGCTTTTCTTTCAGACTATCTGAGCGGTATACCCCGTTGTCCCGTCGCGGCGCTTTTTTGCGAAAACCTTAAAGCCGTTCCGAAGTGACATAGTGGCGGTTGCAAATCAATTACCGCCGTTTGCCTAGTCTTGGTCGCTCGTCTCGTGTCTCATCATCTGGCAGGACTAGATCGGCATGACTAACGCCCAACGTGCTGGCGAGCTCGAATAGAGTGACGACTGTTGGATTCCGACGGCCACGCTCTAGGTCGCTAATATACTGCTGAGTGAATCCGGACACTTCGGCAAATTTCTCCTGCGTGAAGCGCTTCTGCTTCCGCAGTCTCGCGAAATTCCGACCGACCAACTTGCGCATGTCCATCGGCGCAAATTGCGGCTTTACATACTATGAGGTTTATCTCCTATAGTATGTATTTCGGCCTTACTTGCTGTAGGGCTAGTTCGCAATGAGGCCAAAATGAGACGTGCGAATCTCAGCTAATCAGAGAGGTTAGAATCATTCGCTGTTTGTTGGGACGCTTATGACAAAACCGCAACTAGATCCTGACGTCGCGGATGTCGCGCCGAACGAGCCGGCGCTCACAACCTATGACGAACAGCATGTCGTCACGTACATTCGCCTTCTGCAGGCCGAAAGCGAAGGGGCTGACTGGATGGAAGCCGCTCGAATCGTGCTGCATATCGATCCGGGGCGGGAGCCGGACCGTGCGCGGAGCGCATATCAGAGCCACGTTGCGCGCGCCAAATGGGTAACTGAGCAGGGCCGCCTACTGCGCGGCACCGGTTCGAAATAGAAGAAAGTTTCTGGCTGGTGCCCTTACGGTCAGAATTGTTTTCTTTTGCTAATCGGTGGTCATTCCGGCGCACCACGTGGTGCCAAACTAGGGACTTCCTACAACCGCTCCGTTCATAACTATTGCGCCGCAATCCTTGTTAGCTGCGTGCAATGGGGCGGAAGCAATGCCTGAATTCGACTGGCGGTCGCCGGAATCCTACAAGAGTCTACAAGACGCGGAAGTCACCGATATCGCCTGGGAATGTCTCCGCCGTAACGCCGACTATCGACGTGAGTACGAGGCGATGATCGCAGGCAGCTCAGATGGTGCAGTAACCGAAGAATTCAGGAGGAAATGGGGTATCTGCTTTCGCCCATGACCCGCAGAGGTCGTTCGACGAGCAGACGATCTTTTGGGCGCCTGAGATTCTAGCGGCGGTCGTTCCGGTCAAGGTTACCAGGACCGCCGATCGGAGTTCAGCGTCTCAACCGCTGCTCGACCTTACAGCAGGCGAGGTGCGCCGCGCCGTTGACGGATGGCATGCCGTGCTGCGCATCGGTGCGGTAGATCACCGTGTTTGGTCCAAAGAGCCGCTGGTGCTCGGCGCGTCATACGCAGCCAAATTGCCGTTCGATGACGATTTTGACGCGCGTGCGTATGCAGCCCGCCGGCTGTGGCGCGCGATGAATGGACGCGCGCCAGGTCCTGCATTTCATCAATTATCGAAACACCGACGCGAACGCTTGAGCGCCGCGATCCGCGCGCTCGATGCGCATAGCGCCGGCGGCACTTATCGCGTTATCGCGGAAGTGCTGTTTGGCAAAAAGCGCATCCCCGATCGCGCCTGGAAGACGCATGATCTGCGCAATCGAACGATCCGCTTGGTGCAGGGCGGTCTCGCGTTGATGCGCGGCGGTTACCGAAAACTCCTCCGGCCTGGGCGCAAGGACGAGTAACGCAGTCCTCATGGGGTTGCCGAAAATTGCCCCCTCAACAATCGGCATCCCCCTCCGATATCGCGCTTCTCCATGATGACCGCACACACGCCGGCCGAGCCGAGGGTTGCGCGCTGTCCTCCTGGAGTTCTCAAATGCCCGATCCGATGGCCGGTCTTCCCCCGCGCTTCCTGCGTACACCTGAGGCCGCGCGCTATCTTGGCCTGTCCGGCCGCACGCTTGAGAAGCACCGCACGTACGGTACTGGACCGACGTATCGGAAGATCGGCGGTCGTGTCGTCTACGCCGTCGATGACCTGAAAGCGTGGGCCGACCGGGGCGCCAAGACCTCGACGTCCGACCCCGGGAAGGGGACTGTACTGCCAGCCAAGAAGCACCCGGCGCTGCGGCCGTATGCGGGCCAGGAACGTCGCTGATATCAGCGCGAGAGCAGTGACCATGCGGCGCAAACATCATTCCGAACGTGAGCAGCTTGAGCTCTTTCGGGCTTTGCCCGGCGACCTTGCGCCGCGAGACGCGCAGGATCTGATGGCGTATCCGTTCTTTTCGTTGGCAAAGACCAAACGCATTGTGCCGATCGATTTGCGTGCCGGTGCGATCGCAATTCGTGTCAAAGCCGTGCCGGAACACGGCATGGCGACCATTTGGGGTGCTGACGTTCTGATTTGGGCCGCGTCCCAGATCGTCGAAGCTCGTGACGCCGGCCTGAAGACGTCACGCCTGATGGCTGCAACGCCTTACGAAATTCTGGCGTTCGTCGGCCGCGCCACCAGCGCGCGTGACGACGACCGGCTGAAGGCGGGTCTCGGCAGACTTCAGTCAACGACTGTGCTGACATCGATCCGCCAACCTGCAGAGCGGCGACGGCACCGCTTCTCGTGGATCAACGAGTGGAAGGAAACGGCCGATGCAAATGGCCGCCCATTTGGGCTCGAGCTGATCCTGCCGGATTGGTTCTACGCCGGCGTCATCGACGACGCGCTCGTGCTGACCATCGACTGCGCTTATTTCGATCTGACGGGCGGGCTTGAGCGCTGGCTTTATCGTCTTGTGCGCAAGCACGGCGGTCGACAGGACGGCGGCTGGAGTTTCGACCTTGTGCACCTCCATGCCAAGTCGGGCATCCTTTCGCCGCTCAAGCATTTTGCTTACGACATACGTCAGATCGTTCAGCGCCAGACATTGCCTGGCTATCAGCTCGTGCTCACACGGGATCCTGATGGCACCGAGCGGTTGAACTTCGCGCCCACGCCTCTTGCCCCCTTAACGGCACGCTTGCGCCGGCGCGGTCTCATTCCAAATTCGGAGGACAATCTGTGAGTCAGCTCGTGCTATCGTGGACCGCAACCCTCGTGCTATCGGGGACCCGATCCTCGTGCTATTGGGGACCGGAATCGGACTTAAGAGCTTGTTTCTGCGCGCTTTCCAGCCGTAACTTTACTAACCAGAAATCCTTCGGATTTGTTCTAACGGACTGGACCGAAGGCCACGTTGGAGTGCGGCAACGGCACTCCAACAGTCTAGCCTGCCTTTGCAGGCCATACACACGCTCGACCGAGCCCCAAGCTCACGGCTATCAGCTCCAGCGTCGGCGGGCCGTCGCATGAGCGATCTCACGGAAGTGGAAGTGTTGTGGCTCGAGAAGCGCATCGAAAATCGCATTCGGTTCGGTCGCATCGTCAAGGAACGGGAGCTTGATCGCCATCGGCGCATTCTGTCATTCGCGACAGGCAGCATCTTTGCGTTCGTCCGTTGGACCTCCCACGACTTTGGTGCGATTATTTCTCGGATCGACATCTTGCGCGCAGTCGCTCCGGGACAGCGCTGCTCGACCATGCCTTATGTGACACCCGGCGGAGAGATTTTGCTGCGTCTGTCCGGCTGGCAGAAGGTCGAGCGAGTGCTGCAGATGATCGATGCCATTGAGGCGCTCGGCATCGATCCGGCTGATGTCGCGCCTGATCATTGGCATCACGTTCATAACCGCTTGTCCATCAACGAAAACCCGCGTCCGTATACGAAAGCGCGCCACCAGGCCTGGCTTCACCGTCAGAGGATAATGCGATGACGGGCCGCGTGAAGATGCTGACCGCGACGTTTGGGGCGGCGGCTGCGCTCGTCGCGACACTCGCTCTGGAGCCGCTTCCGCTTTTCATCTGGAATGCATCCGCGAGCGTGCCGATCGGTCTCTACCGCCTCCGACCGGCGGACCAATTCCAAGTCACCGAATTGGTCGCCGTGCAGCCGCCGGAGCCGCTCGCGACCTTCCTCGACCTTAACGGCTATCTGCCCATTGGCGTCCCCATGCTGAAGCGCGTGCTCGCCCTTCCGGGGCAGAGTGTTTGCAGAACCGGCCTCACGATTTCGGTCGACGACGTGGCGGTAGGCAAGGCGAGGGATCGCGATGGACGCGGCAGGCCGCTGCCGAAATGGCAGGGCTGCCGCGTCGTCGGCGACGGCGAACTGTTCCTCATGAATTGGCAGTCTCACGACTCTCTTGATGGCCGATATTTTGGATTCTTGCCTGCGTCAGCGGTGATCGGCCGTGCGCTGCCCGTGTGGACGTGGGAGGAGTGATCGTGCGTGTTCCACGCTCTTACCCCGCCATTCCTCTGTTCGATCGATCGCGGGACCATTCCTCCGTCCCGACCAACGCTTGCAAGGCCGACGCGCGCCGCAGCAGTCCAGGGCGGCCGCATGGCCGGCGCGAAGCGGCTTTACTCTGGACGGGCGCGAGCGCGACGGCATGCTTGGCTCGGTCAGGCGTGCGTGTTTGGGCTGTCGTGTCGCTGCTGGTTATTTTCGCTGCATCGAGCAGTGCTGCTCTGGCCGAGAGTGGATTGGCATTGGCTCAAGCGGTTGCTCAGACAAGCAACCCGTTTGCAGCTTTCGTTGACGAAGCCTCGAGGCGTTTTGCAATTCCGATGACCTAGATCGGGTCGGTCATCAACGTCGAAAGCGCTGGAGACGTGCACGCCAAGTCGCCCAGAGGCGCAATGGGCCTGATGCAGATCATGCCGGCGACTTGGGTGGAACTTCGCGAGCGTTACAATCTCGGGAACGACCCCTACGACCCGCACGACAACATTCTGGCCGGCACGGCTTACTTGCGCGAACTGCTCGACCGGTATGGCTCGCCTGGCGTGTTTGCTGCGTACAACGCGGGTCCAACTCGCTATGAAGAGCATCTCGCAGGCGGCTCTCTGCCAGATGAGACGCGAGCATATGTCGCGAAGCTTGCAAATCTACTTGCCATTGAACTGCCGCCGAACTGGACGTCCAGCGGACGGTCGTCAGCAGCTTCGACGCTATTCGTCACGCCATCCGAGCTGATGAAAACGCACGATCGGTTGCTGGCCCTCCTGCCGTCGAGCGGTGTCACGGCCGCAATCTCGGTGCCCGATGTTTCGCGCATGGTCCCCCGGCCTGTTGGCGTGTTCGTCCCTCGATCGGATTCGAGGGCGTCACAATGACCAAGTGTGCGGGTTCGCAAGCCGATGGCGTATGGGCGATGCCTTCGGCCCGCGCTCTACTCGTCGCTTCGCTCCTCACCGAGCCACCCTTCGGGTGTCTCGGCCACAGTGGGGGCTTCGCGAGTTGGCTGCCAAGCCGCGGGGGCTCTTTCGGGAACCGGCGACCGGGAGACCACGACGGCAGGAC
>NZ_LBIZ01000066.1:0-11613 GCF_028128665.1 Bradyrhizobium sp. CCBAU 45384
AACGTTGAAGCTTCGCAACCTCAGCTTCCTCGGTTCAGACCAGATGGACAACCTCCTGAAACACCAAAGTTAGCCGAAGGCGTGACCCACCGCTTTGGTCTCCGCGGTGACAGAAGTGGCGGGTTACGCCGAGCAGATACGCTTCGCGCATCTGCACGGCTAACCCACCCTACGCAGCCACACTCACTGTCCGCCCGCCAGGCTCACCACAAACCGGCTGCCGACGATGAAGAGATAGCACCCGAACGCGGCCTCCAGCGTGCGCTTCGACATCGCGTGTGCGGCCTTCACGCCGAGCGGCGCGGTCACGAGGCTCATCGGCATCACCAGCACGGCGCCAATCAGCGAGACGTAGCCGAGTGCAAAGGGGATTTGCAGCGCTGCAACGGCGGGATAATTCGCAGCGGCTGGCCAGCCGGCATAGATGTAGCCGACCGCGGCGGGGATCGAGATCAGCACGGCGAGCGCCGACGAGGTCGCGACGGCCTGGTGGATCGGCCGACCGTAAAACGTCATCAAGAGGTTCGAAAACAGGCCGCCGCCGATGCCCATCAGCGTCGACAGGATGCCGACGCAAAAACCGTAGATGCGCATCAGCAGACCCTTCGGCAGGTCGTCACCGAGCTTCCAGGCCTCGCGCGCGAAGATGAGGCGCATGGCGGCTGAATAGGCGACAACGACGAACACGATCTTGAACAAGCGCTCCGGCGCATAGCGCGCGACCACGCTGCCGGCAATCACCCCGATCAGAATCGGCAGCCACCAGGCGCGCAGGATCGACATGTCGACGGCACCGCGCTTGTAATGCGCCTGGAAAGAACGGATCGATGTGGGAATGATCACCGCGAGCGAGGTGCCGACGCAGAGCGGCATGCGGACGTCGAGCGGCACGCCGGCGATGCGGAAGCATTCATAAAACACCGGCACGAGAATCGCGCCGCCGCCAATGCCGAACACGCCGGCGAGAAATCCCGAGAGTGCGCCGACTGCGATCAGCAGCAACGCGAGCTCGACGAGTTCCTTGATATCAAGACCTGCGATCATCGGGACCCGCCCGCAGCGCGCCGCAACTTTCCGATTCGCAACGACGTGACGAGCTGCGCGCGAAGCTGTAGGCGATCCGATTCGCGCGGTCGACACGCTACGCCGACGATCTTGGGTGGATTGCAGACGGCGCATATCCGCCGCCTTGCGGAAAATCGATGCGTCTCGCGGAAATTGGCAATGACACGCAAGCTTGCCAAGCGGTCGGTGCGCCATGAACTGACTGGTTCGAACCTCGACAGCCGGTCGGCAACTTGGAGCCGTTCCAATAGTAATTTCAATGCGCCTCAACGGCCGCCACAAAGGATGAACAGACGTTCTGTTTTTCGCCGGTGCACCATTGCTCTGGTATACCAAGGCCCTGATTGGCTTGATGCATCAACGCCGTAGAGCTGAACGCCGGTTCGATTTATGGCGATTTGGTGATTGCGCAGGCGAAATCGACTCCGTAAATAGAGCCGACCTTTCGCGATCCCCGCGCGCGCCCGGCTGGGCCGCCATAAACATCAAAAGCCCATGACCGCACGGATCGAACGACCGCTTTCACCACACATGCAAGTCTACCGCTGGACGTTGACGATGGCGCTGTCCATCGTCCATCGCGCCACTGGTATCGCCCTTTACGTCGGAACCCTGCTGCTGGCCTGGTGGCTGATCGCAGCGGCGTCCGGCTCCGCCGCCGCCTATTCCAATGTGCAGGCTTTCACCGGCAGCATCATCGGCCGGCTCGTCGTGTTCGGCTACACCTGGGCGCTGATGCACCACATGCTGAGCGGTGTCAGGCACTTCGTGTGGGACCTCGGCTTCGGCTTCAAGGCCAATGAGCGCGAGGCGCTGACCTGGGCGGCCCTGATCGGCGGCATCGTGCTGACGGTTCTGATCTGGATCATCGCTTACGCGATCGGAGGTATACGATGAGCGCCAGCGATACGCCGAAGCGCAGCATGCGCACCCCGCTTGGCCGCGTCCGCAATCTCGGCGCCGCGCATTCGGGAACCTCTGATTTCTGGCGCCAGCGCCTCACCGGCGTTGCGATGACCCTGCTGATGCTGCCGGTGATCATCGTCGTCATGATGACGCTCGGCAGCAACCAGGCCGGCGCCAAGGTGATCCTCGGCTCGCTGCCGATCGCGGTGATCATGCTGCTCTTCATCATCGCCAGCGCCTGGCACATGAAGATCGGCATGCAGGTCGTGATCGAGGACTACGTCCACAACGAGAAGCTGAAGCTCATCTCGATCATGCTCAATAATTTCTTCTCGATCGCCGTCGCGCTCGCCTCGACCTACGCGATCATCAAACTGTCATCCGGAGTGTAAGCCATGGCCAACGAGACGAATGGCAAGGCCAACGGCGCTCCCGCCACCAACGGCAAAGCCTATCCGATCGAGGACCACACCTATGACGTCGTCGTGGTCGGCGCCGGCGGCGCGGGCTTGCGCGCCGTGGTCGGTTGCAGCGAGGCCGGCCTGAAGACGGCCTGCATCACCAAGGTGTTTCCGACCCGCTCGCACACGGTCGCGGCCCAGGGCGGCATCTCCGCTTCGCTCGGCAACATGCACAAGGACGACTGGCGCTGGCACATGTACGACACCGTGAAGGGGTCGGACTGGCTCGGGGATCAGGACGCGATCGAATACATGGTGCGCAACGCGCCCGAGGCGGTCTACGAGCTCGAGCATTGGGGCGTGCCGTTCTCGCGCACCGAGGACGGCAAGATCTACCAGCGTCCGTTCGGCGGCATGACCATGGACTACGGCAAGGGCCAGGCGCAGCGCACCTGCGCCGCCGCCGACCGCACCGGCCACGCCATGCTGCACACGATGTATGGCCAGTCGCTGCGCCATGCGGCCGAGTTCTTCATCGAGTTCTTCGCCATCGATTTGATCATGGACGACCAGGGCACCTGCCGCGGCGTCATCGCGCTCAAGCTCGACGACGGCACGCTGCACCGCTTCCGCGCCCAGACCGTGATCCTCGCCACCGGCGGCTATGGCCGCGCCTATGCCTCCTGCACCTCGGCGCACACCTGCACCGGCGACGGCGGCGGCATGGTGCTGCGCGCCGGCCTGCCGCTCCAGGACATGGAGTTCGTGCAGTTCCACCCGACCGGCATTTACGGTTCGGGCTGCCTGGTCACCGAGGGTGCCCGCGGCGAAGGCGGCTACCTCGTCAACTCCGAAGGCGAGCGCTTCATGGAGCGCTACGCGCCCTCGGCGAAGGACCTGGCGTCACGCGACGTCGTCTCGCGCGCAATGACCATCGAGATCCGCGAAGGGCGCGGCGTCGGCAAGAAGAAGGACCACATCTTCCTGCATCTCGACCATCTCGATCCGGCCGTGCTCGCCGAGCGCCTGCCGGGCATCTCCGAATCCGCCAAGATCTTCGCCAATGTCGACGTGACGCGCGAGCCGATCCCGATCGTGCCGACCGTGCACTACAACATGGGCGGTATCCCCACGAACTATCACGGCGAAGTGCTGACCAAGAAGGACGGCGACGACAACGCCGTCATCCCCGGCCTGATGGCGATCGGCGAAGCGGCCTGCGTTTCCGTGCACGGCGCCAACCGCCTCGGCTCGAACTCGCTGATCGACCTCGTCGTGTTCGGCCGCGCCGCGGCGCTGCGCCTGGCCGAGAAGCTGACGCCGAACGGCAAGCAGCCCGAGCTGCCGGCGAACTCGGCCGATCTCGCGCTCGGCCGCCTCGACCATTATCGCTATGCCTCCGGCGGCACGCCGACCGCAAAGCTGCGCGAAGGCATGCAGCACGTGATGCAGAACAATTGCGCCGTGTTCCGCACCGGCGAAGTGCTGAGCGAAGGCCAGAACCTGATCGCGAAGGTCCACAGCGGCATCACCGACATCGCCGTGTCCGACCGCTCGCTGGTGTGGAATTCGGATCTCGTCGAGACGCTGGAATTCGACAATCTGATCTCGCAGGCGGTGGTGACGATGAACTCGGCCGCCAACCGCACCGAGAGCCGCGGCGCGCATGCGCGCGAGGACTTTTCCGCGCGCGACGACCAGAACTGGATGAAGCACACGCTGGCCTGGCTCGACGACAAGGGCAAGGTCAAGATCGAGTACCGCCCGGTTCACGACTACACCATGACCAACGACGTGCAGTACATCCCGCCGAAAGCGCGCGTGTATTGATCCAACAGTAGCCGTCATTCCGGGATGGTCCGAAGGACCGGACCCGGAATCTCGAGATTCCGGGTTCGATGCTGCGCATCGCCCCGGAATGACGAAAGGTTAGAGCAATGGTTGAATTCGCACTTCCCAAGAACTCGAAAATCACCGGCGGCAAGACCTGGCCGAAGCCCGCAGGCGCGACCGAGACGCGCGAGTTTCGCGTCTATCGCTGGAATCCTGACGACGGCAAGAATCCGAGCGTCGACACCTATTACGTCGACGTCAATGATTGCGGTCCGATGGTGCTGGACGGCCTGATCTGGATCAAGAACCACATCGATCCGTCGCTGACCTTCCGCCGCTCCTGCCGCGAAGGCGTCTGCGGCTCCTGCGCCATGAACATCGACGGCCAGAACACGCTGGCCTGCACCCGCTCGATGCACGACGTGAAGGACGGCGCGGTGAAGATCAACCCGCTGCCGCACCAGCCGGTGGTCAAGGACCTAGTTCCGGACCTCACCAATTTCTACGCGCAATACGCCTCCGTCGAGCCGTGGCTGAAGACGACCTCGCCGACGCCGCAGAAGGAATGGCGCCAGAGCCACGAGGACCGCGAGAAGCTCGACGGCCTCTACGAGTGCATCCTGTGCGCCTGTTGCTCGACCTCCTGCCCGAGCTATTGGTGGAACAGCGACCGCTATCTCGGCCCGGCCGCGCTGCTCCAGGCCAACCGCTGGGTGTCTGACTCACGCGATGAGGCGACCGGCGAACGGCTGGACAATCTCGAGGATCCGTTCCGCCTCTACCGCTGCCACACCATCATGAACTGCGCCAAGGCCTGCCCGAAGGGCCTGAACCCGGCCGAGGCCATCGCTGAGCTCAAGCTCAAGATGGTCGAACGCCAGATCTAGGCCGCATCGACGCTGGCTCTGCCCCGGCCCGGGCGGCCGGGGGCAATCTGCGATTGGAACAATTCGGCTTAAATTCGCTCCATCTCGTGTCGCGGGCGATTCAACGGCCTACAACCTCCGGTTCCCATCACAAGCCGCTTCCTTCCTGACGCGAGATTCAAGTAAGCTCTCCGGTCGGGGGACCGGAGCGACCGTGCAGGGCGCACAACGCAACTCGCTGAGACTGCTGCAGTGGATGATGGCGGCATCCCTGGCGCTGCCCATTGCGCTCTTCGCCATTGCCTCGACGATTTCCTACAATTCGACGGTTGATATCGCCGACCGTGAGATCGAGCGGACGCTCGATGTCGCGCATGAGCACGCGCTCAAGGTGTTCGAGACCATCGACCGGAGCCTGGCCGAGCTCAACGAGGTCGTGCGCGACCTGCCCGACGACACGATCCGGTCGCGGGAATCCGCCCTGCACAAGCGCCTGAAGCAACTCGCCGACGCGCTGCCGCAGCTCAAATCCGCCTGGATCTTCGATGCCAACGGAAAGGCGCTGGTCAACAGCCTGGCCTCGCCGCCGCCGAACCAGAGCTTTGCCGACCGCGACTATTTCTATTCCCATGTCGACCAGAGCATCGGAACCTTCATCGGCACCGTCTTGACGCCGCGCCCGCCCTACCAGGGCGCGCGCTTCTTCGGCGTCAGCCGCCGCCGCTCGTCGGACGACGGCAGCTTCATCGGCGTGATCCAGGCATCCGTCCTGCCTGAATATTTCGAGAGCTTTTACGCCAGGATCGGCAGCGATCCGGGCTCCTTCTTTGCGATGGGCCGCACTGATGGCGTGCTGCTGGCGCAGCTGCCGCGGCTCGATCGCGATTTCCGGCTCGATCCGAACGGTCAGGTCGGCCGCAGCATCGCAGCCCATCCCGTCCATGGGCTGTTGACCATCGCCTGGCCGACCGACGGTCTGGAGCGGCGCATCGGCTACCGGCGCGTCGCCGGATATCCGATCTATGTCAGCGCCGGCCTCGAGACCTCGGCGATCCGCGGCCGCTGGCTCACGACCATCAGCCAGCATCTGGTGTTCGGCCTGCCGGCCACCGCGCTGCTGTTCATCCTGCTGGCCTTCGCCTTCCGCCGCACCCAGCATCTGCAGCTCGAAGCTGCCAAGCGGCGCGAGGCCGAGGAGGCGCTCAAGCACAGCCAGCGGCTGGAGGCGCTCGGCCAGCTCACCGGCGGCGTCGCGCATGATTTCAACAACCTGCTGACCGTGATCCGCGCATCGGTCGATCTGTTGAACCGCCCGCAACTGAGCGAGGAGCGGCGGCAGCGCTACATCACGGCGATCGGGGAGGCCGTCGCGCGCGCGGCCAAGCTGACCTCACAGCTGCTGGCCTTTGCGCGGCGCCAGACCTTGAAGCCCGAAGTGTTCGACGTCGGCGAACGGATGCGATCGCTGCGCGACATGCTCTCCACGCTGCTTGGGCCTGCGATCGAGATCGTCACGCAGCTGCCGGCCGAGCCCTGCCTCGTCAGCGCCGATGCCGGCCAGTTCGAGACGGCCATGATCAACATGGCGACCAACGCGCGCGACGCCATGCAGGGCAAGGGCCGGATCGTTTTCACGGTGCACGCGGCGACATCAGTTCCGGATACACTCGCGCATCTCTCCGGCAGCCAGACCCTGAAAAATCCCGGTTTCATCTGCATCACCGTCAGCGACAGCGGCGTTGGCATTCCCGCAGGCCAATTGGGCCGGATCTTCGAGCCGTTCTTCACCACCAAGCAGGTCGGCCAGGGCACCGGCCTTGGCCTGTCGCAGGTGTTCGGCTTCGCCCGGCAATCCGGCGGCGAAGTGACCGTCGTCAGCGAGGTCGACCAGGGCAGCACCTTCTCGCTCTATCTGCCGCGCGTGCCGGCCGATCTGTTGCCCCCGAGCCAGGCGCCGACCACGGCCCCGGCCGTCGCCGGCAGCGGCATGTCGGTGCTGGTCGTCGAAGACAATATCGAGCTCGGCAATTTCGCCGCCGACGGGCTGACCGAGCTCGGCTACAGCATCACGCTGGTCGACAACGCCACCGACGCGCTCACCGAACTTGTTAGCCACGCCGATCGCTTCGACGTCGTCTTCTCCGACGTCGTCATGCCGGGGATGACCGGGCTCGATCTGGCGCAGGCGATGTGCGATCGCTGCATCAGCGCACCTATCGTGCTGACCACCGGCTATAGCCAGGCTCTGTCCCAGGACGGCATCGCCGGCTTCGAGCTGGTGCAAAAGCCCTATTCGATCGAAGAGCTGTCGCGGGTCCTGCACCGCGCGGCGCGCGTGAAACGGGTGCGCGACGGCGCCGCCGAGTGAGATCAGGAACCCGAGGGAACCGGCTCGCGTTGTCGGCTCATGCAGAAGCGGGTCCGAAACAGTGAGCCGGGCAAGACACCGCCCATCGTGAAGATTACCGGCGAGAATGGCGATGACGTCGCCCCGCCGCCGCCGGAAGTGCTCGAGCCCGATTCCGAGCTTACGCCCGAGGAGGTCGAGCAGGCGCGCAGGGATTATCTCCTCACCCGCTTCTGGATCAGTGCGCGCGGCTTCTGGAGCCGCAAGGGCGACCGCTTGGCCTGGCCGTTCTCGATCGGCCTCGTCGTGCTGATCGTTCTCACCGTCGGCTTCCAATACGGCATCAATGTCTGGAATCGGGCGATCTTCGACGCCATCGAGAAGCGCGATGCGACCACCGTCTTCCACCTCAGCGCCGTGTTCTTCCCGCTCGCCATCGGCAGTATCGCGCTCGCTGTCGTCCAGGTGTTTGCGCGGATGGGCATCCAGCGGCGCTGGCGCGCCTGGCTCACCAATAGCGTGCTGACACGCTGGCTCGCGAACGGGCGCTACTACCAGCTCAACCTCGTCGGCGGCGACCACAACAATCCGGAATACCGGATCGCCGAGGATTTGCGCATCGCGACCGACTCGCCGGTCGATTTTATCGCCGGGGTGACCTCGGCGCTGCTGTCCGCGGCAACCTTCATCGTCGTGCTCTGGACCATCGGCGGCGCGCTGACCGTCACGCTTGGCGGCTCCGCCATCACCATACCGGGCTTCCTCGTGATCGCCGCGGTGCTCTATGCCACGATCGCCTCGGGCTCGATCATGGTGATCGGCCGTCAATTCGTGCAGGTCTCCGAGGACAAGAACCAGGCGGAAGCCGATTTCCGCTACACGCTGACACGCGTGCGCGAGAACGGCGAGAGCATCGCGCTGCTCGGCGGCGAAGAGGAAGAGCGCGGCGGCATCGATCGCAATTTTTCCAACGTGCTCAGGCAATGGGCGCGGCTCGCGGGACAACACATGCGGACCACGCTGGTGTCGCAGGGCTCAAGCCTCGTTGCGCCGGTCGTGCCGCTGCTGCTGTGCGCGCCAAAATTCCTCGACGGCAGCATGAGCCTCGGACAAGTGATGCAGGCGGCCTCCGCCTTCACCATCGTGCAGAGCGCATTCGGCTGGCTGGTCGACAATTATCCCAGGCTCGCCGACTGGAACGCCTGCGCGCGCCGCATCGCCTCGCTGATGATGTCGCTCGACGGCCTCGAGCGTGCCGAGCAGGGCGACGGCCTTGGCCGCATCAAGCGCGGCGAAACCAGCAACGATGCGATGCTGGAGCTGCACGACCTTTCCGTCACGCTGGACGACGGCACCGCCGTGGTCGGCGAGACCGAGGTGGTGATCGAGTCCGGCGAGCGGCTCCTGGTCGCCGGCGAATCCGGCACCGGCAAGAGCACGCTGGTGCGCGCCATCGCAGGCCTGTGGCCATGGGGCGGCGGCAGCGTCAACTTCCATCCCGACCGGCGGCTGTTCATGCTGCCGCAGCGGCCCTACGTGCCCTCAGGCAGTCTGCGCCGCGCGGTCGCCTATCCCGGCGCCGAGGAGGACTGGACTGTCGAGGAGATCGGCGAGGCCCTGCACAAGGTCGGCCTCGATCATCTCAAGGAGAAGATTGCCGAAGAAGGGCCGTGGGATCAGACCCTCTCAGGCGGCGAGAAGCAGCGCCTCGCCTTCGCGCGGCTCTTGCTCCACACCCCCGATATCGTCGTGCTTGACGAAGCGACCTCGGCGCTCGACGAGAAGAGCCAGGACAAGATGATGCAGATGGTCACCGACGAACTGCCGAAGGCGACCATCATCAGCGTCGCGCATCGTGTCGAGCTGGAGGCCTTCCACAGCCGCAAGATCGTGCTGGAGCGCCACAAGGGCGGCGCCAAGCTCGTGAGCGATATCGACCTGATTCCCCGCAAGGGCCGGCGCAGGCTGCTCGGGCGATTCCTGCGCCAGCGGAAGGCGGCGTGAGATCGGTAGCCCGGATGGAGCGCAGCGCAATCCGGGAAGGCCTGTTCGCAGGGCGGGAATCCCGGATTTCGCTGCGCTCCATCCGGGCTACAAAACCCTCGATTGGAGTCCCCAACAAAACCGGCTATGCATGCGCCGCCTGCAACGAGGACCGCCTGCTTGACGCCCGACAATTCCCTTTCGACTGCGCCATTCGGCGCGTTCGCGCCCAACGCGGCGCAGGCCGCGATTATCAGGCTCGTGCAGGGATCGGGGCTGAAGCGCGGCGCGTTCCGGCCCTGGATGTCGCGGCTGGTCCATCTGCTGCGCAGCGGCCCGGTCGACGTGCAATATCAGGGCGCTTCGTTCCGCTTCTACCATCAGGGCAGCGCCACCGAGCGCGGCGCGCTGTTCAATCCCGATTACAACATCGACGAGCTCGACTTCCTGCGCCAGCACACACCTTTCGGCGGCACGTTCGTCGACGTCGGCGCCAATGTCGGCACGTTTGCTTTGGTGATGGCGCGGCAGGTCGGGCCCGGTGGCAAGGTTGTCGCGATCGAGCCGCATCCCCTCACCTTCAGCCGGCTCTCGTTCAACCATTCCGCTTCGAAAGCGACGCAGGTTCGCCTGGTGCAGGCGGCCGCGGGAGCTGCCGACGGCGAGCTGATGATCGAGAGCGGCGGCGGCAATCTCGGCGCCACGCATGTCGTGACCGGCGCGGCCAGCGCTGAAGCCATCAAGGTGGCGTCGCTGCGGCTCACACGCATTCTGGACGAGGCCGGCGTGACCCAAGTCGATTCGCTCAAGATCGATGTCGAGGGATTCGAGGACCGCGTGCTGATCGGATTCTTCCGCGACGCGCCCCCATCGCTGTGGCCCCGCGCCGTCGTGATCGAGCATCT
This sequence comes from Bradyrhizobium sp. CCBAU 45384, assembly GCF_028128665.1. Classification (NCBI taxonomy): domain Bacteria; kingdom Pseudomonadati; phylum Pseudomonadota; class Alphaproteobacteria; order Hyphomicrobiales; family Nitrobacteraceae; genus Bradyrhizobium; species Bradyrhizobium sp. CCBAU 45384. The sequence goes on from NZ_LBIZ01000066.1 coordinate 10,307, forward strand.
GTCACAAAACGAATGGCAGCAGGATTGTATCGCTGACATGGTTGCGCGCGGCTTTACCGTCGCGCGCAAGACGCGCAGCAATACGTTCCTCTCGCGCTGACGCCGAACCCAAGGAGGATACGATGATCGATCATTTGGGCCTCTCCGTCTCCGACTATGAGGCCGCGAAGGCGTTCTATGCGAAGGCGCTCGCGCCGCTCGATTACAGCATGATCATGGAAGTGACGGCGGAGCAGACCGGTCACGCCGCGGCCGCCGGCTTCGGCGCGAACGGCAAGCCCGATTTCTGGATCGAGGGAAAGGGCGCGATGAACGAGCCGGTGCATGTCGCGATATCTGCGAAAGACCGCGCCACGGTTGACGCGTTCTACAAGGCTGCGATGGCGGCAGGCGGCCGCGACAACGGGCCGCCCGGCCTGCGCCCGCATTATCACGCGAACTATTACGGCGCCTTCGTGCTCGACCCTGATGGCCACAACATCGAGGCCGTCTGCCACGCGCCGGAATAGGGCAGGGTGAGGCGGAACATCGGCGCCGCATTATCGTTGTCGTTCTCCTGACAACTGATCCCCGTGCTGCCGATGCCGATCGAACCGCCCGAGATACCGCCATCGACACCCGGCACGCCGACCGAGCCGCCGCCCGGCATCCCGCCGGGCAATCCGCAGCCTGAAATCACGCCGCCGGTACACGAGCCCGGGCAATCGCCGCGACCTGATGAATTGCCAGGCCGCATCCCTGAAGAGATTCCATCGCGCGGACCGAACGGTCCGCTCGCACCCAATCCCGCGACGGATGCCAATTCGTCGCTTGTGTCACATGTGAGACGAGAGCAATCACATCTGAGGCGATTGCGACTCACGCCTGAATACGCAATGAACGTTGTCCTCGTGACATGATTTGCATGCAGAAATAAATCGCGACGCAATGTCTTTGCCCGCCACAATCCAGCCTAACGCGTAGCTGTTCATCACCCGACTTCACATCGTCAAAGAACCTTCCGGGGAAGTTCAACCACATGACCAACCTTCGTTTCGTGCTGCTCGCCACGACGGCCCTGACCGCGATGCAATTTGCCGGCTCCGCAGCTCATGCGCAAAGCGCGCCGCCGCTCGTGGTCGCGCAGGCCCAGCCGGAGACGGGCCCTGACGGAAAACCGAAGCAGCCTCCGAAGGAAGCGCCAAAGGGACCGCCGCCCGGTGCGCCTGCCGCCCGCCCGGCGACGCCGCCTCCCGCTGCACCGCCTGCTGCGCCCAAGCCCCCGGCCGCACCGCCCCCCGCGGCTGCACCGCCGCATCCGCCTGCTC
>NZ_LBIZ01000067.1:0-11698 GCF_028128665.1 Bradyrhizobium sp. CCBAU 45384
CTGCCGCTGGGGGGCTTGGGCATGTGCACGCGATAGCCGCCGGCCGTCAGCACGCGCAGGGCGGCGTCGAGGTTTTCGCGCTCATAAATGCGATTGAAGGTGTCGGCGAAAAGAACGACCTCGCGGCCGCCCTCCGGCCCGGCCGTTTCGGCGGACGACACGAAGATGTCGCTGCGGAAGGCGGGCAGGGCGCGGCGGGCGCTGATGCCGGCAAAGCGCTCGAACAGCTTTCGCAGCAGCGGACTGTGGTTGCGCAAATTGGCCAGCGGTGCGAAGCGCGCGGCGAGACCGGCATAGCGCGGCAGATACCCGACGAGGCGATCGCGCAAGGTCAGGCCGTGCGAGGCGGCGCGTGCCGCCAGCACCTCGATCTTCATCTTGGCCATGTCGACGCCAACAGGACATTCGTGGCGGCAGGCCTTGCAGGAGACACAGAGCTTTAGTGTCTCCATCATCTCGTCGGACGCAAGCGCGTCGAGGCCCAGTTGGCCTGAGATCGCGAGCCGCAAGCTGTTGGCGCGGCCCCGCGTGACGTCCTTCTCGTTGCGCGTGGCGCGGTAGGACGGGCACATCACGCCGCCCTCGAGCTTGCGGCAGGCGCCGTTGTTGTTGCACATCTCGACCGCGCCCTGAAAACCGCCGCCGGCGCCGGGATAGGCCGACCAGTCGAGCTTCGTCTTGAGCTCTTTGACGCGATAATCCGACATGAAGCGGAACAGCGAGCGGTCGTCCATCTTCGGCGCGTCGACGATCTTGCCGGGATTGAGCACGCCTTCAGGGTCGAAGCGCTTCTTCACCTTGCGGAAGTCGGCGACGAGGCGCTCGCCAAACATGACCTCGTGGAATTCCGAGCGCACCATGCCATCGCCATGCTCGCCGGAATGCGAGCCCTTGTATTCGCGCACCAACGCAAACGCCTCCTCGGCGATGGCGCGCATCGCCTTGACGTCCTTCTCCAGCTTGAGGTTCAGCACCGGGCGCACGTGTAGGCAGCCTTCGGAGGCATGCGCATACATAGTGCCGCTGGTGCCGTGCTTCGCGAACACCTCGTTCAGCCGCGCCGTGTAGTCCGCGAGATGCTGCAGCGGCACGGCGCAGTCCTCGACGAAGGAGACCGGCTTGCCCTCCTGCTTCATCGACATCATGACGTTGAGGCCGGCGGCGCGGAAATCAGCGATGCCGCTCTGCAGCGCGGGTTCGGTGATCTCGACCACGCCGCCCCATTTGCGCGTATCATTATTCCAGCCGAAGCCGAGATCGCCCATTAGCTCGGTGAGCTGCTTGAGGCGCAGAAGGTTGTCAGCCTGATCCTCTTCCGCAAACTCGACCACCAGCACGGCGTCGGGGTCGCCCTTGATTGCGGCATTGATGATCGGCTGGAACATCGCGATGTCACGGCCGAGTGCGATCATGGTGCGATCGACCAGCTCGACTGCGATCGGCTTCAGCTTGACGAGATGCTGGGCCGCATCCATCGCTTCGTAGAAGCTGCCGAAATGGCAGACGCCGAGAGCCTTGTTGCGGATGACGGGCCAGAGCTTCAGTTCGACCTTGGTGGTGAAGGCGAGGGTGCCTTCCGAGCCGACCAGCAGATGCGCCATGTTGTTGCGCGCGTTGCGCGGCACCAGCGCATCGAGATTGTAACCGCCGACGCGGCGCTGCACCTTTGGAAAGCGCGCCGCGATCTCGTCGGCTTCACGCGCGCCAAGATCGAGCATGTCGCGGACGAGGGCGCGCACGCTGTCGCTGGCATCGCTGTCCGAGAGATCGGGCGAGATCTCGCCGAAGCGGCTCAGCGTGCCGTCGGCGAGCGAGGCTTCCATCGACAGCGTGTTGTCGCGCATCGTGCCGTAGCGCAAGCTACGGCCGCCACAGGAATTGTTGCCGGCCATGCCGCCGATGGTGGCGCGCGAGGCGGTGGAGACGTCGACCGGAAACCAGAGGCCGTGCTGTTTGAGCTGACGGTTGAGGTCGTCGAGCACGATGCCGGGCTCGACCACGCAGGTCCGGCCGGCAACGTCGAGCGACAGGATCTTGTTGAGGTGCTTTGAGAGATCGACCACCAGGCCGTCATTGACGGTCTGGCCGCATTGCGAGGTGCCGCCGCCGCGCGGGGTGACCTTGACCCCCTCATCACGCGCGATCGCCAGGGCCCGCAGCGCCTCGTCCATGGTCCTGGGGACGACCACGCCCGAGGGCATGATCTGGTAGAACGAGGCGTCGGTGGCGTAGCGGCCGCGGCTGAAGCGATCGAACAGGACGTCGCCGGTGATGTCCCGGGCAAGACGTGCCGCCAGACGCTCCGTTTGGACCGATTTCGGTGATTTTCCAGCCACTTCCGTCGCCATGATCCGCTCTCGCCTGTTCGCAGGCACCGTCTTGCCTCCCGTCACGACCCTTGGCAAGCGAGCCCTGCTTCTTGTGCATTGACGGACCCCGCCGGGCGAGGGACAAGCCCGGCGAATAGTGATATGCGAGCGGCTCGCCGGAGCCCTCAATGCGGGGCCGACGCTCGAGCAAGACCGCCTCAAAGACCAGGAAGGACGCCTATGACCGTGCATACTGGAAGGCATTTCTTACAGATTCCAGGACCGACCAACGTGCCCGACCGCGTGCTGCGGGCGATGGACATGCCGACGCTGGACCATCGCGGTCCGGAGTTCGCCGAGCTCGGTTTTGCGGTCCTCGCCTCGATGCAGCGGGTGTTCCGCACCAAGCAGCCTGTGATCATCTTCCCCTCGTCCGGCACCGGCGCCTGGGAGGCGGCGATGGTCAATGTGTTCGCGCCCGGCGACAAGGTGCTGATGTGCGAGACCGGCCAGTTCGCCGTGCTGTGGCGCGGCATCGCCGACAAGTTCAAGCTCGAGGTCGACTTCATCCCGAGCGACTGGCGCCATGGTGCCGACCTTGCCGAGGTCGAGAAGCGCCTTACGGCCGACAAGCAGCACGCGATCAAGGCGGTCTGTGTGGTTCATAACGAGACCTCGACCGGCTGCGTCACGCCGCCGCTCGAAGTGCGCAAGCTGCTGGATCGCGTCAAGCATCCGGCATTGCTGATGGTCGACACCATTTCCGGCCTCGGCTCCATGGAATATGAGCACGACGCCTGGGGCATCGACGTCTCGGTCGCCGGCTCGCAGAAGGGCCTGATGCTGCCGCCCGGTCTCGGCTTCAACGCCGTCTCGGAGAAGGCGCTCAACGTCGCCAAAGCCAATCCCGGCATGCGCTCCTATTGGGACTGGCAGGAAGTGATCAGCTTCAACAAGCTCGGCACCTTCCCCTATACGCCCGCAACCAATCTGCTCTATGGCCTGCGCGAAGCCGTGAAGATGCTCGAGGAAGAAGGCCTCGAGAATGTCTGGGCTCGCCACAAGCGCCACAGCGCGGCGACGCGCGCCGCGGCCAAGGTCTGGGGCCTGGAGACGCAATGCGCTGATCCCGCCGCGCATTCGCCGGCGCTGACCGGCGTGCGTGTGCCTGACGGCTTTGATGCCGACGCCTTCCGCAAGGTGGTGTTGGAAAACTTCGACATGTCGCTCGGCACCGGCCTCAACAAGGTCAAGGGCAAGGTGTTCCGCATCGGCCATATCGGTCATTTCAACGATCTGATGCTGATGGGCACGCTCGCCGGCGTCGAGATGGGCCTGGATCTTGCAGAGATTCCTCATCGGAGCGGCGGCGTGCTGGCAGCGATGGACGTCCTGAAGGGACGTGACGCGGTGCCGATGGCCCAGGCCCAGGTGGCCTGAACTAACTTGGAAAGTGATAGCGCGATGAACCTACCTGCGACTGCCAACGAAGACCTGCTCTACTCCGTCACGGACGGCATCGCGCGGATCACCTTCAACCGGCCCCAGGCGCGCAACGCCATGACCTTCGCCATGTATGACCGCATGGCGGAGATCTGCCAGGAGATCAATGCCGATCGTTCGATCAAGGCGCTGATCCTCACCGGTGCCGGCGACAAGGCGTTCGCCTCGGGCACCGACATCTCGCAATTTCGGGCCTTCAAGACGGCGCAGGATGCGCTCGACTACGAGGCGCGGATCGACCGCGTGCTCGGCACGCTCGAACAGTGCCGCGTCCCCGTGATCGCGGCCATTGCGGGCGCTTGCACCGGCGGCGGCGCCGGCATTGCCGCCTGCTGCGATCTTCGCATCGGCACTGAAACAACGCGCATGGGCTTTCCGATCGCACGCACGCTCGGCAATTGCCTGTCGATGTCGAACATCAGCCGCGTCGTCGCGCTGGTCGGACCTGCGCGCACCAAGGATCTGATCTTCAGGGCGCGCCTGGTCGAGGCGCAGGAAGCGCTCGCGCTCGGCCTCCTCACCGAAATCGTGCCTGACGTCGAGACTCTTCAGCGCCGCGCGGATGAAACCGCAAAGCTCGTCGCGAGCCATGCGCCGCTGACGCTGGAAACGACCAAGGAAGCGGTGCGTCGCATCCGTCCGACGCTGTCGCGCGAACAGGGCGAGGACCTGATCCTCAAGGCTTATATGAGCGAAGATTTTCGCGAGGGCATGGACGCCTTCCTCAACAAGCGCACGCCGAACTGGAAGGGCAGGTAGCGCGTGCTTCGTAAGCCGAAAGTCATATGGGGCCGGAATGTCCGCCGGCTTGAACTCGCAACCCTTAGTCCGCACAATGCATCGATAAATTTCCCGGCATCACAAAGCCAATAGTCAGGGGACGATACTCGTGCGTATTCCAGTGAAGGCCGTCGGGGCTGCGACGGCCTTGTTGTTCAGTGCGCCGGCCGTCGCCGGCTGGGAACCGACCAAACCCGTCGAGATCGTGGTGGCGGCGGGCGCAGGCGGCGCCTCGGACCAGATGGCGCGGATGATGCAGGCCGCGATCCAGAAGAACAATCTGATGAAGCAGCCGATGGTGGTTTCGCTCAAGGGCGGGGCGTCGGGCGCGGAAGCGCTGATGTACATGAAGTCCAGCGAGGGCGATCCGAACAAGGTGCTGATCGCCTATTCGCTGATCTACATGCTGCCGCTCTCGGCCAAGATCCCGTTCAACTGGCGCGAGCTGACCCCGGTCTCGGTGATCGCGCTCGACCAGTTCGTGCTGTGGGACAATGCCGCCGGTCCCAAGACGGTGAAGGAGTTCATCGCGGCTGCGAAGGCGGCGAGCTCGCCGTTCAAGATGGGCGGCACCGGGTCCAAGCGCGAGGATCACGTGCTGACCGTGTTCCTGGAGCAGAAGACCGGCGCGAAGTTCTCCTATCTGCCCTACAAGTCCGGCGGCGAGGCTGCCACGCAGCTCGTCGGCAACCACACCGAATCCAACGTCAACAATCCATCCGAAAATCTCGAAGTCTGGCGCGCCGGCCAGGTGCGTCCGCTCTGCGTGTTCGACAAGGAGCGCATCTCCTACACCACCAAGGTGACGGACACGCAGTCCTGGGCCGATATCCCGACCTGCAAGGAGGAGGGCGTCGACGTCCAGTACCTGATGCTGCGCGCAATGTTCCTGCCAGGCAAGGTTACGCCGGAACAGCAGGCGTTCTATGTCGAGCTGTTCCACAAGGTGACGCAGACCGCCGAATACAGGGAATACATGGAGAAGCAGGCGTTGAAGCCGATCTTCCTCACCGGCAAGGACATGGTGCACTTCCTCGAGGAGGACGACGCCCAGAACAAATCGCTGATGACGGAAGCCGGTTTCGTCGCGAAGTAATCACACCCGCACCTCATGCCCTGCGAAGGGCGGGGCATCCAGTATGGCACAGAATGCGACGAAAGACGGCTTCTGCACGGCGTACTGGATCATCCGCCTTCGCGGATGACGACAGCGCAACTCGATCTGGCAGAGCATGTCCCAAACCGATCTTGAAATCGTCGTCGACGATCTAACCGCGCCTGACGACAACTCCCCGTCCGTCACGCCGACCAGCACCGTCGAACTGATCGTCTGCCTGCTGCTGCTCGCGCTCGCCGCCATCCTCGGCTACGACAATTGGCGCACCGGTGCGTCCTGGGATTCGACCGGGCCGGAGCCTGGCTATTTCCCGTTCTATCTCTCCCTCGTCCTCGGCGGCGCTAGCCTTTATGGCCTGATCGTCGCGTTGCTGGCGCGGCGCGCGATATCCGAAACCTTCGTCACGCGCGCACAGGCGCGCCGCGTGCTTGCGGTGTTCGTGCCGACGCTGCTGTTCTGCCTGGTGACGCAGTTCCTCGGCCTCTATGTCGCGAGCTTCCTTTTGATCGCCGGCTTCATGCGGGCGATCGGCAAGATCGCGCTTTGGAAGTCGCTGCTCACCGCCCTCGTGTTCACGGCGATCATGTTCGTCACCTTCGACGTCGCCTTCGACGTCATCATGCCGAAGGGCCCGCTCGAAGCGGCCTTCGGCTACTAGGCTGGCCTCCGCGATGGAAGCTCTTGGTCTCCTGCTTCACGGCTTCGCCGTCCTGCTGACGTGGAAGACGCTCGTGCTGATGATGCTCGGCCTCGTGCTCGGCATCTTTGTCGGCGTGCTGCCCGGCCTTGGCGGGCCGAACGGCGTCGCCATCCTGTTGCCGCTGACCTTCACGATGGATCCGACCTCGGCGATCGTGATGCTGTCCAGCATCTATTGGGGCGCGCTGTTCGGCGGCGCCATCACCTCGATCCTGTTCAACATCCCCGGCGAAGCCTGGTCGGTCGCCACCACGTTCGACGGCTATCCGATGGCGCAGCAGGGCCGGGCGGCCGAGGCGCTGACCGCGGCGTTCACGTCCTCCTTCATCGGCTCGCTGGTCGCAGTGCTGCTGATGACCTTCCTTGCGCCGATGATCTCGTCCTTCGCGCTGAAGTTCGGCCCGCCCGAGTTCTTCGCGGTGTATCTGTTGACGTTCTGCTCCTTCGTCGGATTGGGCCGCGAAGCCAGGCACAAGACCGTCATCTCGATGTCGCTCGGCCTTCTGCTCGCCGGCGTCGGCATGGACACTGTGTCAGGCCAGCTGCGCATGACCTTCGGTTCGGCGGAGCTTTTGCGCGGCATTAACTTCCTGGTCGCCGTCATCGGCCTGTTCGGCATCAGCGAGATTCTGCTGACGATGGAGGAACGGCTGGCGCTGCGCGGTCACGCGGCGAGCATCTCGCTGCGCGTGGTGCTGAGCGTGTGGAAGGACCTACCGAAATACTGGGTAACGTTGCTGCGCTCCTCTTTCATCGGCTGCTGGCTCGGCATCACGCCGGGCGGCGCGATCGCTGCGTCCTTCATGGGCTACAGTTTGGCAAAACGTTTCGCCAAGAATCCGGAGAGTTTTGGCAAGGGCCGCATCGAAGGCGTGTTCGCGCCGGAGACGGCGGCACATGCCTCCGGCACCTCGGCGCTGCTGCCGATGCTGGCGCTCGGCATTCCCGGCTCCGGCACCGCTGCGATCCTGCTCGGCGGTTTGATGGTGTGGGGGCTCAATCCGGGCCCGCTGCTGTTCGTCGAGCACAAGGATTTCGTCTGGGGCCTGATCGCCTCGATGTATCTGGGCAATGTCGTCGGTCTCGTGCTGGTGCTGACGACTGTGCCGATCTTCGCCTCGATCCTGCGCGTGCCGTTCGCGGCCATCGCGCCGATGATCGTAGTGTCCTGCGCCATCGGCGCCTACGCGATCCAGAACGCGATGTTCGACATCTGGCTGATGCTCGGCTTTGGTGTTGTCGGCTACGTCTTCAAGAAGATCGGTATTCCCTTGGCGCCGTTCACGCTGGCGCTCGTGCTCGGCAACCGCGCGGAGGACGCTTTCCGCCTGTCGATGATAGGCGCCGGCGGCGACATGAAAGTGTTTTGGTCGAATGGCCTGGTCGGCTCGATCACGACGCTCGCGATCGCGCTGCTGTTTTGGCCTGTCATCGATGGGCTACTGAACTGCATCGGACTGACGCAACGGACTAGAGCGACATCCGGCTAGCCCGCGAGACCGTCGTTGTTTAAAATCAATAGCTTAGAAAGGGCGATAATGTTTGGCGGTCGCCGCCACGTAGGTTCGATTGCTTCGGGATGTGGCCGGCGCGGCACAGCGACCCCGCAGAGTCCGGTATATTCCGCTCATAAATTTGAAGAGGAATTGCCATGAGGCGGATTGTGATTGGGATGGCAGCGGCGATGTCGCTGTTCGCGACGGGCGCACTGGCGGCGGATCTCGCTGCGAAGCCATATGTAAAAGCTCCGGTCATGGCCGATCCGATCTGGAGCTGGACCGGCTTCTACGCCGGCGCCAATGGTGGTTACAGCTGGGGCCGTTCGAATGCTTCGGTCCTGCCAACCTCACCGCTCGGGGTGAATGTCCGAGAAAACGTTGATGGTGGACTTGGCGGCATCCAGGTCGGCTATAACTGGCAGGTCGATCCGAAATGGGTCTTGGGTCTTGAGGCCGATATTCAGGCACCGGCGAGCGTGGACGTTCGATCGATCCGCTGGTGGCAGTAAGGATCGGCTCGATTGGCCTTTCCGGCTCGACCAGCAACAGCACGGATTTCCCGTGGTTTGCGACCTTCCGCGGTCGCGCCGGGCCTTTGGCTGATCCCAGCCTGCTGCTCTATGCGACTGGTGGTTCGGCTGGCGGCGAGGTCAAGTTCGGCACTCAGGCGACGCTGACCGCGCAGTTCTTTGATGGAAACAGCAACACGCCCATCGGTGCGCCCGTAATGGTTGTTGGTGCGGCGGTTTCAGAGAGCAAGACTCGCTGGGGTTGGACCGCAGGCGCAGGCGTCGAGAAGAAGTTCAATCGCAACTGGTCAGCCAAGCTCGAATATCTCTATATTGACTTGGGATCGTCCACTTATTTCGGTGGGACCGCCAATTCGACCAGCGTCTCGTTCCACGATCATGTGTTGCGAGCTGGATTCAATTACGCTTTCAGCCCGTCTTCGGTGGTTGCGAAGTACTGAAGTCGAGTGTCAACACGAAGCAAAGTCCGGCCTCGCGCCGGACTTTGTCGTTTTTGGTGTGGCGTTCCGCCCGAACATCGCGCGTGCCATTCCGCCGGCCGAGTCCTCCGATCGACTGACCTTCGAACCCAGGACGCGGACCGAAACAATCAACGCGTTCTCCCGAAGGAAAACATCCTGACACGGAAGCCACATTTACACCAATTGCGCCGGCATCGAAGGCGCCTTCGCCGACGCTGCACTGGCGGCACCTGAGCGACTCACCGGCGCGGTGAAAGAGCCCGGCCAGACCGCCGGGCTTTCCCTAGCCGACATAAGAGTAGCCGCTCACACCACCTTGGCTTCCCTAAGCTTGGCGATCTCGTCGGCGTCGAAGCCGAACTCCTTCAGCACCTCGTCGGTCTGCTCGCCGAATTCCGGCGGCCGCGCCACCATCCTGCTCGGCGTGCGCGACAGCGTCACGGGCTGGCCGACCAGCCGGATATGCCGGCCTTCGTCGTTCGGCACGTCCTGCGCAATGCCAAGATGCTTGACCTGCGCGTCCTCGAACATCTGGTCGATGGCGTAGATCGGCCCGCAGGGCACGCCGGCATCGTTGAGCTCGCGGACCCAGGTCTCGGTCGGCTTCGTGACGGTGCGCTTCTCGATCTCGGCATTGAGCGCGTCGCGGTTCTTGGAGCGGGCAGGGGCGGTCGCATAGTCGGGATGGGCATAGAGCTCCGGTGCGCCGATCGCCTGCGCGCAGCGCTCCCAGATCCGCCCGCCCGTGGTGGCGATGTTGATGTAGCCATCCGAGGTCTTGAACACGCCGGTCGGGATGCTGGTCGGGTGGTTGTTGCCGGCCTGCTTGGCGACCTCCTTCTCCATCAGCCAGCGCGCTGCCTGGAAGTCGAGCATGAAGATCTGGGCTTGAAGGAGCGAGGTCTGCACCCACTGTCCCTTGCCGGAGACCTCGCGCTCGAGCAGCGCGGTGAGGATGCCCATGGCGCAGAACAGGCCTGCCGTGAGGTCAGCAACGGGAATGCCGACCCGCATCGGGCCTTCGCCCGGCGCGCCCGTGATCGACATTAACCCGCCCATTCCTTGTGCGATCTGATCGAAGCCCGGCCGTTTGTGATAGGGGCCGTCCTGGCCGAAGCCGGAGATACTGCCATAGACGATGCGCGGGTTGATTGCGGCGAGGCTCTCATAGTCGATACCGAGCTTCTTCTTTACGTCAGGGCGGAAATTCTCGACCACGACGTCGGCCTTGGCGGCCAAGCGCTTGAACACGGCAAGCCCGCGCTCGTCCTTCAGGTTCAGCGTCATCGCCCGTTTGTTGCGGTGCAAATTCTGGAAGTCGGATCCGCGCCGCGGCCCGCCCGGCTGCTCGCCGCTGGCATCGTCGGTCAGCGCGTCGATCTTGACGACGTTGGCGCCCCAATCCGCAAGCTGGCGCACGCAGGTCGGCCCGGAGCGGACGCGGGCCAGATCGAGCACAGTGAAGCGCGATAGGGCTTCAGAAGCGTGAGGAAAGGGCATTTCGGACTCCGGTGAACGCACGGGGAAGGGTTAGTGATTTTGATCGGTCAATTCGAGCGGGAATTCAATGCCTGAAGCAGAGCAGTAGGTCCCGAGTACCGCGGAATTCAGTAGCTTTGTCCGAATGTTACCTTATTCTCGGCGGTAGTTGTCCGGGTTGAATCGACCGAGGCTTTGTGGACAAAAGGCCCTGCTAACGCTCGCATTGCTGGTTCCATGAACCACAAATTAACGTGGGGGCCGAATCCTGACGCCCGAGCCTGATGGGGCTGGCGCCGAGGACCCGTCCTCCTCATGGCCGCCGGCGAGCGGTCGACTGAAGCCCGATTCGAGACACCACGATGAGAACATTGAGCGATGAACTGCTCTCCGACGATCCGTTCTATACGGTTGTCGGCAATAGCATTCAGGGAAGCTATTTCCCGGACACCGCGGGAACCACTTCCACCGCGACCACCACGACCGGCTCGGTCATATCGGTCAACTCGGGTGGCATTACCATCAACCTGATCCTAGACGCGGCGGCGCAGGCTGCGCCGGCGAGCTTCAAGAACGGCCTGCAGTAGGCAGTTGCGATCCTCGCGGCCAATATTACCGACAAAATTACCGTTAACATCAACATCGACTACAGTGGCACGGGGGGACGGTGCAGCGGCCGGACCCGACAGCGGACTTTACGAGAATTATTCATGGGTTCACTCGGAGCTGGTGAACAACGCCGGCTCTGGTGACACGACGTTCAACAGCCTCCCGAGCGGGACAGCGATCCAGGGACAGTCGAACGTCGCTGTCTGGAATGCGCAGCTGAAGCTTTGGGGTGTGATTTGCGCCAACGACACGACGACCGACGACGCCAGCGCGTATTTCTCTACTGATATCAATCCAAATCTACTGGTTGGTGTCGCGCTCCACGAGTTGACCCATGCAATGGGCCGCGTGCCATATGGGGCAGCGCCTGATGTCTTGGACCTGTTCCGATTCAGCAGCCCCGGCGTCCGACTATTCCAGGGCGGTGCGACCGCGCCCGCGGCGTATTTCTCGCTCGACGGTGGGAACACCAAGCTCGCCGACTACGGCCAGAACTCCGACCCCAGCGACTTCCTCAACAGCGGCGTGCAGGGGCCGAACGTTCCATTCAATGAATTCTATACGACCACCACGATCCAGGGACTCACGGCGGCCGACCTGAATCAGCTGGATGCGCTAGGCTTCCATCTGGCGCTGAACAATCCTGTCATCATCGAATCCTATGGCACGACATCCCTGATCCAGATCGGGACGGGCTACTATCTGGGCAACT
>NZ_LBIZ01000068.1:0-11874 GCF_028128665.1 Bradyrhizobium sp. CCBAU 45384
CGGCGTCGTGTTGCGGACGTTGTGTGATCGATCTGGCACTGGCACAGATGAATACGACGACACCGGTATCAACTTGCTGCGCGCGACCAGTCTAAGAGGTTATATGCGAGCCAATAGGGTCGAGCACTTTCAACTGCAGCACACGGCGCTCGCATCATGTCGTTCCAGAACCTACGACCCGCCATGTGCTGCCTTCGAGTAATCCCAACTGATTAAAGCTAGCCTGAGAATGCGATGTATTTGGAGAGTTCGATTTCGGCCATGATCGCACGATGAATTGCGATTAGGCCTAAGAAGAGCATTTCGTCTGGCCGGATGAGTTCGACCGCATGTAGCTTCTCTCTATATATATTGCCGCTGCGCCTCGAGACTCCTTCTAAGGTGCCGTAGTTTACGACCTGTAGATGGCTCCACATCGAGGGCTATTCCTGATGCGTGCGAGCTTGTGGAAGCAACGTCTGGCATAAAGATGAGCGGATTCATCCCACGGCGGGCGATCTTCGACGCGCGAAGCTTCTTGGTTGTGGGCCGCGAGAAGTCCAGCGTGACGCCGCGCTGTAGGTCCACAGGTCAAGATCGCGCGACACGAACTCGCTGCCTTGATCGACGCGGATCGTTGCGGGGAATCCCACTTCCTTGCAGGCCCTTTCAAGCACCTCCACGACGTCAGAAGGTGAACGGCCCAGATTGTCAGGTGTCAGACATGGTGATGTTCGGCTGATACGGAGTCGCACTCTCACGTAAGCTTCTGAGCCAGCATGAAGAATGGTCCACGGCTTTCTCAGCGCAGTGTGGCACGATTATTGAAGTCCTCCTGCTTGCTCGTTAGCAACGCTACGGGCATCGCTTAACGACAACCAATAGGAGCAGCGATGAAAATCGACCTGCCAGCCTACGGCGTAACCGAACAACCTCCGAGGAAGCAGCGGCAACTTTAGGAGGTTCGTTTTGGAAGATCTTCCTCAAGGTTACGCAAACGGTGGCCGAGGTTGTGATCATTGTTATCGGCGGACTAGTCGGAGCTAGATTTCTTCGCGGGTTTCGGCCCCCTTTGAACCGAAAGAAACTCGACCTACTGCATGCAGTGGACGGCGACCGGCACCCGTCTGAAGTCTCGATCACTGAGATCTGCTACCAATTTCGTGTCAGACGCTGCTAGCCCTCATACAATTAAACTACGATGACTGACGTGTTACTGCCTTCAGAAATGGGCTGCTTCACTGCAGAGAGCATCCTGTCGCGAGAATCAGGACGATCTTTGGTGATCTACAAGATCACTGTGTTGTCGGTCGCTGTCGCATTGGCGTCGCTGCCATTCATCACCGTGACGCTATCAGTCCAAAGTGCCGGTGCAATTCGTCCCACGATCGAGAAGACCCCTTTGATTGCACCCGTGTCCGGACGCATCTCTCGTGTCCTTGCGTTCGAGAACGATCTCGTTGCACAAGGCCGAGAGATCCTCGCTCTCGACGACAAGGTCATCGAAGAAAAAATCGGTGCGCTTTCAAATGAATTCCACTTGAAGAGTGATCGCGCGGCCGATCTCCAACTTCTTATCTCTTCCGGGGCGCAAGTGGACGCCTCCGACCGCCTGCGGACCGAGGCCGCTGCGGCCGAGCGGCTGTATTTTCTCAACATGGTGCGGGAGAACCAATATGCCCGTGACAATGCCGCGGCTGAACTCGAGCGCGCTCGACGACTCGTCGCCGTTGCTGCAGCGCCGGCAAAGGTACTCGAGGAAAAGGCTTTCGCTCTCCAGAGCCTCGAGGTGAAAGGCGAGGTCCTCGCGCGGAGCAAATTTTCCGAATGGAACCAGCAGCTTTTCGACACGAACCTCCGCCTTCAGGAACTTACAGCCAGGCCGCATGAACTCGAGAACGAACACGATCTGACCCACATTCGTGCCCCTGTGTCAGGCGCTCTCGAGCAATTCGCCGGCCTCACCCCCGGCATCTTCGTCCAGGCGGGGCAAACTGTGGGTTGGGTCTCGCCGGAGGGCGAACTGGTGGCGGAGATCTACGTTTCGCCCAAAGACATCGGCTATGTACAGCCTGGCCAGGCGGTACGGCTCCAGGTCGATGCCTTCAACTATAATCAATGGGGTGTGATTGACGCGACCGTGGTAGACGTGGCGCAGGACTTTATTATGCAGGACAAGAACCCTGTATTCAAAGTCCGCTGCGCGCTCTCTCGCAGTTACCTCGAACTCCCAAACGGGATCATTGGTCATCTGAAGAAAGGCATGACCGTGCGCGCCCGCTTTCTCGTGACCAAGCGCACTCTCCTGAAACTCCTTTACAACGAGCTCGATGATTGGCTCAACCCGCTCCTAGCGGCTCGCTAATTATTATTCTCAAGCAGGCAGTGAGCTGCCATGTCGGGTCGGATCCTCAAGTTCAAGCAGCGCGACATCACCGACTGCGGAGCTGCAAGCCTTGCTTCCGTTGCAGCTTTCTATGGCTGCAAGTTGCCACTATCGCGTATCCGCCAGTATGCCTCGACAGACCGATCGGGCACAAGCGTCTCAGGTCTTCTGCAAGCGGCCCAAAAGCTTGGCTTTATTGCCAAAGGCGTCAAAGGCGGCTTCGACAGCTTATACAAGATCCCCAAGCCCGCCATCGCGCACATGACCGTCAAGGAAGTCCTGCACCACTTCATGGTGATCCAGGCGATCGACGCGAGGTGGGTCACCGTCATGGATCCGGCGTACGGCGAAATCCGCAAGTTGTCGCATGAAGAATTCACAAGACAATGGACTGGCGTCCTAGTGCTCCTAGTCCCGGCCGAAACCTTCACACGCCGTGATGAGACCACCTCGCCTCTTCTACGCCTCGCCCGCCTGCTTGTGTCACACAAAGCGGCGCTGACGCAGGCTCTCGTTGGCGCGCTCGTAACCACCGTCCTCGGCCTCTCGACGGCCATTTACGTCCAGAAGATCGTCGATCATGTGATCACAGCGGGCAACCGCAACTTGCTCAATCTCATGAGCGTCGTAATGCTACTGATCCTGGTGCCACTGATTGTAATCAATCTCCTTAGAAACCGGCTAGTCTTGCAAACAGGGCAGAAGATCGATGTCTGCTTGATCTTAGGCTACTACAATCATATCCTAGGCCTTCCCCAAAAGTTCTTCGATAACATGCGGACGGGAGAACTCGTCTCCCGTGTGAACGACGCCGTCAAAATCAGAAGCTTTCTGAATGACGTTTCAATCACCTTATTTGTTGATGTTCTGGTGATACTCTTCTCCTTCGGGCTGATGTTCGCTTACTCATGGAAAATCGCTTTGGTCGTGGCAGGCTCCGTCCCACTGTACCTCCTTCTTTATTGGATCATGAACCGGCTGAACAGCAAGTTCGAGCGCGCCATTATGGAGAATGCCGCCGATCTGGAGGCGCAGTTGGTGGAATCGCTTGGAGCGGTCTCCACGATCAAGGCTTTTGGGATAGAGCGCTATGCCAGCCTCAAGCTGGAGACTCGCTTTGTCAAGACCCTGAACGCCGTCTACAGTTCCGGCCTCGTCTTAATCTTCGGAGACAATGCCTCGATCTTCCTCTCGATCCTGTTCACTATCGTGATGATGTGGGTCGGTGCGACGCTTGCCCTCGATCAGACCATTACGCCGGGCGAGTTACTGTCCTGCTATACGTTACTGGGCCATATCACAGGTCCGATTGCGAACCTGATCCATGCCAACAGGATTGTTCAGGACGCGATTATCGCGGCGGATCGCCTGTTCGAGGTCTTCGACCTTGAGCCGGCAGGCAGTGGCGGCATTAGTGCCACGAGGTCCGAAATTGGTGACATCCACCTGGAGAACGTCACGTTCCGCCACGGCGCGCAGCCGGAACTTTTCAAGGATCTCAGCGTCACTTTCCGGCGTAGCGAGATCACGGCGGTGGTCGGGGAAAGCGGCTCAGGCAAAAGTTCGCTTGCTGCGCTGCTGCAGAATGTCTACCCGCTCGAGGGTGGACGCATCCGCTTCGGCCCCTATGACCTCCAGGACCTTTCGATTGAATCCCTGCGCAAGATTGTTGCCGCCGTACCGCAATCGGTGGACGTGTTCTCGGGCTCAGTCATCGAGAACATCGCTCTTGGTGAGTACGAGCCCAACATCGAGAAAATCGTGCGCATCTGCGATCAAATCGGACTAAGAGAAGTGATCGAGCGCTGGCCCGGTGGCTTCCAGGCCTATCTGGGCGAGAACGGCGTACGCCCCTCCGGCGGGGAAAAGCAGCGCCTAGCGTTGGCTCGAGCTTTGTACCGGGATCCAGAGATACTAATCCTCGACGAAGCGACCGCCTCTCTCGACTCCGTCGCCGAGAGCTTTGCCCTACAGGCTGTCTGGGATCTGCGTCGGGCCGGCAAGATCATCGTCGTCATCTCCCATCGACTTAACACGATTCGCGGCGCCGATAAGATCGTCGTGTTGGACAAGGGGCGGGTTGTCGCGGAGGGGAGGCATCTTGATTTGCTGACATCTGAAGGCGCTTACGCTCGCTTGTGGCGGGCGCAAACCGGATCCGGCGAACAGATTAAGATGGGGCGCAACCCAGAGTTTTCGTGATTTTGTTATTGACCGAAGTTTGGACCACCCAGACCTAAAGTTTTGCGCCTCTGAGCGCGCTTCCCACCCAGATTGTCGCGCTATACATCTTGCGCATCAAGCGCTGCACGCGCTTGCGATTGACCTCAAGCCCCTCAGCCTTCATCATCGCGGTCATCCGCCGCGAGCCCAGGAACGGCTAGGCGGTGAACAGCTCGTCGATCGGCCGCATCAGGGCAAGGTCGTTGTCGTTGTCGTTGGCCGGCCGTGGCGGCCGGTAAATCCCAGAACGGGCGATGCCAAGCAACATGCATTGCCGGCGGATCGACAGCGTCTGGTCGGCGCGATCGAGCATTCCTCGGCGGTCCGGCGTGCTCATCTTCCGGACCTCCGCGCCTAAAAATCGCGCTCGACTGTCAGTTGTCCGATCTTGGCGTGCAGCTCCTCGATCTCGCGTTTCCTCGCTCTCGCGCCCAACACCCGCCTCAAAGGCCCGGGCCGCCTGGTCCAGCAGTTGCTCTTCCAGGCATAGATCTGGTTCGGGTGAACCTAGCGCTGGGCCAGATCGGCCACCGTCGCCTGCTCCCGCACGGCTTCCAGCGCGATCTTTGCCTTCGGTGCCGCGTCGATCTTACGTCTCGTCTTCTTCGTCATCATGCGCTCCATCTATCAAACGGAGCGGCCCTTTTCCAACTTAGCCTCTGGTCCCAAAACCGGGTCCATTTCAGTTCTCCGCGCATTCGCGCGACGATCCTCTCGCGGGTCATCGGCGATTTCACGACCATCAGCTGCGCCCACCAGCTTCTTTCCGGTAGAACCTGTTCTCGCCGGCGCATGCCTGCATGTCGGTGCGCCGGAACCCGATGGGGCGTCCGCATCGCAGCGGCCAAAGATGATCTGCTTCTGTATTCGGTCTGCTTCTGTCAATCCCTTAAGAGCGCGTGCCGCGGGTACCTTGCTTCTGTTCGTGGTCGGCAAAGCCGCCACACGATGGGATTCGGTTGAATGGTCGGTTCAAGCTCTTCCGCGTAGTCACCCGACCCGGAGGGCGGACGCCACGACAGATCATACGAACTCGACCATCCCCACGCCCCGCGACGGGCGTCTCTTGGGATGACGATGGCGTCCTTACGCCACCGCCGTCCATCGGAATTCGGTTCCATCAACCCACATTCGGTGAAGGACGACAGCCATCTTTCTGGCCAGCGCGACCTTCGCACGCTTGCTTCCTTGCCGGTGGGCAACACACCGCCCCAGGCCTTCATCGGAGACCATCGGGTTGATGGCCTGAGAACGACGTTGGCAGCTTTGAACAGGGCTGTGCGCGTCTCTCCATCTCCGACTTTTGTGATCCGTCCCACCCGATCAACCTCGCCAGATTGGTATCGCCGGGGCGTCAACCCGAGATAGGCGCCGACAGATTGGGAATGCAGAAATCGCCTGGGATCGTCCACAGTGGAGCGGAAGGTCAACGCAGAGACCGGGCCGATCCCTGGCATCGTCATCAAGAGCCGACAAGCCGGGTCACTGCGCACGGCCTTCAGAACTAGACGATGCAGTCGGGCGTACTCCCGCATCAGCGCTTCGCGTTCGGCAAGCAGTGGATTCATGATCGCCTCCAGCAAGGCGTCATCGCCGACCAACTCACGAACTCGCGTCGCGAACAGAGTCCGCGAGACGATTCCGACTTTGAGACCGAGCGGACGCAGAAGTCCGCGGATGACTTGCTCTGTGGCAGCGATGGAGCGGACGATATGCTTGCGAGCCGCGGCCAGCGTCCGCGCCCTTTGGCTGCCGATGCTCTTGACGTGAACAGGCTTGAACCATTCCGTTCTCACCACCTGCGCGATCCCACGGGCGTCATTCCGATCGGTCTTCACCGGCATGGCCGAAAGCGCCGCCTTAACTTGGCGGGCTTCCAAACTGACGGCCGGCAGCCCCAGTTCGATTAGATTTGCGGTCAGCCATTCTGACGTCGGTCCTGCCTCAAGGCCCACCCGTTCAACTTGACCAGCCCATGGTTCGAGGTACTGCACAATCGATGGCGCGTCCGCCAACGTCGTTCCCTCCCGGATAAGCTTTCCGGTCTCGTCCACCGCACATACCGCAACGGAATTCAGCGAAACATCGAGGCCGACGTAGATCATGACGTTTCTCCTTCGGATAGAGTTGGTCCATGATCGTTCAGTCAAAACGTGCCGCGCAGCAAATAGGTCAGGCGATCGGGACCGAATACCCCATCTCATCGGTCTGCATGCGGAGCACCTCATGCAGCAGCATGAGCGGTCGGCGCGCGAGCTGCTTGGACCTTCGTTCGGGACCAACCCGACATTTGCGAGGACTGGCTCAGCCGATCGACCTCGAGCGTCGTGTCACCACAGCGCTTCGAGATGTAGTCCGCCGTTTCGGGATCGTTGATCGCCGAGAAGGAGATCCAGGACGCGCTCTCGTACCACTTGCTGGTGGCGTCACGTCCGCCATAGGCCTCGCGCATCTGGCCGATCGACTGGTAGAGCATCAAGAGAGTGATGGCCTATTTGCGCCCCGCGTCGCGCGCGATTTCGAGAATGCGCAAGTAGCCGACGCGGGCGACCTCATCGAGCAAGAATAGGCTGCGGCCGGTTACTTCGCCATTGCGATTGTAGACGGCGTTGAGCAGCGAGCCGATGCTCACGCGAGCAAGACCGGCATGATTGTCCAACGTCTTCAGGTCGGGATTGATGAAGACGTCCATCCGGCCCTCCGCGAGCTCGGCCGTCGTTCACATGAGTACAAGCCCGAATCCGAGCGGCCTGGCACAACGGAAACGAGCAACGTCAGCACGATCACGTCGGTGCGCAGGAATTCACGCGCGTCCATGGCGAGAAAGTATGCCCGATTGCGCGCCAGCGCAAGCCATGCCGTCGCCAGCGCATAGCGGACCCCGGTCAGGATCGACGGCAATGCGACCGGAAGGATGATACGGCGGATCAGCTGAAGCGAGCTCAGGCCCTGGACGCGACCGAGTTTGAGCAACTTTGGATCGACCTGGCGAATACCGAGGACCTGTTGATGTAGATCGGGAAGGTGACGCCGAGGACCACAAGGAAGATTTAAGGCATCGCCGAATGCACCCATTGAACTGGTTGCGCGCCCATGCACCTTTAGCTTCGAGGGCCCCGATCCTCAGATTCCGCCTGCATTGCGCTAAGAGGCTACAGAAACAATCGAACGAGATCATCCGCTCCGTCGCTCACACGTGAAACAAGAGGTCAATCGCAGGGCAATTCTCCCGCAGCACCTCAAGCCTCCAGCAGCGCGCCATATGGCTTGGCAGCGCTTCGGCCACTATGAGCATTGCTTACCCGAGCCGTGGAGCGGTTGCGATACTCCGTCATAACTGCTCGGCCTTACCGGCATCCAGCGTCTTGGCGAGCTAGCGATAGGCCAATTCACAAGACCGGCAGCTCAACGTCATCATGAAGGCTGCGGCTCGTCATGGAAGGGGCTTTAAAAAAACCACCCTTGTTCACGCTGTCGTCTTCAGCGCCCCAGCAGAATCAAGCAGTTTGTATCCTGTTGGACTTCGATCGAATGGCTGCGCTCGAAGCGGATTGAGAACGCCCTGGAGGCGCAGCGGCACTTCGACGCGATAGTCTTCCAACCATTTGGTAGGCCGGGCTAAAGTTTTGAAGTGGTTTATCGAAGGCAGGCTAACTCTCGAAGACGCTCACGAGGCGACGACGATGGCGGTATGAGCTAACGGTGATTGAAAAGCGCATCAGGAAGCTGCGCCCCTGATCGGTGAACCTGCCGCCGCGAAGAGTGCGCGCAAATGGCGCGCCCGATTAACGCTGACTGCAGTTATGTCTTCCTGTGACGTGGACGCGCTGGCTTGCGCCGGTCAGGCGAGCTCTCCGGAGACCGCATACCTTTTGGCGGCTGAGCGAAGAATTCGGACAAATGGACGCCCAGTGTTTCGGCAAGGCGGTCGAGAAGATCAAATGGTCGGGTTCTTGGATTGCCTCACGTCGGTTAATGTCGTGAAGCAGCGGCTGCGGCTCTTGGCAGAAGGAGCCCTATCAGGTCCGCCGCATGTTGACGGAGAAAACCGCCCGCGGTGTCGCTGCGTCCATGATCTGCGCTGACGGTGAAAGCCATCAACTGCTTATTGCAAACGCGTCGCAGCAGACGTGTGTTCGTCACGACGATTGGTCACCAGTTTCAATGGAGACCTTCAGAGCGCGCGCTCACTCGTGACCTGCCTAAGCGGTAAACTTGACCCGCGCACACTCTCATTTGCGAAACGCCGCGCCATCTCACTGAGAATGATGACCGTGCCCCCGAATATATCGAATTCCAATCATAATGCCGGCAACCATGATTCCAACGTTATTTACAACTCCTATAACCTTTCCGAAAGTTCTGAAAGCATTCCAGAATTTCCCTCCTGAATGTGCCGATGCTTCTTCGGAGGTTAGTTCGGTTACGCCGTAGGCTGGCAGGTTCATCTTGGTGTCCTATTGATTATCATTTGACGATGCCCGTCAGAACGATGCTGACTCGCAAAGAAAAGCCATCAAGAATCGTGCCAATTGAAGTGGACCCCGGATTTGGGACCGGCGGCTTAGGTGGTGCGGATGCCGTTCCGTTTTGATAAACGCAGCGGATCAAGAAAAAGATGGGACAGGAGGCGCTGCGAGAACAATCAACGGTTACCGGTCTGGCGCAGCCCCACCCGACGGACATGTGAATAAGATTTATGCGTGGAAGAAGCAGCTTCAGGATCAAAAATTACCTATGTGCCGATCGGCCGGGGTTTTTTATATCAGGCTTGAGCTGGCTCCGGGAATCTGGACATGGCGCGACAAGTGGAGTTTCTGCCTGACGGCGGGCAGGATTGTCCCGCGAATCAGAAGGAGACGATGAGCAGACGAGCCCGCCGGCCGGACGCACCGGCATTCAAGGTCAAGATGGCGTTAGCGCCGATCAAGAGCGGGACGGCGCTGGCGCAGCTGACTGAGCATTTCGACGTGCCCCCGAACCAGATCAAGCAGTGGAAGTCCCAGCCTCAGGAGGGCTGAGGTATTTGGTCTCCTGGCGATAGCAACAGAACGAGCGAGCCCGCGGTGGACGTGAAAACGCTGCACGCCAAGATCGGGAGCTCACGCTGGAGAACGATTCCTAAGAAACGGCGTCGCCGAGTTCGGCTGCAAGGGCTGGAGAACAAAGCCGAATGCCTGTCAAGTCGATGCAAATTGTTGACACTCGCGTCCGTTAGCGCGTCTTGTAGGACGAGGCTCCGGGCTCGACATAGTCCATTCCGCATCACACAGCATTGTAGAACAGAACTGCGATCTTGCGGGGCCTGGCGGTCATTGCCTTGGCCTTACCGATGCGAGGAACGTCGCCTGTAAAAGGCGCCGAGCGCAGTATCGGTGTGTCGACGGTGACAGCAGCAAGGCGCAGAAGCGCCGCCGCCCGGCCGCCTGATTGGCGCGTTCGGGACGAGAGCACCTAACTCAGGCAGAAGCTCCACTTATCGACGCGGGATTGCTTTTCAGACAGCCGCGGCCAGCTCAGCTGGCCGCGATTGTAGATGCCTCTCTTTCCAGAAGGATCGCCCATGCGATCCGGGCACCCTTGCTAGCCAAGACCAGGGCCATACGGCGGATGATGCCATGCCGCTCATCCGCCGTCCACCACAAGTGCAGTAAGTAGAGTTTCTTTCAGTTCAAGGAGGCCGAAACCCGCGAAGAAATCTGGCTCCGACTAGTCCAACGATAACAATAGTCAGAACCTCAGCGAACGTTCGCGTAATATTGTGGAAGACGTCTCGAAACGAACCTCCTAAAGCTGACGCTGCTTCCTCAGGAGCTAATTCGGTTACGCCGTAGGTTAGCAGGTCGATTTTCATGGTTGCTCCTATCGGTGATCGTTAAGCGATGCCTGGTGGCGATGCTGACCAGCAAGCAGGAGGAGTTCAATAATCGTGCCAAACTGCGTTAAGAAAGCCGTGGACCATTCTTCATGCTCGCTCAAAAGCTAAGTGAGATTGCGACTCCGTGTCAGGCGAACATCATCATGTCTGACACCTGACAATCTGGGCTGCTCACCTTCCGACGTCGTGTCGCCCAGCAAAAAGTGAAGACTTGGCGCAGATACTACAATGAAGAACGGCCCCATGGCGCGATCGGCAATCGACCGCCGATTTTGCTGCACACCCTCGTCGGCGCAACCAGCCCGCCGACGTGACAGAGGCGCAAAACTCTAGTTCTGAGTGGTCCACACTTCGGTCTCGCTGCATAACAAATTCACGAAAACTCTAGGGTGCGCCCCACCTCAATCTATTTACCGGATCCGGTTTGCGCCCGCCACAATCGAGCGTAAGCGCCTTCAGATGTCAGCAAATCAAGATGCCTCCCCTCCGCGACAACCCGCCCCTTACCCAATCGGCACGCGCACGATACGGCAAGTATTTCTTCTCTGCCCTACGCTCGCCCCTACGACGGCTGAATACTTGTTGAACTAACCCGTTTCCTGCCTTTTCTATCCATCCCCGTCGCCGATCGCTTGTTGCGATTGGCATTCGACGGGGGACGATCGTGGCGAGCACTTCACTCCATTCGGAAGCGTTCTCGCGTGGCGCGCGCATGCTGCGCACCGCGCTCGGTCCTGCGATCGCGACCTTCCTCGAAGATCCCGCGATCGTTGAGGTGATGTGCATGCCGAGAAGCCGCGCGTCTCGGCCGAGCTTCCCGAGACGGCACTCGAAGGATGGAATATCCATGAGAAGGAAAACCATATCCATGCGACGATCTGCAGGCCAAGGTTCAGGGCAAAGGCAGTCTGATAAGCGATGGCGGGATCCTGCCCCGCCACAGGCCTCCATTGCGCCAGCACAATTCCCGTTGCGGATTGCAGGACAAATGCTCCGCCGATATGGAACACGTTAAGCGCAGCATTAGCGCGCCCCGCAAGTTCTTTCGGGAAGTAGGCGGCCAGGATTGCATAACGCAGCACGGTAGCTGCACCGACCACGGCCACGGCGGCCCAGAGCACGTATGATGACATCGGGCATCGCAAGACGATCGCGAACTGGATCGCGATAAATAGAAGGCGGACAATTGCAAGCAGCGCCTCGGTTCCAATTCCATAACGACGAAGCCGGTCGGCCAGAACACCCAATAGTGCTGGCGGCCGGACTGGATCGCCGCTTCCTTTTCGGCGACGGAAGTCGGGGCCATTACCACTGGCTTGAGCAGGAAGGTGACATCGGCCGGGTCGTAGCTGCCCGAGAACGGGACCTCAGTCCCCGTTGCGAGGCGAAATTCCTCGTGCACCGTCTA
>NZ_LBIZ01000069.1:0-12028 GCF_028128665.1 Bradyrhizobium sp. CCBAU 45384
ACGCCTTCCGATCGGGACGGGACTTCTCGGCCTGGGTTGGGCTCGTGCCGAAGCAGAACTCGAGCGGGGGCAAGGACAAGCTTAGCAGTATCAGCAAGCAAGGCGATCGCTATTTGCGCAGCCTGGTTGAGGTGGAAGCGGGCGAAAACCATCGAGGCTCGCGGCGGAGACGTTGTCCAGCCGCATCAAGAAGCCGGATATACGTCAGCAGTTGTGGCCGTCGATCCTGATCAAGCCGGTCGTTGCAATCGGGCGGGGTCCATATACGTCCACACATGGCCCAATCTGCGACGACGCGCCGCCGTCTGGCGGAGGTCCGCTCATCCCTCACGCCGCCACGGCGGAGGAGCCAGTCTGCTCGTTCTGGCGGGCGCGCAACTTGAAGGACAGAACGACCAGCGCAATACCGAAGGCCATCGCGTAGGCTCCCATCCACCACGTAAGTACCACTGCCCCGATCAGCGGCATAGCAGCCAGCAGCGCGCCGTAAACGAGAGACAACAGCCCGCCCAGAACCATCCACCAGCGGCCATGGTCAAGCTTGAGGCGAAAGCCAGCAGCCAGCATCAGCGCGCCTGAGATGACCGCCCAGGCGGCGACCAGAAAAACAAAGGCAAGCACCGTCAGGCCAGGCCAGACAAAGGCTGCAACGCCGACGGCGATATTAAGAAGGCCTTCAAATATCAGCAGTCCCCATTCATCCTTCCGTCGCATCGCCCGAACGGCGGAAATGATTCCTGCTATGCCGTCGACCAACATGTAAGCCGAGAACAACAACGCCAGCGAAAGCATGGTGGGCCCCGGAAAGAGAAAAGCGAGCAACCCGAAGATAATTCCGAAGATGCCCCGCAGCAGGAACAGCCACCAATTCTTGGCAAGCATCGCGGAGGCGGAGTCGATGTTGAAGTCAGCATTGCTGTTGAACGTCGTGCTGGTCATGTCTAGCTCCAAGAATAGCCGTCGGTTCCAGGTCCCCGCCATACTAGCGACCTGCCGCCAGGACGTGCCTTGACAGCTATCAAGCTTTGAGCGCTCCGAGAGAATTCGGATCGTAGAGTCTTACGTATTACTTCTAGATGGCAGAACCGCCCTTGAGCAGTATGATGAGCAGGGGCGCGAGTACCTCTGCAGAGGCAAGGAGAAGAGCGTGCCGAAAGACCGTCCCATGAACGGCGTTGAACCCGAGAAGTCAGAAGATGACATTCAACGGGAGATGTTGGGGCCGCGCGGCGTTCCCGGAGCGCCAGACCCCGCCAAGATGACGCCGCAGCGCGCGAAGAAGACGCCGCTCTACCACTTGGACCCCGGCCACCCTTCGTAGAGGGGGACGATCGTGCTGATCGGTACCATCGGTGGGAGCGATCGACAGAACTGCTCGGCCTCTTCGTCCGGCCGGGCATTGTGGCCGCTGTGCTGTGCGTGGATCCGCGCCGGCGACGCCTGTCTCTCACTCGCGTGGAGAAAGAAAGGACCGCTCAGCTGTGTGCTGGCGGTCCAAGTCAAGGGAGGACGCCCGGGAAAGGCAGCGATGGTGGACACCGCGTTTGGTTCATCGCAAAGGCTAAGGGGCCGCGCATTGACGGTTCTCAATTGGATCGCGGTAAAAGTGAAGAGCGTGAGGCCATGAGCGCCGGACACGCTGACACCAGTCTGGGCGGCAGAATATCCTCCGGCCATATGGTCCCGGCTGACATCGCATGGGAAGAAAGCGTCGGGGGCGTGCGCGCGGTCCACTCCGATGTCCTGCTGGATTCATGGCCGGCGATCAACCCTCAATTTTCTTGATCGTTGAAATGGGCCACTGACCATCATGTCCAACTATGGATATGCGCAGCCCATGAATGTCGTCGAGAAATAGGCGTTCAATCGAACCTGCCTTACCGTCCGTCAAGATGACGGCGCGCCCTATCAGCTCTTCCTCAGCTTCATGTAGCTCGGCAAGGATGTTCATAGCTCGCTGGTCACCCGTCACTTCGGGCACCGCTACTTGCCGGTGAGCGACTTCATCGCCTCAAGAAGGCGTTCAAGTCTGAATGGCTTTTGAAGCATGACACTGCCCGATACCGGACGCGGCGCGGTGTGAGTGTAGCCGGTCGCGTAGATGACCGGGATGCGTGGATTCGACTCCCTACATTTGATGGCTACATCCCATCCCGACAAAGTGCCGGCCAACCTTATATCGGTGAATAGAAGTTCGGGTGCGGCCTGCGCGCAGAGCTGGAGCGCGCGTTCGCCGCTATCGGCCTCCATCACTTGATGTCCGTGCGCCTCCAGAATGTCCACCACCACGTCACGGATCAGGTCTTCGTCCTCTGCTACAAGAACCCGCAAGTTATCCTCCGCTCGCGCTCTTCGTCCACGACATGAGGACCTTGCGCAAAATCGTGGTCCCTTCCCCGCGGGAAAGGGCCGCTCGCCGATGCAGCCAGCAAACCAGCGCATAACAATTCGCCGCCGGTTCCAGCGTTCCTAAGGACACCAAGCCTTATCTCTCCAGACGAGCCGCAGGCAATTCGAGGACGGGTAGGCCGAGATCGCGCGTTCTTTCCGAGGGTCTAGAATAGTCGATCGTGGAGACGTGGCGATGTGACAGTGATCGGACCTGGCTATCCCGGTTGCGTTCCTCCGCAGTGCTTTCCTGCTTGTTTGGTCGCGGAGTGGTTGGAGCGGCTACTAGGAACGATCCAACAGAAGGTGAGTTCGTCCTCGAGACAACAATTGAAAACAAGACCAAGAGGACGAACATGACTCGATCGGTGGAGGAGCTACGACGCGAGTCCGAGCGTAGCCGGGCAGAGTTGGCGGCCACGGTCGACCGTCTGAAGCAGGGGATCTCCGAAACGACGCGGGATCTGCGTCAGATGGTCTCGCCCCAGCACGTCAAATCGGAAGTGTCGGAGTATGTGAACGACAAAGCTCAAGGCTGGGTCGAAGGGCTCAAACAGCAGGCGATGGACAACCCGATGCATGCGATCGCCGCGGGCACCGCAGTGGCCGTGCCTCTGCTGCGATTGGCGCGAGGTGTACCCCTGCCGCTTCTCATGATTGCTGCGGGCCTCGCTCTTACCTCCAAGAGCGTCCGCGAGCGGGCTGCTGGAGCGGCGTCGCCGCTGGTGGATGGTGCGGGCCGATTCATCGGCCAAACTGCCGAGGGAGTGCAGGCGAAGGCGAAATTTTCCGAATTCCAAGGACGGGCCGCCGGCGCAGTCAACGATGCGATGGACGCGGCCAAGACGGCGGCCGACGACCTCAAGACGCGAGCAACGGAGGCGGCTGGAACAGTAGCTACCAAGATCACCGGGGGAATGGACGCCATCAGGGATTCGGCGACCGCCGCTCCGGAACAGGCGCGCCAGATCGTCGGCGACAATGCCGCGCTGATTGGAGGACTCGGTATCGCCATCGGAGCCATGATTGCGGCCGCGCTCCCGGAAACGAAATTCGAGGACAGGACGGCAGGCCCGACCAGCGACAGCCTTAAGGAGGCGGCAAGCGAAATGGCTCAATCCGGTTTCGAGGCAGCCAAGGAGGCCACGTTGTCTGCCGCCGATGCTGCCACGAGATCTGTGAGTGAAGCCGATCTCGGGCGGCACGCGAGCCGCATGACACGCAATTTTGCCGACAACCTCAAGGAGGCGGCGGGCGAGGCCGTCGACGCAGCATTCAGCCCACCCTCAAAATCGAGCACCTGAGAGACAGAACATGAGCGATTCAGATGTGATCAAACCGGCCAACTTCAACAAAGGTAAGAACAACTCCTCCACAAGCCTGAAGGATCAGGTTGGGGACGCCGGGGCCGAGATGAAGCAGCGCGCCACGGAGGCCCTGCAGGCATCGGCGGACATGGCCCGTGACGGGTTCAGCGAAGCCACCGATGCCGCTAAGGACGTCGCGAGTGGTACCGTCGACCAAATCCAAGAGCGTGCGCGGGAACAACAGCGAGCGGGCGCCGATTTCATCGAGCGCCTAGCGGGCAACTTCCGCCAGGCCGCCGGCGCCTTCGAGACTGACGTGCCATTCGCCGCACGAGGGATCAATTCAGCTGCGGACTACGTGGAAGAAGCGGCCGCGAAGGTTCGCGACGGCAGCTTCCGCGAACTCGTGGGCGGTGCGACCGATTTTGCGAAGCGGCAACCCGCGGCATTTCTAGGCCTGTCCGTTTTGGCCGGGTTCGCCGCAGTACGCTTTCTAAAGGCTTCGGGCGGCTCCTCGACCTCACAGCGAACGGGCTCGACGACAGCCGCAGGAGCTGGCTCATCTGGGCAGAGAGCCGCCTACGCGAGCGGCTTCAGTGGCCAAAACTCGACGGAATCGACGACTGGACAGCAGCAGAAGTCACCTTCGGGGAATGGTGGCGCATCATGAGCATCAAGCACGATATCGAAACCGGCGAGAACGATCTTCACAAAATTTCGGGACTCGTCGGCGACGCAATGGCTCAGGTCGCGAAGCTTTTCCAGAATGAGCTTGATCTGGCGAAGGCCGAACTTGCGGAAAAGGTGCAGAGGCTCGGTGGAGCCGTTGGACTATTTGCCGGAGGCGCAGTCCTGGTTATACCTGCCGTAGTGATGGCATTGTTCGCGTTGTCATCGGCGCTGATCAGTGCCGGGTGGTCGCCGACATTGGCCTACTTAAGCGCGGCGATTGTCGCGGCCGCCATATCGGGCGCCTTGTTTGCTGTTGGCGTGAAGCGGCTGGACCCGCGCAACCTCACGCCGCAGGAGACGATACGGCAGCTTGAAAAAGACAAGGACACTGTGAAGGGAATGGTGCGATGAGCGGTGGTGCGCAAACCGGTTTTTTTGACAGTCTCCTCGCTGCGGCCCGAGAAAACCCGCTCTCCGCCGCGCTGATCGGGGCTGGAGCACTCTGGCTGCTGGTTGGCGACGAGAAGATTAAGGGTGCTGCACGATCAGCTGCCAACGTCGCGTCAGATGTCGTCGACACCA
This sequence comes from Bradyrhizobium sp. CCBAU 45384, assembly GCF_028128665.1. Classification (NCBI taxonomy): domain Bacteria; kingdom Pseudomonadati; phylum Pseudomonadota; class Alphaproteobacteria; order Hyphomicrobiales; family Nitrobacteraceae; genus Bradyrhizobium; species Bradyrhizobium sp. CCBAU 45384. Next base: position 4,950 of record NZ_LBIZ01000069.1, read on the forward strand.
GCGCGAGCAATCTTCGGGCTGCCGCCTCGGGCTTGCAGCGGACGGCAGCACCGCCGACTGCCCCGGAGTTTGACTATGAGGGGAGCGATGCGGGCGGGACGATACGCTCGGCCGCCGGATCTGCAGCCGACACGATGTCTGATGCGGCGGAGGGCGTCCGGGACCATTTCGAGGAAGGCGTAGCTTACGCTCGCGAACGGTTCGCCAACGTGGGCACAGCAGAGACCTTGGCGAAAGCTCAGTCTTCGCTCGGCGAGATTATGGAGAGGCAGCCGCTAGTCATCGGCGCCATCGGCTTGGCCATCGGCGCCGCACTCGCGGGCGCGTTTCGAACGTCTCAGATCGAAGACGAGTACATCGGCGGGGTCAGCGACGAGGTGAAGGATGATCTGAGCAGGCGTGGGACTGCCGTGTCGAAGGCGCTGCGCGAAGCGGCCGATACGCTGGTGGCGGAGGCGGGCGATATGGGTGCCGAGGCGGTGGATCGGATGAAGCAAGCGGGAACGGATGCCGTCAAAGCAGCCAAGGAAAAGGCAAAGCAGTCGTGAGGCCGGACGGCCTTGCGATGGGCCACTATCTCGCAGTTCTAAATCTTGAGCCAGGCGGCCGAAAATGAGCCGCCGAATCTCACGACTCATTCCAGAGGCCGCAGCCGGCGCACTCCAATGGCGATGCTTTGGAGTCTTCGCGAAGCCCGATCTACCCTCTGAAGGCGCCCCAAGCGCGCGTACGGACCGACACGAACGCTTCCCAGACTTTCGCGAACCATGGAATTGTGAGCAGCTTCGGTTTGACGATGATGAAAAGTCGCTCGACCACGAGAAGGCTAAGCGCGTAGCACGCAACCATCATCGCCGTACCTGTAATCCAGTGGCCTTTGCCGGCCACCGCCACCGCGACGAGTTTCAGTGGTTCTACGGTCGCCACCGGAACTGCCAGCAGGAGCAGCGACTGATAAGGTCCGAGACGTTCGATCGATTTCCTCAATCTCATGGAATGCTCCTGGGCAGGAAACCAACGTCGCCCGCCCGTTGTTCCCCGTAGCGCGCCATCCGTTTCGCCATCCCATTTATGCGCGCTGCACCGCTGGGTAGTGGAGGGTCGCGGTCCGTCCGCCACGCAATGAAGTGGCCACACGCTTCGAGATGCGAACGACCTGCCAGCACCTTCCCAGCGGATGAGACCGACAGGAGCACTGCCGCGCAGTCACCGAACAGGTTTGGGCGCATCGCGTCGGCCTCTCACTTGGGGAAATCACGACACAATCCTGTCCTTCCGACATCGTTCCTGTCGACGCGCCAAACCGAGCCGCGAGACGTCGCGCGTAAACCTAGGTTTGGTCGAAGCGTCGGCCGAAGAGGCACCGCACATCGCCTTCGCATTGGCAACGTGTGCATCGGAAGATTTTGGCCAGGTCCAGCTGTTGACGATCCTCATGATCGCAGCGGAACGAGCCCGCCGCCGGGACGCCGCTGCGCGGACTGGGCTTCAGGAGATCTGTCAATTGCCACCCCGGAGATAGCTCGCTTTTGGTCAAAAAGCGCCGTTGCGATCGGGCGTTTCCTGTTTACCTCCGCCTTCGGACATCTCGCCGCGACGCCATGATGGAAGCGATGGGCACAACAACCGATATCGAAGCTCGCCCTATTTTAGTGCGGCGCTGATCGCGTTAACTAGGTCGTTTTCCGTGAATGGCTTCAAAATTATTCGCAGGTCGTTGAATTCCTTCCGGACATTCAGATCACGATAGCCGCTCATGAGGACGACCGGCAAAATTGGCCGCATCGCGCGGATCGCTTTCGCAACCTCGCCGCCGCTCATTTCCGGCATCGCGAAGTCCGCGAGAACGAGATCTATTTCCTGATTGCTTGCGAGCACGCGGAGCGCTTCGCTGCTGCTCTCCGCCGACACCGCTGCATATCCGAGAACATCGAGCATCCTGACCGTGGACCTCAGAACAGCCTTGTCGTCATCCACGACCAGAACACGCAGTCGCGTCGTGGTCTGCAGACGTTTGCTCGCATCAACGGAGTCCGCATGGTGATCAGCAGCGTCGATCGCAGCGCGCGGCAAGAAGACCTTCACCGCAGTACCCTGGCCGAGGCGGGTCTCAATACGCACGCCACCCCCGGACTGTTTAGCAAAACCGAAGACTTGTGCCAATCCGAGGCCCGAGCCCTTTCCCGGTTCCTTCGTCGTGAAAAACGGCTCGAAAACATGCAGCAGGGAATCGTCTGGGATACCGGTGCCGGTATCCTTGACGGCGAGAACCACGTAGTCTCCCGGCGACGGCTCTTCCGGCCGGAAGGACTCGCTTTCGATAACGGTGTTGAACGTCTCGATGGTGAGCGTGCCGCCGGGCTGCATCGCGTCCCTGGCGTTGATGGCAAGATTGAGAACGATCATCTCGATTTGGTTTGGATCGACCAAAGCGGGCCAGAGGTCCGGAGCAAATATCGTTTTGAGTTGCACCCTCCCGCCCAGGGTGACGCCGAGCAGATCGCCCATTCCGGCGATCCTGCTGTTCAGATCGACCTGGTCGGGCTCAAGCCGCTGTTGCCGCGAAAAGGCGAGGAGTTGCGCAATGAGCTTCGCACCCCGATCGGCAGCAGACCGGATCAACTCGATGCCTTCCTGATCGTAAGGCCCTTGCACCGTATGGGAAAGCAGGCGCGCATTGGTGAGCACCACGCTCAGCAGGTTGTTGAAATCGTGCGCCACGCCTGATGTGATCTGCCCGATCGCATCGAGCCGCTGCAACTGCTGGACCTCGGCTTCGGCGATCTCCCATTTCTCTATCTGAGAGCGCAGCGCGTTATTGGCCTCTTCCAGCTCCCGAGTTCGTGCTTCGACGCGGCGCTCGAGTCTTTTCTCAATACGTTTTCGGTCGGTGACATCGATCACGACACCATAAAACCAAACGGGCTTGTCATTCTCGAACTGCGTCTGGCCACGCGTCGCGATCCAACGCTCCCCGCGGTCATTGCCGAGCACCCGATATTCGACGTCGTAAACCCCGTCGCCCTGCGGATCGGTACATCGTTGAATAGCAGCCTCGACAGCTCCCACATCCTCCGGATGCACCGCTGTGAGCCAGGTGTCGTAATCCACGGTCGCATCCGCTGGAAGGCCCCACATTGCCCGGCACTTTTCGTCCCATTTCAGCTCATTGGTTTGAGGGTTCCAGGAATAGCGGCCCAATTCTACCAAGTCGACCGCAGCCTTTAGCCGCGCTTCGCTCTCGCGCAAGGCCGCTTCGGTTTGCGCCCGCTCGATCAGGTCGGCCGCTTCCCGGCCCAGCACATCGAAGCGGCTGAAATCGTCCTTGCTGGGCTCGTGCGGCTCCCGCCAATGGGTCGAGACCATGCCGAGCGCGCGGCCATTGCGAGACTGCAGCGGCGTCGACTGGACCGCGCGCAGGCTGGAGAGGCGGTAGGCCTCCAGGTCCTCGGTCCCCGCCATGAAGGTGCAGGTCTCGGTGTCGCTGACGAGAATGCGCCGTCCTGTCTTCAGCGCTTCGCCGCACGTGCTCGCCGAGTTGCAGTCGACGCGATCCCAGAACGCCGCCGCGTCCGGATGAAAGCCGCGCCAGGCCAGCAGCTTCAAAATCCCCGTATCCGGCTCAAGTATCTGCATGCTCGCACCCTGTGAGCGCATCACCGCCATGGCCGCATCGAGAATTTGCTCGTAGAGAAGCTCAGGGCGGTTGGAGAGCAGCTCCAAGCTGACCTGCTGGAGCTGACGAGCACCTTCGAGCTCTTGCGCGAGTCTGGCTTCGCTTTTTCGCGCGCTTTCTTGGGCTTCCGAGAGGTCGCGGGTGCGGTCCTCAATCCGCCGCTGCAGTTCCATGCAGCGGGCTTCTGCTTTATCCAACGCCTCGGTAGTCTGGAAGGTGCCGGCCGCGGTGTGGGAAAGGCTTTGCAACAGGCGGGCATCTTCCCCGTCGAATTGCCCCTCCGGCGTATGCTTCATCGCCCAGAGCGCGCCGACCGGCTCCCCGCGCGCATGCCAGGGCGCCAGCAGGACCTCGTAGACATGCGGTCCATGTCCCGTCATCCCGGGAAAGAGCCGCTCCCCTTCGCGGAACAGGACTACGCTGTTGCGAGCGATCACGGCCTCGCTCAGGCGAGCGTCATCAGGCACGGTACGGCCAGCCTCGGCCGCGAGCTCGCCGCTAATGGCGCGCCAGCGGAAAACCCGGTCGCCACGTTCGGGAAGGCTGATGCCAGCGGAGTCGGCATGGCATAGCAACACGGCCAACTCGGCGCATTTCTGAAGCACGGCACGCGGCTCGGCGGTCATATCTTGAACCAGAGCAGTCAGGGCCCGGTTCTCGGCCTCATAGTCCGGGGCCTTGCACGGGCGCCGGGCCAGCTCCGCCGTAATCACGCAATCGTCAAGTCCATCCAGTGTACTGGTCTGGCCTTCAGGCGTGGTCATGATGACCTCCTGAGATGAGCCAAGAGTGCTCGCGAACCCTGACGCATTCAATGTGCAGCGAACTGGCTCCGGCCAAGTGGCCACCTCGATCTCGATCGCGCGAGATGATGTCATCGCGGTCCAGATGCGGTGGCATACGGACTGATCGCCAGCACAATGAGCAGCGATAGCGCGCCGTTCCTAGATTGGCGCGACTGGTAGTGACTTATGTTGGCCCGAAGGTCCCCGGCGAGCGATTGCAAGCAAGCGTCCGATGGGCTTTTGGTGCGGCATGGCTGTGCTCCCAATTATGCAGGCGGGAGCTCGCTCGGTCTCTCAGCCACCGGTGCCTACGGACAAAGCCTCGACCGATGATAGAAGCAAGCTACCACAGGTCGTACTGGACCGAAAGGCGACAGCGACAGATGGAGGAGGGAGCGCTCAATTACTCACTTGGCTTGGACTGCCGTGAACCCGACGATCGTTTTAGGACAGGATAGGCCGAGGTACGATCGTCTGGACTAGCGAGCCGAATTTTGCGCGCTGACGCGCCACACCGCGTTGCCGGTATCGTCGGCAATCAGCAGCGCACCGGTGCGGTCAAGCGCTACGCCCACGGGTCGACCACGCACCGTGTCGGTATCATTGCCGAGAAATCCGCTGACGACGGGGACAGGTTTGCCCTCCGGTCGCCCATTCACCAGCGGCACGAAAATGACCTGGTAACCGTTGACCGGGCTGCGGTCCCAACTGCCGTGCTCGCCGACAAAGATGCCGTTGTCGAACTTCGGAGATAGCGTCTCGCCTTTGCTGAATGCAAGGCCGAGCGCGGCCACGTGAGAACTTAGGCCGTAGTCGGGCTTGACGGCCTTGGCCACAAGGTCAGGTCTCTGCGGATGGACTCGGACGTCAATGTGCTGGCCCCAATAGCTGTAAGGCCAGCCATAGAAGGCGCCCTCCTGCACCATTGTGAGATAGTCCGGGACAAGATCCGGGCCGATCTCGTCCCGCTCGTTCACCACCGCAAACAACCGGCCAGTTTCGGGATCGACCGCCAGATTAGTTGGGTTGCGCGTACCCGAAGCAAAGATGCGCTTGGCACCAGTCTGGCGGTCGACCTGATAGATCGCGGCGCGACCCTCTTCGGCGTCGAGGCCGTTTTCGGTGATGTTGCTGTTCGACCCGACCCCAACGTAGAGCTTGGATCCATCGGAGCTCGCAGCCATCGCCTTCGTCCAGTGGTGGTCGATCGGTCCGGCAGGAAGGTCCGCAAGCTGCGAACCTGGCTCGGTGATCTTGGTCTGTCCGAGCGTGTATTTGAACGCCATGATCGCGTCCGTGTTGGCTACGTAGAGTGTGCCGTCCACATAAGCCACGCCGTAGGGTGAGTGGAGGTGGTCGACGAGTATTGTTTGCTGCTCCGGCGTTCCATCTCCGTCGGCATCGCGAAGCAGTGTGATGCGGTTGCCGCCCTTGCCGGCGGTTCCGGCCCGCGCCTTAACCTTGCCTTGGATGAAGTCCTTGGGCCGGAAAGGTGTGGTGCCGGGGCTGTTGCCCTCGACAACGAGGACGTCGCCGTTCGGCAGAGGATAGACGATGCGAGGATGCATCAGCCCTGTCGCCATTGCCTGAACTTTCAATCCTCCCGCGACCGTTGGCGTCTCCCCTGGTTTCCAGCCAATCTCCTTGGGAACGCTCATGGGTGGCAACAAGTAGTTCTGAGGCTCCGGCAGATAGGGATCTGACCCGTATTGCCGCATTGGATCACCGCCTTGGTCGCTGCAGGCGGTCAGCGCGAGGAGGGCGCAGAGGGCTGGCAAGGCTCGAAGCATTGCATGGGTCACAGGCTGTCTCCGGTCGCGGTGGTACGAACCGTTGTCACCTTCCAACCGGTGGCGGCGGCCATCAGGAGCAGAATCGTCACGATCGCGGAGAGCGAAATCCCCTGCGGCACTACCGAGGTCCAGGCGTCGCGACTGTGAACGAAGACATTCACGAGCGACAGCAGCGCCGCCGCTGCCACGAGCAGGAAGGGGACCCAATTGATCCGTCCAGCTCGGCTGGTGAGAAAATCGATGATCAGGATGATGGTGGCGAACAGAGCCAGGACCAAGCCTGCCGCGATCAACCATGTTGACGAATTGGCCCACTGCCAGTTCGACGTATTCCAGTACATGATATCGGTCGCCAACCCTGCGATCAGCAGGGTTGATCCGGCACCGATGAAGCCGGGATGCAGCAGCGATCTGGGAGCGGCTCCGGGCGCCAATCTCGACATTTGTCCTCCGAAGGCATCGCCGCCGCGCCAAGCCGGCGCATTCGCTGAATTCAGACGTGGCGGGAACGCGGGAGCACTCGGGCAGTTCCTACCTACCGGCGGGGGCGCTGGCGACCATCGGTTAAGCGCGGGCCATCAGCCGTTCTGGAAGGCGGAGGAGTTTGAGCTCGTCCAATTTCGTCCGTTTTCCGTGGTCGATCCGGCCATGGAACTCGCGGGCGCGGTGGGTGTTGCATGGCCGCGGCAGCAGGAGCGAGTAGGAGGGCATGTGAACCGACGCCAGCTTGTTCAAGGGTCGGCAGTGCTGCCGGCGTTGCTGCTCGCTTCGCGCAGCGGTTTCGCCGCGGCGCCGGATGGTGTGTTTGGGCCGTCAACGGTGAGG
>NZ_LBIZ01000070.1:0-14296 GCF_028128665.1 Bradyrhizobium sp. CCBAU 45384
CTTCGTGCCTTGGCGCTTTTTGGACGCCGGTCAGTTCGGCGTGCGGAGCCTCTTTGTCGCCGGCGTCCAAAAACCTGCACAATAGGCGACTTGCCCATTATTCTATTCTATTACCTCGTCGGCGCGGCCCAGTAGTGATGTGGGGACCGTAATGCCGAAAGTCTTAGCGGTGTTTAAGTTGATCACCATTTTAGTCTTGGATAGTTGCTGCACCGGAATGTTTGCAACCTTCTCGCCTTTGAGTACGCGCGCAACAAAGTAACCAACCAGCTCCCAGCTTTCATCTTGATCTGCCCCGTAACTGACAAGCACTCCTTCACGAGCAGCGCCCTGCCAGATGTGAATCACCGGCAAGCGGTAACGTGTAGCTAGTGCGGCCAAGGGTTTAACGAGCACATAAAAACGTGCGTTCGAGCCAACGACCATGGCGCCCACACCTTCCCGAATGCTGGTCTCGAATGCCGCTTCCAACTCGTCTGCGTTTGAGGCGCTCACGACTAAAAGGTCTAGGTGGAACAAACTCGCGGCTTCTTGGGCCGCCTTAGCTTCCGCCTGACTGAGATCCACATCCTGACGATTTGTAAGGAAAGCGATTTTCTTGAGAGAAGGAACCAATTCTTGCAAAACTTCCACGCGCTTACCGGTAGTCAATGAAGCAAGGTTGAAAACGCCGGTGAGATTGCCGCCTGGTCTGTTTATGCTGGCGACAAACCCTTTTCCGACTGGATCAAGTCCTGTCAAAAAAATGATTGGAATGGTCTGTGTTGCTGATCTGGCGGCCTCAAGCTGAGCCGTCGATGGTGCTACGATGACGGTGACCTTTTGGTCCACCAATTCTCGATACAGACCCGGAAGACGGTTAAACTGGCCCTCCGCCTCTCGGAATTCGAACCGGAAGTCCTTTCCTTCGACAAATCCGTTGGCCGCCAATGTTTTGCGAATAGCAGCCAAAAGCTGTTGAGTACCCGTGAGTGCCACCCTCGAACCATCGACATAGCCGATCACCGCCATGGCCTGATGCTGCGCTCGCGCCACTAGCGGCCATGAGGTCGCCGCGCTACCGACCAGTTTGATAAACTGTCGTCGTTTCATGCGTCGTCCTCCTCGTCACATCAATAATGCTAAGACGTTTCGTATGATGGCTCCAAGTCTCAATGTCCGAGATGGGTCATGAGCGCCGTTTGGAAGGTCGGCCGGTTGCTTCCGGTCTACCCCGATAACCGACAACTGAAGGCGCCGCCCGAACTTCCCATTCGGGCCAATTGCCGACCTTGCGCTTCCTTCGGTCAGGCGTTTGCCCAAGTGAACCAAATTTACTCTGGCAACCCGGCTTTCCTCAGCCCTTCTTCAAATCGCGCAAGCTCAATCGCCCGCCGATGAGGCACCAGGTCACGGATGTTGGATACCCGGAGCGCGGGACGTAGTTGCCGGAGACGCGCCATGGCCTTGCGTGCCTGTTCGAGTCGGCCGGCCATTGCGTTGCTCGCGGCAGCGACGCGCAGTCCGGCCGGAAATTCTGGGCTGTATTGCAATGCCATTGCTGCCCAAGACGCTGCCTCTTTGTCGCGCGCCATGGAAAACTGCCCCCTCGGCGTCATGAGGAATTGCCCCCTCCTCGGATAGCTGAGGAGAGAGTGAATGAAGCAGGAACGAATCACTGAAGGCTCGGCGTGGAGTGATCCACGGGGGCAGGTGATGAAGACGCCGGATGACGTGGCGGAGATGTTGCGCCTAAGGGCGTGCGGGTGGGGTGTGAAGCGGATTGCGCGGCAGCTGGGCTGCAGCCATCACACGGTGAAGGACTACGTGGCGGCGGGCGGGGTGAAGCCGTTCAAGTCGCCTGAGCGGCCGAAGCGTCTCGACGGCCTTGAGGGTTGGTTGCGCGATGCCCGGATCCCCTGGGCGCCGACCGACTTCGCGTGTACCGGCTGGAACCATCCCATCCGGATCAAGTGGGCGATCCCGCGGGCATCCTTGCGATCCGTCTTGACCGTCATTGCAGATATTGCGGCCTTCACGTGCCGCGTTTCCAGCAGAACTGTTTCAAATCCTGCACCTTTCAGGCCTGCATGCAGCCATTGCGACAGCGGCCCAGCCTCCAGCCCGATCCGCTTCACTGCAAAGCCGAGCGTCTCAAAAAACTTCAACTAAGGCGTCGGGTTCGCTTGCGACCTTCGCTTCCTTCAGGATCTTACCCTGGGCGTCCACAACACACACGCTCGACAGTTCCAATGACATGTCGATTCCGGCATAGTTCTCCACGGCTGTCCTCCGTCTCCAGATGCTTGGGGCCGACTCAAGTCGTGACCCCGTTTCATCATCTATCGGGCGACAGCCACCATCATGACCCCTTGCTCGGAGCAGGGCCCATTACGGCATCTAGCTCGCCGGCCGGACGGGATCAGTGTAGCCCCTTTCGAGCGGGGCGAGATCGGGCCCGATTTATTCCGGGCCGCGTGCCGCATGGGACTCGACGGCCTGGTTTTGAAGCATCGCGATCGACCGTACCGTGGGCGGCCGGCAGAAGCACTGGATTAAAATCAAAAATCGCGGTCATCCGGCCATGGAGCGCGAACTATGACGAGCGAAGGGCGATCCGCTGGCCCGCCAGTGCGAAGCGAGTCCGAACACTTTATGGGCTGCCTAATCTGCGGACGAGGTGTTTGACAGGCGCGACCTGGCCCAAGTTATGGAGCACCTGCACGGACAGGAGATTGAAGAGGAGCCGACAGTGCAATGACTGTGTGGATTTACGACCAGGGCAAGGAGTTGAACGCTTTCGCCACCGCGAAAGCCGCAGGCCTGGTTTGACGAACACGACCCGGAGGGCGTCGCGTCCGAATATGAGGTGATAGGCCCGCCAGGGTGAACCGGCGGGCCTTCTTCCGAGTTCACTTTTTCAGGCAAAGACCAATCGTCGGTGAAGTGCCGCACTTCGCGCCATCTGCGCTCCCACCACCGGGACAAAACACTGAGACAAGGGTTTCTCCGTTGTCGCAATTGACGGCGCCATCGACCTGCACCGCTCGGATATTGACCGCCGCCGGATCGCCCTTGTCTCCCTTGTCACCTTTTGGCCCCTGCGGTCCTTGTGGTCCTTGCGCGCCGGCAGGGCCCTGTGGCCCCGGCACACCCTGAATACCTTGGGCCCCCTGCGGGCCGGCTGGGCCCTGCGGTCCCGGATCCCCCTTTGGTCCAGGCTCTCTGCCACACGCTGAAAGGACCAGCGCGACAGTCATAACGCCCACCGTGATCATTTTTTGCATTGCGATCCTCCCAGCTATCGAAACCATTAAATGGGTTGCCCGAGAGAGCCGCAAGAGAGCAGCCCGCCAAACCTGGGGGGCCCCCCTATTCATCGCTCAGCATTCCGGCATGTGCCGCCAGCCACTGGCTGCGTTTCTATGTGATCTGGGCCGGCGCCTCATGTGTCTGCCTGCCAAGCCGCTGCGGCTTCGACTTGCACTCCCGATCGTACTGCGCGGCGACAAGGTGCTCGACAGAGCCACGAACGATATCAGGAACTCGACCCCTCGGCTTCGGTACAATACCCCTGCTCTGCGGCCTCCTTAATGATGAAGCTCGCACCCCGAGCCAGCGAATGGAGCTCGGCCGTTATCAAAACGTCCGCCTTCGTCGCCAGCCGTGCCAATCTGGAAAGCGCGCGACCAGGCGCCTTCACGAACTCGTCGCGGACGATATATCTCGGTCCGGGCTATCAGGCAGACGGACATGTTCAGCCGGTTCGTTAAAAATGCAATTCTCTGTGCAGCGGAAAATTTGTCTGTGTGCGCCTTGATGTGGCTCGCCGTTAGCTTGCCATGGAGGCGTATGGCGATGGGACAAAAGGCTCGAATTCTGAAGCGGGCGCACCTTTTGCCCGATCTCCTGAAGATGATTCAGGAGCTCGAGGACCTTAGAGAGAAGGTTCGCGTCGCAGAGGCCGCACGAGTATTGCACTAACCTCGGGGGGCTGGGCCCATAGGTGGCCCACGAGGAACGCTGCAGCCTGGTAGCGCATTCGCTGGTATGGAGCGGTTCTCTGTATCTTTGATAGTGGCGGCCGCATTCATCATCGGCGTCATTACTGGGTACGGCGCTAGAGCGCTCATTTCCGCAAGGAGACGAGCAGCGGCCCGCCGCAGGCGCCGTGATTTCAAATGCCCGGGCTCCTCATAAATCAGACAGATGGCCCTAGCTTCCGCCGCGGCGTTGCCCGAGCGCGCGTTTTGCTGCAATGCGCAAGCGCCAAGCGTCTCGAAGGGAGCTGGTTTCAGATTGAGCATTCATGAAGCTCACGTCCCGTTTCATCCGACCGCCCCTCCCTGTCGCAAGAAGCGATGCTGAAACAATGCGATCCGATCCTCAGAAGGATTATCGCCCATGAAAGAGGGTTTAAAGCGTGGCCTCGTTTTCGGCGTAGTGCTTGTAGGGCTAGGAACGCTCGGATTTTCAGCGTTTATTTCGGCCGCCCTTTTCTGCAGCGCGGGACGCGAAGGCCGCAACATTCTCGGAACAGTTCGCGCCGTCACTAAAAGTCCCCTCCAGCACTTAGGGCAGCCGGACGCGGCAGGATCCGCCCACGGTATTCCTTGGGAAATTTCGACGACGATCCTCTTCGGGGTCGGGGGGAATACAGCCTGCGTGCCGTCTAGCTCACTTGTCCTAACTGCCCCTCATCGGGCAAGTCCTCGTTGTAATCGGGCTTGCAAGTGCTTCCTGTCCTAGTTGATAGGTTCACCCCCAAACACGGAACGGCAGTCTTGCGCGTCGAGTTGTCTCCAGAGAGGCGACCGTGGATCTAACTGAGCTCGAGCGCGCGTTCCTGAAGCAGCTGTCTTCCGAACCGTGGATCAGCACTCCACTGTTTGATCACGAACTCGTCGCGCGCTTAGTGGAACTGGGCCTGGTTGAGGCAATCCCCCAAACATCCGGCGAAACTGAATACCGAATTACCGCGGCGGGTCGCGTGGCTTTGAGCGGATAGCGAGTGCAACCCTGGCTACTTGCGCTCCCGGCATAAGCTTTGGGGACATGCGGAGAGTCCTTGCGCCCGCCCCCGCGCTCTCTGGCGAGGCTCCCCGGTTGCCCCCCGCTGGCATGCTCTTTGCGGAGCCAGCCAATCTCCGTCGGTCCTGGAAGGGAGCCGTTTCGCGATGAAACAGAAATCTCGAGTCCCAAAGCCGCGCAAGCCCACTCTGGCACACATGGTCTCCGATCTGGTGAGATTGCTTAAAGCAATGGAGGACCTAGAGAGGCTGAGAGAGAAGGTCCGGCTGGCTAAGAACAACCAGAGACCCATTGACGCTCGCCCGAGCTGATTTCCATCCATCCCCGTCCCGGGGCGCTACGGGGTACTTTAGTCGCTCGCCGCCACCCGTAAATTTCCCAATATCGCACGCGTCGAGCTCATTCGATCATTTCGAAATGAGATCGTCGAAGCCAAAGGAATGGACTGAGGCTGAGCGGAAGCGGCTTGCGTGGCTGGCGCGTCGTCGTGTCGTGTCGGAGATCGCGATGGCGCTGGGTCGGCACGCCGGATCCGTGAGGCGAATGGCGCGCGTGATGGGACTCATAAAAAATAATCTTGACCACCGTCTCGCCTCCTCCTTTGCACTCGCGCCTTGGATGCAAGAGCATGTGCCGATTGGCACTCCCAGTCATCGACATTTGGCTATGGCTAGCGCGCCCACGGACGACGTCGCCGTGTGGGAGTTGGGTCACGAGCGGCAATGCTCAGACTGATCGTAGGATTTCCGCTTGGTCGTCGAAAGCTGACGTCTGCGACTTTATGAGCCTCACCTAGGCGACACTGCGCGTCGCGGTGCAGCCTGCGGCGCGCCGGATTGCGTCAAGAGCTCGTCCCACAGGGGGAAGCGAGCGCCGGCATTCGCCCGCGCGACGGACCGCCACCTCTCGCACAGCAGATCAGCGAGATCTGCTCAGGGGTCATTTGGAAGCAACGGTCTCCTTGAACAGCTCAACCTTGCCGCTCGTGTTGTCTGTCACCGCAAAAACCTCGTATAAATCGATCTGCGGCTTCATGTCGTAGCGTTGGATGATGCCGTCGAGCCACGGCCCGGTGTAGAATGCCTTGGCGTCCTCAATGCGCTCCCACTGGTACACGCCGCCCGCCCAGCCGCTTTCGGACCAGACGAAGTGCTTACTGATCAGTCCCGTCACCTCGCGGAAGTTGGGTGCGATCTTATGAAAGTGCTCGCGACACGTGGCGCGGTCGATCTGCGACGGCAGTTTGTATCGTACAACGGCGGTAATCATGCGACCTCCTTGTAAGGATGCCCCAACTCAATTGACATTCCCGCGAAAGCAAGTGAAGCGGGAAGCAGACATGGATCAAAAGTACAAAGCCTAACCAGTAGTTTCCGTTCTGCTGCGACCAGCCGACTATCCCAAATCATGCCGACTAGCGTTAGATCGCGTCGCCGAATTCACGCAACGCTGGCTCCATGCTGGTGTGTGCGCACGATCGAAATTTCGATCATCTACCCCCGCCGATCGCGATTAAATGCGACAGGGCTGCCGTGAGTAGGTCAACACGATTGACAAGAGCCTTAGTCGCCTCGCCGCTATCGCCTTCCAATTTTTTGCGTTAATGTGAACGTCTTCACACCTGTGTAGCAGACGGGCTCGGATGATGCCCATGGAGAGGTGAGCTAAAGCCCCGCAAAGCGCCGCCCGGTTCTATTCCATTCACACGCGAGTTTGGGAGCGACAAATGGAAAAGCGCGAAATTGGCAACAGCTTAACGAAAGATCTGGCTGAAGCGAAGCGGGGCACCTTGTCGCGCCGCTCGGTGCTGACGTTGGTTTGCACTCTCGGCGCCGCGGCGCCGTTTGGAATGTTCGGAGCGGCTCGCGCGCTGACGGCTTCTGGGGCTGGATCGCTGTCTTATGTTCCTGGCGAGGCCTTCATTTGCCGCACCGCAGCGAACAGTGAAGAGCTGCAGGGGCCACCCCGTCAACTAAAACTCGCCTGGAACGCGAACGCGGCATGCACGGTCGCTGCGCCAGTCGCAAAAGAACGGGGTATCTTTGCCAAGCACAACCTCAATGTAGATTTCGTCAATTTCGGCGGTTCGACCGACCAGTTGTTGGAGGCGATTGCAACTGGCAAGGCAGATGCCGGTTTGGGGTTGGCCCTGCGTTGGCTCAAACCGCTCGAGCAAGGTTTTGACGTTCGGATCACCGCGGGTGTGCACGGCGGCTGCATCCGGCTCCTCGGCTCCAAGGCTGCGAATATTGACAGCCTGGAATCCCTGCGTGGCAAGGCTATCGCGATTAGCGATCAAGCGAGCCCCGCGAAGAACTTCTTTTCGATCTACCTCGCCAAGAAGGGCATCGATCCGGCCCAAGAAGTAGAGTGGCGCCAGTACCCGGCCAATCTGCTCGCGCTTGCCGTCGACAAGGGCGAAGTGCAGGCGCTAGCCGAGATAGATCCGCTGCCCTACCTCTGGCTCAAGGAAGGCAAACTGAACGAGATCGCGACGAACTTAACGGGTGAATTCGCCGACCGCACCTGCTGCGTTCTCGCAATACGTGGCAGCCTCACCCGAGGCGAAATGGCGGTGGCGGCCGCTCTGACACGATCGATACTGGAAGCGGCAGATCGAGTTGCCAGCGATCCCGCCGATGCCGCTGCAATCTATTCGGGCTATGGCGGGAGAGGGTCCTTAGAGGATCTCGCCACGATGTATCGTAGCCATACTCACCACAGGCATCCCGTCGGGGCGGAGCTCAAGAAGCAGCTTCTGCTCTATACCGATGAACTCAGGGCAGTGAACGTCATCAAGCGAAGCACTGACCCGGCCAAGTTCGCGGACCGGATTTATCTTGACGTTCTAAGCTGACCCGATTGGGAAGATCCGCAGTGAGCTCGGTCATCGATGAAGTGCCGAGGCCATCAGAGAAATCGGGTTTCGGCTTTTTTGAAAGTTCGGCCACTCGGTCGTTGATTGGCGGGCTGTCTGTTGCGGTCGCGTGGTCTATGGTCGCCGCGCTCACTGCATTCTGGCCGGATAAGCCCGAGAGCGATTGGGTCTATACGGGCGGCTTCGCCATTGCCTGCGGCGCATTGGCCCTTGCCCTTGCCTTGGCGGCCTTTGCCGGCGTTCGATTTGTTGCTTTTCAGCGTCTCCAGCGGCTTGCTCCGTGGCTGTTCGCGCTCGGGCTGTTTTTGGCAGCTTGGGAGGCCGTCACAGCAAAGCTTGGTTTGCTGCCGTTGCCATTTTTTCCGCCGCCGCAGGCCATTGTCGAAGTCGTCATCGATGATTGGGGGCGGCTGGCTGAAGGCATCTTCGCCTCAGCGCGTCTGCTCGCGACCGGTTATTTTCTCGGTGCGGCGCTGGGGTTCGTAACCGGCGTCGCGATCGGCTGGTCGCGGCTCGCCGGTTATTGGATCCACCCAGTTTTGCGGTTCATCGGGCCGCTGCCCGCGACAGCTTGGCTGCCACTTGCATTTTTCGTTTTCCCGTCGAGCTTCAGCGCCAGCATTTTCCTGATCGCGCTCGCCACCGGGTTTCCGGTCACCGTGCTCACCTGGTCAGGCGTTGCCTGCGTGAAGAGTGCCTATTACGATATTGCGCGGACATTGGGAGCAACCCAGCGCTTCCTCGTGCTCAAGGTTGCCATTCCGGCGGCAATGCCGCATGTCTTTGTTGGCCTGTTCATGGGGCTCGGCAACTCGTTTGCGGTTCTTGTCGTAGCCGAGATGCTGGGCGTGAAGGCCGGGCTCGGCTGGTATCTGCAATGGGCGCAGGGTTGGGCGGCCTATGCCAATATGTACGCCGCGCTGCTGCTCATGGCGTTCTTGTGCTCAGGGCTGATCACGCTGTTGTTCCGCTTCCGGGATCGCCTACTATCCTGGCAGAAAGGTCTGGTGCGATGGTAGCGGCGATGGCAGGCGATCACTCGGTCCGTGGATCGACGCTAACACTCCGCGAAGTGAGCCATCGCTTCAATTTCGAAGGGCAGCCCCTACCGGTGTTGGACCGCATCAGCCTGCAGGTCGGCCGCGGCGAATTTGTCGCTATCCTTGGACCGAGTGGATGCGGAAAATCGACCTTGCTCCGCCTGGTCGCGGGGCTCGACACTCCAACAGCCGGCGCCCTGCTAACGGAGGGAAGGAAGATCGAAGCACCCGATCCGTCGCGCGTCGTCGTTTTTCAAGACCCCACGCTTTATCCATGGCGGACAGTGTGGAGCAACGTTGCGCTCGGTCTGGAAGCCCGCGGCTTGCTGCGCACCCATCGCGAACGTATCGAAGACGCCTTGCGTCTGGTGGGGCTCACGGGCTTCGCCAATGCCTACCCGCACCAGCTTTCCGGCGGCATGGCACAGCGCGCGGCTCTGGCGCGTGCGCTTGTCAACGACCCGACACTGCTCATCCTGGACGAACCTTTGGGCCAGCTCGACTCGCTCACTCGCATCGCGATGCAGACAGAACTTGTATCACTTTGGCAGCGCTCGAGCTTCACAGCGCTGTTGGTCACGCACGATGTCGAGGAGGCGCTCCTGCTCGCCGGCCGCGTCATCGTGCTGAGCGACCGACCTGCACGGATCAAGGCCGAAGTCGTCAACAGCCAGCCCTATCCTCGCCACCGGGGCGATCCGCATTTCGTTAAGCTTCGTCGCGAGGTGTTCGAGCATCTCGGCCTTGAGGAGGCGTGGTAGCCGTCAAATGGAGCCCGCCGTGGCAGATCTTCTCATACGCGTCATAGCCGCACGGCGTGCTCGCCACGATTGCAATGCGATTGCTTTAGCGGCTTGGTAACCACCCCGTCGAGGTCCAGGAATTTGGCGAGCGCACGGAGACTTCGATGACCTCGGAATTCAACGTACACAGCGCTGCGGGCTATGAGCAACTCATGGGCCGCTGGAGCCGAAGACTCGCGCCGCTATTCATCGACTTCGCAGGGGTTGCCGACGGCGAAAGGATTCTCGACCTCGGCTGCGGCAGCGGGAGCTTGACCTTCGCGCTCGTCAAAGCCGCCGACGTCGTCGAGATTGACGCGGTCGACTATTCACCAATCTTTGTCGAGGAGGTGATCCGGCGCAACACGAACCCGCGAATAAAAGTCCGACAGGCGGACGCCTGCGCCCTGCCCTTCGAGCGGGGCGCGTTCGACCGCGCTTTGGCGCTTCTCGTGCTCCACTTCGTTCCCGCAGCCGGCAAGGCAGTGGCCGAGATGCGCCGCGTCGTTCGGCCGGGCGGCGTGGTCGCGGCAGCGGTGTGGGATCATCTCGGCGGCATGCCCGGCATGCGCATGATGGTCGACACGGTGGCGGCACTCGGAGAAAGCGGACGCGAGCTGCGCCGTCGCTTTTGCTTTCAACCGATGATGCAGCCAGGCGAACTGAGACGGACATTTGCCGAACAGGGTCTCGTGGACATTGCGGAAATGGAGCTGATGATCCGCATGGACTACCAAGACTTTGCCGACTATTGGGCTCCGATTGCCGCTGGCGAAGGGCCGCTCGGCAAGTATGTGGCAGCGCTCGACGCTGCGGAGCGAGCGCGCACCGATGCCGCCGTGCGCGATGCCTACGAGGCCGGCCGGCCCGATGGGCCGCGATCCTTTGCAAACGTCGCATGGGCCTGCCGTGGCAAAGTTCCCTGACTCGATCTCTTCCGAGGTCCTGAATCCGAAATCGTTCCGGACTTCATACGTCGTAATGAGGGCCTATTCGATCACTTCGTCGGCTTGAGCGAGCAGCGATGAAGAGATATTGACGCCAAGCGCTCTCGCAGCTTTCAAGTTAACGACGAGTTCAAATTTGACCGGCAGCTGCACGGGAAGATCAGCAATTTGCGAGCCTCTCAGGACATGGTCGACGTAATATGCGGCTCGCCGGTACAAATCAAGGATATCGACGCCGTAAGACATCAATCCGCCGCCTGAAGCAAAGAAGCGAAAGGCATAGATTGCGGGAACACGGTCTCGGGCGGCTGTCGAGACTATCAGCTCACGATGAATGCCATTGAAAATATCTGGCATAACCACGAGCCCACCACCGGGTTCGCCGGCAATCGCGGCAATCGCTTGTTCGAGCCCGGCAGCGTCGCGCACCGGCACGGCCCTCGGTTCGACACCCAGGGATGTTGCAGCTGCCTCAAGCGGACGCAAGTAATACGCCCCGCCCCCCGGCGCGGTCTCCGGGTTGAAAATACAATGGACCCGCGCGAGTCCGGGCGCGATTTGCTTCAGCAGATCAACCCACTTTCCCGCGAGTGAGGGCTCCAGATCGACGAGGCCACTCGCGTTCCCACCGGGCTTGGCCAAGCTGGCAACAAAACCGCTTTTGATCGGATCAGTAACCTGCACGAAAACGATGGGAATGGTGCGTGTCTCAGCCAGTAATGCCGTCACTATGGCAGTGTTCTGGGCGACGATGGCATCGGGCCTCTGACTGACCAGCTCTTTCGCGAAAATCCGGGTGCGTTCAGGATCGCCACCAGCCCAGCGGTATTCAATCTGGACAGTACGGTCCCGCTTCCAACCAAGCTGCGAAAGCCCTTGCTCAAGTGCCTGAGCCTGTTTCTCTCCTTCGGGGTCCCCAAGCGGGCGCCCCAACAGTACTCCAATACGCCGTAGTCTGTCTTGCGAATGTGCCGCGAGCGACCACCCTGCGCCGGCGGCACAAAGCAGCTTGACGAAGTTGCGCCGTCGCATGACCATCCCTCGCAGACACCATGGCACCGCCGCATCGTGATTGGCAATGTCGTCCATACATCATAGCAGTTGACCGGCAGATGGTAGAGATGGGTCAAGGGCTGCCTTGGCCACCTTCCATGGTCTTGTTCGGATCACCATCAGGAAGCAGATCTCACGGCGCCTTGGGCTAAGGTCAGCCACGGGCCGACATCCAGAAGTAACGCGGTTCGCGAGCAGAGCGCGAACGCGAATGCCCCTTCATTGAGATGGCGCAGGTATTAGGCCATGACGTTTCATGATCTCGCCCATCCGGGCAGGATCAGGAGGCGCAGGGCCGCCGAGGGCAACGGCCATTTCCCGGAAGAATTCCGGCCCGAGAACGCCTGGCGTGAGAACGCAAAGCATTTTCGCAATCGCCTGCGTCTCGTTGAGGAATCCATGGACAACACCGCGCGGGATGAAAAGATCATCTCCCGGCCTGATCTCGATGCGCTTGCCGGCGACCGTCCAACTGACGACGCCCTCAAGGCCGTAGATTGTTTCCTCCCAGTCACGATGATGGTGCGGGACCGGCATACGGGAGTTTGGCGGGATCACCACCTCAAACATATCAAGCGCCCCGCTCGTATCATACTTGGTACGCAAAAAACGTAGCTGCATTGCGCCAACCTCGATGAGTTCAGCCATTTTGCCTCCAAAGATAAGATCGCGAGACGGCTAAGCTCATCGTAGCCGACATCATTTCAAGTTGGGCTTGAAAGCTTCCTCGATCACTCGGCGGACGCTCTTTGAGGGCGGTTTCAGGGCCTCACTCAAGAAGGCGAAGAGAAGCAACAGCCACGTCGCAAGCGCGGCACACCACAGCAGCACCTCCAGTATCTCAGGCATGAATGACCTCAAAAATACCTATCTGAAACGGGGCGAGTGTTGCCTAATGGAGCCGACGCGGCAAGCCGTATTTAAAACGCTCTAAGAATAGCTGGCAGCCTTAGGTCAGGGAATCGACGGCCCTATGACCGCGCAGTCGGTCGCGCTTCGCAAAGGGCGGCTTGAAGGCATTCTGCCAAGCGCGGCAAATCAACTTCGGCCACCAGAGGCAAGCACCGATGGCCGAATACAGGCGCTCCGGGTCAATCGCGACATTTTGGCCCGGTTCAAGTTAGGTCCGGCCTACCACCGACAGATGGGGTAATCGGCCGGCCCAGCTTGTGGATAGCTAAAGATTTTAGGTGCTGCGCTTCAGGCTGATGGTGAAACGAGGTCCGTGGCAACGGCCTCAAGCATCAGAAGGAGAAGCGCAGCATGGACCATTTTGCTGGATTGGACGTATCGGTCAAGCAGACGAGTGTCTGCATTTTGGATGACGCGGGCAAGATCTTGAAGGAAGTGAAGGTGGCGAGCGAGCCTCAAGCGCTCCTGAAGGTTCTGGCCGATCCCGCCTACCGCTTCAACGGCCTCATTCAATCACATCGTCGGCGCGGCCGAGCAATGAAGACGGTACCGTGAGCCCGATGACCTTGGCAGTTTTGAGATTGATAACAAGCTCGAATTTCACAGGTTGCTCGATCGGCAAATCTGCCGGCTTCTCCCCTTTTAAGACTTTTTGCACATAGCCCACCAGACGTTTGGCCTCAAAACTCCGGCTCGGACCATAGGACAGCAAGGCACCGCTATCTGCGAATTCCCGCCACGAGGCAATCACGGGAAGACGACGCTCCTGGCCGTATTGCGCGATTTTAGCGGCAACAACGCCAGTCAGACGTGAAGAAATGACGAGCAAGCTATCGGCGCGGCTTGCTTCCACCCCCTTTAGCGCGGTGTCGAGATCGGCGATCACATTTATCGGGTAGGCGGTTAGCTCAAGGTCGAGCGATTCGGCGCCGCGCCGAGCAAAAGTCACTTCGTCATCGAAATGCTGGGGATTAAATATCACCCCAACCTTCCTGACGTTCGGGGCCACTTGCTTGAGCAATTCTATTCGCTTCGCTGCCATTTCATCCGTAAGAAACGTGATCCCGGTGAAGTTCTTGCTTGGTCGAGCAAGAGACACGGCGATTCCCGACCGGATCGGGTTATCGCTAACGCCACCGACGATGGGTACGCTACCTTTACTTGCCTCAAACAGTGGCTTGATAACATCACCGCCAATGGCGAGCAGAAGAGTGGGCCTTTGCGCGACAAGTTCAGTGGCCAATTCCACAAGTCGATCCGGCACTCCGTTGGCATAGCGGAAGACAATTTCGACGTTGCGTCCATCGAGGATCCCGGCCTGCGCGAGTGCGTCCTTCAGCGACTGATCGACTGGTCCCAATCTTTCAGCATCGCCAAATACCAACCACCCAATCCGAGGCAGCGATTTCTGCGCATGCACGACAAGCGGCCATGTTGCCGCCGCGCCACCAAAAAACGTGATGAAATCGCGCCGTCGCAAGTGGAATGCCTCATCGATGTCTAAAACCTAGCACCTTTGCGGGATCGCCGCATGAGATATGGCGAACAATTGGCTTCCGACGCTGCGACCGAATGTCCGAATTGGGGTCAATCACGTCGGTTTAGTCCTGCCGCGATTGCTTCCGGTCAGACCCGAGGAGCGGACATCTTTGGTGCTCATCGGAAGGTCTCAAA
>NZ_LBIZ01000071.1:0-15015 GCF_028128665.1 Bradyrhizobium sp. CCBAU 45384
GGCGATCCGAGCTCTCTCAGCTTCCGACCGCACACGACGTCCTGACGGCCCTTCGAGGATCTCCAGCCGGCTCACCGACCCCGCCGATGAGCCGTCCAAATAGACGTCCTTTTTGCTGTCCAATCCCATCCGAAGCCTCCGTCCCAACCAGAGGCTTCTTCGCACAGCTATTCCAGTCCCGATGCAAGGGTTCCCGCTTTGCGCTTACGCCAGAACGGACATGCCGTCCTTTGTGACAGGTCGCATGGCCACAATACGCGGCGGTTACGAACCATCGGAATATCTTTGGAGCTCGAACTTCCGTCCAGCAGGCCCGATTGCCCGGGTTCGCTACGGAAGTCATGAGAGAAGATAAGGTAGAACAGGCAGTAGGAGTTGCAGACCACCTATTGAAGCGTGATTGTCTTGCAGTCTTGCGTATTCGGCCAAGACGTCCGGGAAGCATCGGATTTCGTGAGTGTCACCGTCGGGTCAGTAGGCGCGCCATTATATTTGAGAAAATAACCAGTCTGGTTGGCTTCCGTCGAGCCATCAGCATTGGTTGTCGAAACCACCAGGGCGCTTTGTGCAACCGGATTGAATTTGAGAGTTTGACCTTTGGCGACACTTGTTGGCACCGCTGCAAATGGACCGAATACTTCGGAGTAGATCGACAAATTAGGGTCGACGAACTCTTGGATGCTTTGCTGAACGTAGAGCTTACTGGGGTCAAAAGCGAAGGCGGCATTTCCGCCAGTGTTGTCGAGCTTCTCTATCCCAAACACCACGAACGCAGCGTTGGGACCTGCATTGACGATTCCGCCGCCACTTTTGGCAAACCCATTACAAGCCCCAGTCTGGTGGTACGTGATGTTAACTGGCGATGCAGGGATTGCGCTGGTCGATCCGGTCGCCAATTCGTTCAAGAGGGCGCATTTGGGCGTGCCAAGGCCGGTTGCCAGATCATAACCGGCCACCGCCGAGAAATTACCTGCACTCTGGGTCCAGGTGTTGCGCACGATGCGCGGCAAGCCGGGAATTGGATTGGGGATCGAGCCAACGCAAACCGCGGAGGATACTCCTGCCGAGCCCGAGCAGGATCCGTTGCTGTTCCCACTTGCAATATCGTTGAAGCTCAACGGGTAAGCCGTCGCGTTTTTAGCCAACGAATAAAGAAACGCATTCGCATTTCCAACCCGACCTGCGCCCGTTGGTGTCGAGGCCGAAATTTGGTTCACGATGGCGATGAGACCTGCCCAAATGGGCGCGGCCGCGCTCGTTCCAATGAAGCCGGCATTGGCCTGCGTACCCGTAGTTGGATTGGTGAACACGACGCCGAGGTTAGCTCCGACAGCGGCGACATCGGGCAGGTTGCGCTTGGTGGTCGATCCGCCATTTTTCGACATGTCTATCCCGACTTGGTAAGATGGAATGTTCGTATTCGCCGCGATCCCCCCGCCACTCGCCCCCTGGCCGTTCGTGTTCCAGGTTGTCTCCGACTGATACGTGACCGGGAGGCCGGCCGGCGTATTGAGGGTAAGAGTCGTCCCGCCCACCACGGTCACAGCATCCAAGGAGCGAATATCACCGGGATCTGTCGACCAGGAAACGGCCCCTTCATCCCCCGAAGCTTGCAAGAAGGTCTGTCCTTGCAGAGCAAGCTGATAGAGCGCCTGCTGCGAATTTGCGTCGGTGCTGAAAAACCACGAACTGCTGAGCTGATTGATCAGCGGCAGTGTTGTCGCCATGGAATTCAGGATGTCGTTATGGAAGGTGGCATTGCCGGTATTTGGTGCTTCAAACACTTGGACGGAGGCCAGACCAGGGGCAACCCCAATTGCCATCTGAATGTCTAACGTCACTTCGCTGCTGCCGAGCACCGTAGCTGGCGCGCCGGTTGCTCCGTCGAGTAATGTCGTAGCGATGTTTGGCACCGGCGAGGTTGGCTGGCCCGCAGCATTGCACGTGGCACTCCCGAACGTGCACTCATAGGCAGGAATATCGGCAGCGGTGAAGCCGTCCAGTTCGAACAGACCCACGCTCTGTCCGGCTCCGGTCAGGTTTGTACAAGAGGCGTAGGCCGCCCTTAAATCGCTCCCCCTGAACCTGCCACCCGGTCCGGTGCCCTGACCTGGGGTTGCGATAATCCGATTGTCGAGCCCGCTGATCCAAAGCAGCTTGGTATTCAGATCGAGTGACGGATCCCGGTCGGTCGCATAGAAGGCCGTCCCATCGGGCCGGCGACGGAGGTTCAAGCCAATGTAGAGAGCCTCCTCGACCAGTGCTGCTGGACCGCTCACCGTCACGAACAGCCGGTTCGGGTACGTCTTCGCGACAGCCAAACCATGCGCGGTTGCCCAATCCAGGACAGCTTGATAGTCCGGCTGGGTTGCTCCGTAAGTAACTGTGAACTGGTTCGGAGTCAGGTACTTCCGGAAGGAAGGATTTGCCGGGTCTGAGACGTTGTGTGCCCCTTGACGCATGGCAGCAGGATCCGGCGACGGCAAGCCGATCCCTAACGTGATCGTCTCAGTACGGGGCACGGGCCCGAGCAGCGCTGCGTCACGGATCGGCGGAATAAAATAGCCAGACAACTGCTGAGAGCCGTGTCCGCTGAAAGCCGGACCCGCGAGGCCATCCTCGAAGTTGACCTGGACATGCTCGCCGGCGGCGATGGCGAATGCCGCGAAGGCGCCCCTTGCTCTGACGTGATCAGCGAAGTGCATCGAGCCATGAGGCGCAACGACGAGTGCGCGCACCGAACTGGCCTCCCCAAAGGAAGCTGCAGGCGTCCCACTTACATCTTCACCCGCAATGGTGATTTGGAAATGCTGAGCCGAAAGGTCGAAATCAGAACGGATCGCGCCTCGGCGACCAACCGACAGGGTTTCGGCGATTGCAACACGAACGCCACCGACCACGGCAAGCAATCGCCCTCCGTCACCGACCCGGACATTTCTGACGCGATATTCGCCTGGGTTGAGAACTACCGCGCCCTCAATATGGAGGGTCCCGTACTCACCAGGCAGCAAAGCCAAGGCCTGATCCTGCTTGACTGCAATGTCCGGCTTTGAGCCACCGCCATGGGCGAGTGGAAGTGGCGGCATCCCGGCTGCGGGAAAGGCCGCTGCAGGTGCCAGCGTTATCCCGTTGTCCTGAAAGCGCGAAGCTGCGACCAATCCAAAGGTGACGGACTCGCCGAGGCCGACTGAACTGGCGGCAATGATGTGCCCTGGATCAATCCAGGCTTTGTTACCGATACGGAGTTGAGGGTCCGGCGTCTCGGCGAAAGATCTGACCCCCAGATCGCCACCCTCAACGCGGCTACATTCCCCCAAATTGAGGTTTCGATCGGCGTAAAGCACGAAATGTTCAAGGCTGAGCTTTCCGTCAGCCGGGAGCGTGGCAGTCTTTGCGTGCCCGCGCTGGTCGTGAAGGCACCTGTCCTCCTCGTCCGGCTTGCACTCGTAACCCCTCTCACAATGATCCCGGCAGGTCTGCTCGGGCTCGCACCTGATCTCGCAGGGATTGTGGCGGCATTGGTCACCGCAATGGCACTCCGCTCGTCTTGCGCATCGCTCTGATGGCTGATCGCGGTCTGAGCAGCTTTGCTCGCGGTGTGGAGGGATGTCCTGTGGGTTCGGAATAGGAGCAGGATAGGTATTCGGGGCTGGCTTGGGGAGATTGGGCAGCTCGGCCTGCTCGGTTGCAGCTCGCGCGAAGTCCGGTTGCAAACCAAAGCTGGGACAACCGCAGCAGATTCCCAATGCGAGCAACGCGACAAAACGCAGCATGGTGGGTCTCCCCAAACCAGGAACATTCAGTGCGCGCTGGTAAAGATAAGCTATCGGGTCGAGCCGCGATTGGCAATCTCAAAGTTGTAAGGCCTAGTCCTTCAACTTATCGCAGATTTTTCTGCGAAGCGAAGCTTCCTGCTTCGCGCGGCGTTCGTGCCTCGCCGGTAGTTTCGATTCCTCGGCCCTTCGGAAAGGTAGCCGTCCAGCACAGCTTGCTTCCCATTGCCGATGAGCCAAGTTGTCATTCTAGCTCTGCTTCTGAAGCAACTCCGGAAGATCAGGGTGGCGAGGTTACCATGATCGAGTTCGGAGAGGCATTCGCACGCGCTCGGTGTGAACGGTCGGAGGCCGGAGCCAATGATGTACCCTCCGAAGAGTCGACCGGATTTGTGCGGCCATCCGGAAGCAAACAGTACCTTGATTCTGATCCTCGAAGTTACTGGCTATCAGCATGGCGCAGCGGATGAGGACGGACGAGTCTGCTTTTACGACACTCGGTATTTTCCGTTCAGGGCCGCTTTTGTGCCATCAGCGACCTCGGGAGATGTCCGCTGTCCCGCCGGTGTTAGGAGTTGAGCGGACCTCCAGCGGCCAGCCGCTTAATTTGTACGCGGCCTCGATCGGCCGTAAGGCTCGGCCGGTATTGCATTGGTGCCGGCCGAGCCAGAGCTCCGAAAGGAACCGAAAAGGTGAGGGCAATCACAGACCGTGACGCTTCTTTGCCGACTGATGCGCGACCGGCAACGTATGGCCGTCATCAGCAACAGGAGATAATGAGCCTGCCTAAAAATAAAGAGTTGGGCATCCCTTGGGCGACAAAGAGTTGGAGACGGTGAGCGGTGGCTTCACGAGGACGGGAGACTTCTACGGTGAGCCCGTCGTATACACCGTTAAGGATTACGGCACCGCGTGGAATACGGTTTCTCAGCTAAGGTGAAGAACTGGAATAACTGGTTCGGGCCAATCGCGATTAAGGCGTCGCCCACACCTCTTCCACATCTCCAGATCAAATGCGCTGATTGTTCGCAAAGCCCCACGGGACTTTGCACATGAAACATCGCTGCGTCTTTGAAGCCTTCGATCCGGGCATGTTCCCGGTCACGGTCCCTCATCGAAATCTGATCGTTAAATGAATCTCAAGTAAATGCCAAAGATCGCGGATGCGCAACGGCCGTAGAACGACGGACGACGCGGCTGGGCTTAGGTTCGCAGCGCAGCATGGTGTGCGAGGATGATCTTCTTATGGCGGCCTGGCCGAAGGTCTGGTGTATCATCCAGCTCATCACCTTCTCCGGCGCATTCGGATGGCTACTTCTTCAACCGCAGTCCCAACGTTCGCGCCATGCGCCTCACCGATCCGGCGTGGCAGCCAAGTTCAGCGGCTATCTTCGATGCGCCCTGCCGCGCCAGTCCAATGAATCGTTGGACCTCCTGCTCGGCCCATTGCTTTGGCTTCGGTGTTTTCATGATGCGGCGCTCAGGCGGCGACCAGTTAACCAGCGTGCCAAGCAGTCAGAACTTGGGAAATTTACGGGTGGTCCAGCATGCGATGGGCATGCCATCAGCGGCTCACGACACATCGTCCTGACGAATGGAAGAGGCCGCCTACCAAGGCGGCCTCTTGTTTCTCACGGGAGGTTGTTGTTGTTGTCTATTGTGTCTCCAAAGGAACTGTTTCCAGTAAAGATGCTGCCAGACGCAAAGTTTTTAGCCTTAATGCCCGCAATGATCTGCGCTTCATTCGTGGGTACGGACATTCCGCCGCTGATCTGGTCGAGCTCATCGATCGACAGTTTGAGAATTTCGATTCGCGCAAGCTGCGTCATGTTCATTCTCCCTGGTTCATGAGGGGTTGCTCCCCGTTCAATCTCATGTCGCAGGTTTAGACTGCATAATTAATCTGCGCAGTGACGAAGGTCACACACTCCAGAGCGAGGCGGCGCAATCGACGCTGATGACCCACATCGGTCATAGCCCGACCCGAAATCTCGCACCGGGCCGTCTACTGCCGTATCGCCGTGTGATATCCTCACTCGAAAGGAGTGGAGGGACTGCACGGTGAAACGCTGCGAGTTCATTACGCTGCTAGGCGCCCCAGCGGTGGCACACAGCGTGGTCGGTAAGCGCTGATGGGTATAGCAAGCAAAACAGTCAACCTTGCTTTACAGGGTGGCGGTGCGCATGGCGCCTTCACCTGGGGCGTTTTGGATCGCCTGCTCGAAGATGAGCGGATATCGTTTGAGGGGATCTGCGCTACCAGCGCTGGCGCCATGAACGGCACGGTCATGGCGTACGGCCTCACGATAGGCGGCCGCGAAGGCGCAAAACTCTCTCTCGCCGAGTATTGGCGCCGCATCAGTGAAGCTGCGGCCTGGGGACCGCTGCAGCCGTCCATTTTTGATCGTCTGTCGCAAAATCGCTCGCTCGAGAGATCGCCGGCCTTCGTGTTCTTCGACATGATGACACGACTCTTGTCACCTTATCAGTTTAACCCGTTGAACTACAACCCGTTGCGGGACGTGCTCGAGAAGACCATCGATTTCGACCGGCTGCGCAGGGAGAATGTCGTCAAGCTGTTCCTTTGTGCGACAAACGTCCGCACTGGAAAGGTGAAGATCTTTGAGAACCATGAACTCACCGTCTCGGCCGTTCTCGCTTCCGGGTGCCTTCCGCAGCTCTTTCAGTCTATCGAAATCGATGGCGAAGCCTATTGGGATGGCGGTTACATGGGCAACCCAGCAATCTTCCCGTTGATCTATGGTTGCGAATCCACAGACGTCATTGTTATTCACATCAATCCAATTGTGCGTGGGGAAATTCCTCGCACGGCGAGCGATATACTAAATCGATTGAACGAAATTAGCTTCAATTCGTCGCTGATGCGCGAGATGCGAGCAATTGCCTTCGCCAACAAGCTCGTCAGCAGAGGCGCGCTGCGCGACGAGATAAAGACGATGCTGATTCATGCCATAGAGGCGGAGTCGTTCATGAAAGATCTGGGCGTCGCCTCCAAGTTCAATGCAGACTGGGAGTTTCTCACCTATCTGCGCGACGTAGGCCGTACCTGCGCTGAGGAGTGGTTAGCCGCAAATTATTGCCATATCGGTGTGCGTTCGACCATCGACATTCACGGCAGATACTTGTAGCGCGCTAGATTAGTGCGGCAATACAGGCCAACCCCAAAACTAGCGCCTAGGCGTTAGCCGAGGGTAGACGGCCTCGCGCAGGTGTTCGCTACGCCGAGAGCTTCCATGTTCTTGATCGTGGAGGCGCAACCACCTACGCTCGCTGATAAGATTCGTAACGTCATTCCGGTGGGTGTCCCAAGCAGACCTGCGAGTCAACCAAGCGAGATCGCCTGTGCCACCATGAGGCCGGCACCCAGGATGCAGATTAGGCCAGCAAAAAGCTCAAAGACCGACGGTCCGGGGCGGCCCACCGCTACGAGCGCAAGGATGGTCGCGATGCCTAGCCGAATGCCCTGTGGGGTGAGGCTATCCCATCCGATAATATCCCAGCCTGCAAAAGAAAAACTCATTCCGGCCTCCTGTGTTTGAACTTTTTGTTCCCCAGATTTCTGTACACGCAAAGCCTATGACGCCGTGGAAGGCCTGAGGCGACCGATGCGGAGGGTGCCAATAAAGCAAAGACGCGCAGCCGCCCGCGTGAGGTCTATCTCTGGTCATAGCCCGCTGACCCGGTGGAGAAACACTGTACATCGGAGCCGCAGGCTCGAGGCCGTTGGCGTCTTGTGGCAAGTTTACCTGAGGATCGCGAGCGGTGTCCTGATCTATTGAAATAGAATCGACGAACAACTTGGTCTTCTCTCGTGTCCGGCGGGGATCGTCGCGACGAAGGCAACAACGAAAGCGGCTGGCTGGGGCAGCACTGGAGACAAATATGGGAGCAATCGTCCTCGCAAACGAAGGCCCGTCGAATGGGAAGGGGCGCCGATCTCACCGCAAGAAGCATTGCCCACGGCTGCCACCGTCGAATGCTGCGGCAAACGGAAACAAAGGAGGCCGCCCTACCGAAGCGGCCCAACTGCCGTCGCCCCCGCTAGCAGGATGGCGTCACGATGCCGGCGACACCTTCACCTGTGTGGTGGGCCTTTCGTCGGCGAACGTAGGCATCCCCTGATATGCAGATCGGAGAATGCTTGCAACCGACTCAACCGCAACCTTACGCCGGTGGACGATACGGATACGCGCACCGCGAATGGTCTGCCAGCTATGGGAAATCCTAATCCGAGTCATTTAACCTCCGAGGTTCAATGGATGGTGACGGTTGGCTCAGCAGCGTGCTTTCCAACTCACGCCCGGGATAGCCGATCCCAAGGTCAATGACCGTGATGCGCGTCACTGGAACTTCGAGGAGTGAATTGGCTCATGACTTATAGCACTAGGACGGCGGTGAGGTCGGTGCTCTTGGCCGGCACTCTCGGCGCTTATGCTGCACAAATCGACGCGTACATGTTTAGCGGATTCGGACGCTCGCCAGCGATCAACGGCTCAGCGGCTTTCGCTGGGACTTAGCTATCGCGCCGCAAGGCAGCGAACAAGCACCCGGCTTTTTGCAACATGTGACCATGATCACGGCCCTGACGCACGACTTATAGGATTGTCGCGTCTATCAGAGTTTGCTGTTCTTCGAGGGAACACCCTATGAACGTCGTGATTCAAAGACTTAATGGCCTGTGGCACGTCGTCGTCGGGTCATGCCTGCTCCGAACACCTTTCCTTGAGACACAGGACCGGGAGCGGGTCGTTACGTACGCCCGGCGAATTTACCCTGGTGCCAAAGTCTTCGAACGCAGCTGATCTCAAGCGACGCACTCGAGCGGATGCTGTCTGATGCTTGAGGATTGGCAGGTGCCTTCGCGTGGAACCACTCGGCTCACTCGTTAGAGCGCGTCTGGCGAGCGTTCCGATCCGGTCACCGTTGGATGGCTATTGTTGTGTCGAGATTTAATCGTGAAATGTCCCGACACAAGTGTCCAGGCGAGATCAAGGAGCGACGCTCTCACGTAATCGGCGGAGCTGCGACCGGAGCCGTTCGCAACTCAATTCCCTCTCGAAATTGGTGATCGCCGGAAGTGTAGGTTCAGCGCGCAGGCTCTGCAACCGCGCCATGTCGCGGGTGCAGGTATCTTCGGAGCGGACATCCTCATTTCGTACCTGCTGCTTCGCAGCCGCTTGGGGCGCCGCATTTCCATCAGAAGGCAAAGCGCCAGTGCTAACAATACTCTCAAATAGACGCTGTATCTGTGGACGCAGCCGCGTGCAAGCGACCTCGCGTTGGAAGTTGATGATCTCGTTCGGCACAGGGGTGGCGCGCAGACGTGCCAGCCTCGCTTCGTCGCGGACACAGGGGTCCGTGGTTTCGGAGGGCGGCTGCGCGGGAAGCGGCGCGCTTGGAGGCGCTGGATTGACAACGACCGGCTTAGGTAACGCGGGCACCGAAACCGGCGGAGCGGGCGGCGGCACCGGCGGTACATTTGTTGTAACAAACTGCGGCACCAGGGCGATAGTGGCGCCGCCGAGAGAACCATAGATGAACGGCTCCTGCCGTCCACCGGTCATGGTGATGACCTCATCGCGCACGCGGCCTAGCGCGATCCGAATGTCGACACCGGGCTCGGCAAGGTGCCGGATCAGCGCGGTTGCATACGGGCTGTTCACGCCGTCGCCGTCATAGGAAATCGAGCCTGCCTTCGCCGCGAAGGCCACCAGCGTGTCGGCGCTGATTTCATCAAGCTTCGCGAGACCGCCTCTTGTCGGCGAGCGGCTTGCGGACCGCAACTTGGCCGCAAAAGGGTTGTCGCGGCATGCGTCGAGCAGTATCAAACGCAGGCGGCGTACCGGTTGCAGCGCCCAGATGATGCGATCGAGCGCGATAGCCTCGTCGTCGACGTCGTAGTCGTGGCTCAGCTTGGCATCCATCGGTATTAGATAATTCATGCCGCCGATCTCGATGCCGTGGCCGGCGTAATAGACCACTGCCACATCGGCATTCTCTGCAGTAATCAGGAACTCGCGCACAGTGCGTTTGAAGTCGACGACACCGAGATCGTTGCGTGCAATGACGACGTCGAAACCGATAGACTTGAACAGCGTTGCGATCGCTTTGGAGTCGTTGCCGGTGTTGGGCAGCGGCGGTGCGTTCGTATAGGAGGAGATTCCGACCACCAGCGCGACCCGACGCTCCGCTGCGGCCCCATCGGCGAACATCGCGCTGATGACGAGGCAGAGGACGTAGATCAAGAGCCGGCGCGGTTTCATCGTTGCATCAATATCCGTAACTCCGCCAAGAGCGATGGCGCTGCTTACGCTTTTTCGGCGGCTGGCCGTTCTCCGTCACAGTGACGTTGATGACATCTGAGAACACCGCTGGATCATGCGGCACGTGGGTATAGTCGGCGAACAGAAGGCGCAGCTTGTGCTGGCCGATCGGGAGCATGATCTTCGCTTCGGTCTGGCCAGCGCCGAAGTGCAGGTGGTTGAAGTCGCTTGGGATTGGTTGGTCGAGTGGAGGCAACTCGGCATCCACGAGCAAATGATGATGTCCCGTGTTGGGTTTGTCGAAGCCCGCCGGCGCCACGCCCATGTTCAACAAACCGAAGCGGATAACCGGGTTCGGAGAAATATAGGAGCCGTTCTTTGGATAGATGAAATAGACCTTCGCGTCCTTCGGCGAGGAACGACGTCCACCCCCCGCAGGGGTGGCCTGCGCCACCGCCGGCCCGGTTTGGTCAGTAACCTTGACCTTGATCCGCTCGGAGATCACCGGCGGCGAATGCGGGACGTGATTCTTGTCGGCGAACACCAGCTGCAAAGTGTGCTCACCGGGGGGCAGCGAAATCTCTGCCTCGGTCTGTCCAGCCCCGAAATGGAGGTGCTGGAAGTCGTTAGGAATTTCAGCATCCAGCGCGGGCGTTGGCGAGTCGACGATCAAATGATGGTGACCACTGTTGGCGCGGTCCGAACCTGCCGGGGCTACGCCCATGCCGTGCAGGCCAAAGTGTAGAGTAGTCTTGCTTGGCAGTGTGTCGCCATCCTTCAAGCCGATGAAATAGACGGCCGCCCCGGGCGGCGAGGGCGTTGGGCCGCTCGTCTGGGCTTGAGCCTGTGCGGCGTGCCAGTGCATCAAGCCGCCAATAAATGGAACCAGAACCGCTATGAGCAAACGTTGCATCATCGCAATCTTCCCAATGGATAGACCACAATCTGGACCGCAAGAGCCGCGGGAATCTGAAATAGCTGCAACTATCGATAATAGGCCCGTCCTATCGCCATACAGAACGGGGATGAAACGATAACCCTTTGCTCGCCAATGTAAACCACAATCGAGCGGGGCGACTGTCGCCTTGCCGGTCGCAGCCGAATGAAGCATTCTATGCGGCATTGAATGTGACGTATGCATACTCCTGATCGTTTGAGCCGACCGGAGATCAGAAGATGAAATCCGCCGTCTTGTCTGTGATTTTTCTCACAGCACTATTTGCAAGTAGTGCGGCAATTGCCCAGCGAGGGTTAAGCAGCGGCCCACCTGGCGACCCATCATCCGCGCCATCCGACACCAGAGTAGCTCAACAACAGGGCGCCAGTCTGGATCCTGGAGAGTTGTTTCGCGATTGCGATAATTGCCCTGAGCTCGTGGTTGTGCCTCCGGCAGACTTTGTGATGGGATCCAATGACACGCCCTATGAGAAGCCCGAGCACCTGATCAGCATTCGCAAGCCCTTCGCGATCGGGCGCCGCGAGGTGACGTTCGCGCAGTGGGACTCGTGTGCCGATGCTGGCGCCTGCAAAGTGCGTCCCGAGGATCACGGCTGGGGTCGCGGTGACCGTCCGGTTATCAACGTCAGCTGGGAAGATACGAAGCTGTACGTCGCCTGGCTGTCGCAGAAGACCGGACAGAAATACCGTCTGCCCAGCGAAGCGGAGTGGGAGTATGCCGCGCGCGCGGGGACCAGAACGCCATTCTGGTGGGGCAAAGAGGCCGGCGCGGGTCATGCGCAGTGCGACGGGTGCGGAAGTCCAATCAAGCAGCAGGTCGTGCCAACGGGCTCTTTTCGGCCAAATGGATTTGGGCTCTACGACACTTCTGGCAATGCTGCGGAATGGGTCGAGGATTGCTGGAATGATTCCTATCGCAATGCGCCCAAGGACGCGTTGCCTTGGACGTCGGGCGACTGCCGCCTGCGGGTGCTGCGCGGGGGCAACTTCCTCAGCAAGGCCAGCGACGTCCGATCTTCGGCGCGATTTCGCTACGACGTTGACGTGCGCTACTATGCCAACGGATTTCGTGTCGTGCGGGAGTTGCCGTAATCATGCCGCGGACGGAAACGATGCGCGCGATCGTCGGAGCAATACTGGTGTTGTTTGCTGCAGCCCCTGCCGCCCGGGCGCAGTCCTACTCTGCCAGCGGGCAAATCGGCTATCTGCACGAATGGGAAATAACGGGTAATCTCGCGAAAACGGTTACGAGTCCAGGTACTGAATATTCAGGGACGGTCACGCTGCGCCACGTCGGCCTGTGCAGCGTCAATGGCGTAGAGCAAAAGCAGGCTCGTTTGCAGCTGAAAGTGTCCTCCGGGCGGCTGGAAGGCGTATTGATCATGGAAGAGGATCGATGCCGCATCGTCGCATCCGGATCATCAGGTTCGGGGCAGCTGACCTGCGGCAGGGGACAAGACGTTCCGATCAATCTTCTGATCGGCAAAGCGGTTGAGATCGAGGCGGCTGATCGCGCGCGACTTTAGAGCGCAACGATTCCTGTCCTAAGCGCTGCTTGCTCGCCGCGCGACTGTCTGCGACGACTATAATACCGGCGACCGCGCCAACACACGCTGCTGCGGCCGCGACTGGCTTGGCCGCTCCGCCGCATCCGCAAACTCCATTGGAGAGGAGTGCACGGTTCCGGGAGGCAAGAGCTTTACGTGGTCTTTCCCAAATGTGCCGTTGGAGCCACAGGCTGTTCTAGAGATCGTCTCTGCGCTGTGACGGAAGTGCCTCTCGGCGAATATCGCTCCGGCGAAGGCACGCCGGACGATTGCTGCCGTGACCGCGTTCACCCCCTGACAAAGAAGTATCAATGATTGTAGCTCTGGCAGCATAGCACTCTCTCAGTGCGGATTGCCGAGCACGAATGCGAACGGCAGAACGAAAATCTCGTCGCCGGCCTCATCGCTGACGTGCAGAGCCCACTGACGCCAATCTTCCAGGTTGGCAGCTGCGACCAGAGAGCGCACCCTGCGGGTGGCCTCCTCACACGCTTCGACTAGGTCGGATACGAACGTACCGCGACGATCCATCAGTATCCCCTTTGTGTTCGAGCAATGGAAATAGACCTGGGTCATGTACGCCTCCTTGCAATATTCGGGTCAGCAAGCCCGACCCTGCATGTCGGAGTCGTACTAGGCCGCAGAGCAGAGTGTCCGTGATCACCCGCACATTGCGCGGTTTGGTGGCCCCGCGGGGCCGTGGTCGGGCACGCCACATATGCAAGGTATGGATCCGACGTCTGCGTTAGGCCAAGGGCTGTTGTCAGCCGTGCCTGTTCTGTCAGCAGCCGAAACCTCCGCGGCAGCTGTCGATCGTACGTCGGGTTTGGCTCGGCTGGCGCCGCTGGAAGCGGGCGCATGCCGGCAGAGATTGCAACAGAGCGCGGCATCATGTTGCAGTGCTTGCAAACGCGATGCAAGGAAAAGGCTGGGAGGTTTGGCTAGAATGGTGGCGGGACGGCATTGCCCCGCCATTGACCCACAGAGGGCCGTACGAGCATTTCTATATTGATCGGCTAGTCTAGGTCGTTACCCCGCGGCCATAGATAGAACCCGCCGCCAACTCTGAGTGATAAAGCGGTGGCTTCAGGGTGGTCATAAACGTCACAAAGCACAGCGCTCCGATCGCGAAGATGATAAGACTAAAAAAGTGGTTCAGGTTCATCGGTGTTCCTCGCTGCCTCTCGTTTGGGGTCCAATCATACAGCCCGTGAACCGGAGGATGAAGAGATCGACCCGCTTCTTCCGTGACGCCGCTCACATCGAGAGAATTGCCTCTCTGCCTCCCCTGAGACACGCAGCGGCCATTTGCTTGGCTACCTTCGCGATGGCCATGGGGCGCGTTGCCGCGGCGGCCGCGTGATTTCCGTCACAGATCGAAAAGTCAACCCTCAGTATGGTTCGAGCCACATGTTGTTCATTGCAAACCCTGAGGAGGGAACATGAGTGGAATGCGCGAACTGATCGATACAGAACTCGACACCGTGTGTGGTGGGCATCACGGGCATCATCATGGACATCACGGGCTCTTCAGCTTCGGTAACGTCGGCAATATCGGCCAATTCGGCAATATCGTCATAGAGCAAAACATTGCCGTGCAGATTGGCGTGGCTATCGGCAATAACGCCAGTGTCATACAGCAGCTCGGTCAGCTGAACTTCAGCGCTATCCACTAAATGGCGGATCCCGAACACTGCTTGCCCGCTCCCGAGGGTGTTCGGTTACGAATTCAATCGAGAATTCTCATGGATACGGTCGCCGTGACTCAAGGCGCTCGAACAGTATCGACCCGGTGTCGATGCCCAACGAGCGTACCTGTTTCTCATTCTGCGAGGCGCCAGTTCGTGTCTATTCCGGTCGCGTCACGCCCAAGGCTGCGACCGCTTCTGCAACCGCTTCGTTCGCTGGGGGCCTGCGTGCGGAGTTCACGTTCGCGCTTGCCGCGGCCAGTAGTGCCGCTGTCCAGATGATCGAAAGCTCGATTCTCAGCGTAGATCAGCAGTGAGCGCGCATCACCCGGAACAGAGTTCAATCAATGGGAGCGCCAAAGGGTGGGTTAACGCACAAGTTTCATGCGGTAGTTGCCGATCCGGTTCGCAGTAGCGCCCAAGAATTGTCGGGAAGCTCCTGTCTCACCTCAAGGCTCGGTCAATATTTGTTGTCGACCGTGGCTGCAACGCCGATTTAGATCCAAGACCTCGCAATCAGGTGTGGCGGCTAGGCCAACGTCCGGCCGAACAGAAATCGCGAGGCCAGGCTGGCTTTGTCCCATGCCCCCACCGAACTCGGAATGTCGTGGAACGCTTCGCCCTATGGCGAGCTCGGGGCCGTCTCACTGGCTCGATCAGCTCGTTGCGCAAGATGGGCGTTGGCTCCGCGCTAGATCCTTACGCGTCGTGCCTGAGACAGCTAGAGTCGTTTGAGACATGCGAGAGTCCAGGCCACATGAATCGG
>NZ_LBIZ01000072.1:0-16134 GCF_028128665.1 Bradyrhizobium sp. CCBAU 45384
CATAAGCTGCTCCTCCGAATCGTGGGAGCCTCAAACGGCGCCCACTCCTTGGCACTCTCGTGCCGGTGGAGGAGCCGTCCACATGGGGTAATCGCAGGAGCGAGTCGCCCCCGATCAACCGAGAATGGAAACTGGTGGCTGTTCCCCGATAGGATGGAAATACGGGCTCACGACGGGACGCCGGGCCCAAGCATCGAATGGAGAACAGCCATGGAAGAATATATTGGTCTCGACGTGTCGATGAAAGAGACGGCAGTCTCGATCCGCCGAGGAGGTCAGCGGATCTGGCGCGGCAAGTGCGCAACTGATCCGAGTATCGTCGCCGAGCTCATCCGCAAGCGGGCGCCATCCGTGAAACGCGTCGTATTCGAGACCGGACCGCTATCGGTATGGTTCTATCATTCTCTGCACACCGAAGGGCTGCCGGCGATCTGTATCGACGCGCGCCATGCTAAAGCGGCGCTCGATATGGCGACCAATAAGACGGACGCAAACGACGCCGATGGCCTGGCGCAACTCGCGGAAGTCGGATTCTTTCGTGAGGTGCGTGTGAAGGGATTCGACAGCATGCTGACCCGCACGCTTGTCGCAGCGCGGACGCGGCTGGTCCGAATCACTACCGAGCTTTCCAATCAGATCCGCGGCGTCATGAAAACCTTCGGTCTGCTCGTTCCCGCCGGAAAAGGAAGCACCTTCGAGAAGAATGTGCGGAGCCTTCTTGCCGACCAGGACAGACTTGCATCCATTGTGCTGCCGATGCTGGAAGCCTGGCGCGGCATTCGCCTCCGCGCCGCCGAACTCGGGCGCCAATTGGTGCGGGACGCGCGCCAAAGTCGTGCTTGCCGCATCCTCATGTCGATTCCTGGAATCGGTGCTATCACCGCGACCTCCTTTACCACCGCTATTGAGGAGCCTGACAACTTCAGGAAATCCCGATCTGTTGGCGCGTGGATCGGCCTAACAACGCGCCGCTACCAATCCGGAGAAGTCGATTATGACGGCCATATATCCCGACGTGGCGACCGCCCTTTGCGAGGGCTTCTCTACGAAGCGGCAGCGGTCATTCTGACGCGCAGCTCAACTCACAGCACGCTGCGCACATGGGGTCTGCAGCTTCGGGAGAGGATCGGCTTCAAGAGAGCTGCCGTGGCTGTGGCCCGCAAACTGGCGGTAATAATGCATACGATGCTTAAGACCGGCGAGCTGTTTAACCCGAACGCCGGAGCCGCCGCATAAGTCCAGATCGCGTTCGGAACCCGAACGCCTAAGGCGTCCCTGCCGGGACGTGAGCCGAGCCATTCCGCTGATGCTGTTGCACTGCTGACTCAGCAAAGTGCGTCGTCCACATTGAAGGCTCGTCCCGCGAAGCTCCATCATGCGGCGGCTGATGCCGACCGCGAAGACAACCATGCACCCGGCAGTGTCTCCTCAGCGATTATATGCTTGACGCCCCGGCAGCGATTAGACAACAGCATCAAATCCGGACTTCATACGTCGTAATGAGGGCCTATTCGATCACTTCGTCGGCTTGAGCGAGCAGCGATGAAGAGATATTGACGCCAAGCGCTCTCGCAGCTTTCAAGTTAACGACGAGTTCAAATTTGACCGGCAGCTGCACGGGAAGATCAGCAATTTGCGAGCCTCTCAGGACATGGTCGACGTAATATGCGGCTCGCCGGTACAAATCAAGGATATCGACGCCGTAAGACATCAATCCGCCGCCTGAAGCAAAGAAGCGAAAGGCATAGATTGCGGGAACACCTTCTCGGGCGGCTGTCGAGACTATCAGCTCACGATGAATGCCATTAAAAATATCTGGCATAACCACGAGCCCACCACCGGGTTCGCCGGCAATCGCGGCAATCGCTTGTTCGATCCCGGCAGCGTCGCGCACCGGCACGGCCATCGGTTCGACACCCAGGGATGTTGCAGCTGCCTCAAGCGGACTTAAGTAATACGACCCGCCCCCCGGCGCGGTCTCCGGGTTGAAAATACAATGGACCCGCGCGAGTCCGGGCGCGATTTGCTTCAGCAGATCAACCCACTTTCCCGCGAGTGAGGGCTCCAGATCGACGAGGCCACTCGCGTTCCCACCGGGCTTGGCCAAGCTGGCAACAAAACCGCTTTTGATCGGATCAGTAACCTGCACGAAAACGATGGGAATGGTGCGTGTCTCAGCCAGTAATGCCGTCACTATGGCAGTGTTCTGGGCGACGATGGCATCGGGCCGCTGACTGACCAGCTCTTTCGCGAACATCCGGGTGCGTTCAGGATCGCCACCAGCCCAGCGGTATTCAATCTGGACAGTACGGTCCCGCTTCCAACCAAGCTGCGAAAGCCCTTGCTCAAGTGCCTGGGCCTGTTTCTCTCCTTCGGGGTCCGCAAGCGGGCGCCCCAACAGTACTCCAATACGGCGTAGTCTGTCTTGCGAATGTGCCGCGAGCGACCACCCTGCGCCGGCGGCACAAAGCAGCTTGACGAAGTTGCGCCTTCTCATGACCATCCCTCGCAGGCACCATGCATCATAGCAGTTGATCGGCAGATGGTAGAGATGGGTCAATCGCGACGGTCGCCCATGGCACCGCCGCATCGTGATTGGCATGTCGCCGATGGGACATATCCTTGGCCGTGGAATAGGCAGCGAAGGGCCAGCAGCGGAAGTGAACGTGGGCTGGAATGGAAGATGCCGCCAACTGAGGTTGCCTTCTGCAAGCGCTCGATGTCTAACTGGAACCGAGTGCGCATGACAGGGCCATTTTCGTCGCGAACTTCAATGACTCGTGTACACTTTCGTACTTATCGTTCGCCCCCACGCAAGCGCTAGCCGCGAGAACCTTCTGGATCTTCATTCGTTACCCTGCTGATGACACAGAACGCACCACGGAAAAAGAACGAGCTTCGAGAGGCGCTACTCCTGTCGCTTGGTTTGGCTGCAGCGATGTTTGGTCTGGCTATATTTGCAAGTGCACATCTATGAAGACTTTACTACGCCCATCCCGCCTAATCGGTCGAAGATTGATATGCGGTGGCGGCGGGGGAGAATGAATGAGCGGCCAAGTCAGGCGGCCTCAACGCATCAGCATATAGACCGCGACGCCAGCGATGATCGCCAGCCAGATCAGCGAGAGGTAGAAATAGAGGTTATTGCGATCCATCGAGCTAACATTTGTTCCCTCGCGATATGAAGACCTTGATCCATGTCACGTGTCTATCCCCGTGCCGGTACTGTCCTACTTCGGACAGTCGCAATTTGAATTTCGGATACTCCAATCCGTTAAGGACCATGTGTGATACTGGCGGTGGTTAGCGGATTCGCCTCCACCGACCCAGTTGCTAAGGCCCCAGTCCGATCCCAGAAGGCTGGGGCCTTTGCTTGGCCCCCGGCCACTCCGCTCAGGGTCAACCGCGACGATATGGCCCGGTTCAACTTAGGCCCGGTCTACCCCTGATAGCCGATATATCCTCGGCCGCGGGATGCGGCAGCGATGGGCCATCAGCCGAAATCGGCCTGCTTTATCTATTAATAAACCCAGATTCAGCGCCGTCGACATTGCGCCTTACGCCGGCAAGGCCTCGGCTTACCCCCTTGCGGTGATTGCGAAGTGGGCTCATCTTGCGGAGGGTGGAGGTGTCACCGTGCGCTGCAAGGATTGTGGAAAGGACAACCGTGCGGATCGCAAATTCTGCTGGTCATGTGGCTCCGCGTTGCCAGCGGGCTGTCCCGTCTGCGACTTCGCCAACGAGCCCGGCGCGCGGTTTTGTGGGCAGTGCGGTCGCGCCCTCGAAGCGGCGGCCAAGCCACCTGCTCAGGTAGACGAGGATGAAGGCGATCGCCGTCCCGTCACGGTGCTGTTCTGCGATCTGGCTGGTTATACGCGGCTGTCCTCGGTGCTCGATCCGGAGGACGTGCGCGCGCTGCTCAAGCGCTTCTTCGCGCTAGTCGATGCGATTGTCGATCGTTTTGGCGGAGCCATTGATAAACACATCGGCGACGCCACCATGGCTTTGTTTGGCGCGCCGCGGGCGCGCGGCAACGATGCGGAGCGAGCGATCCGCGCGGCTCTGGAAATACAACACAGCGTGCCGGGGCTCGCATCCGGCCTGTCCTCCCCCCTTGCGCTTCACATCGGGATCGCGACTGGCGAGGTTGTCGCCAGCTCCCTGGGCAGCAGCCACCATCGCGAATACACAGTCACGGGCGAAGCTGCCAACATCGCCGCCCGCCTGCTCGATCACGCCAGAGCAGACGAAATCCTGGTCTCCGATCTTGTCTACCAGGCAACCAAACACGTATGCGAATTTGAGCCAGCAGGCCTACTGACCCTCAAGGGGGTGGCTCAACCGCTCCACGCATGGCGGCCTCTGAAGATGAAACTCTCTACCTCGGACGGGCAGGCGCTGGTTGGCCGGCGTTCCGAGATTGCCTAGCTCCGCGCCATCCTAAACGCCTGCATCGAGGGCACGTCCGGTACGGCAGTGTTGATTCGAGGCGAGGCTGGGATCGGCAAGACGCGACTCGTGGACGAAGTCCAATCGATTGCGGCAGCTGCCGGGATGGCCTGTACAGCGGGATTCGTGCTCGATTTCGGAACGGCACGCGGTCACGGAGCTGTGCGCACCGTCGTGGCGGGCTTATTGGGACTTGGCGCAAGCGTTGGGGCGGATACTGCGGAAGGCGCGGTCGAAACAGTGCTGCAGCAGGTCCAATTGCACAGGGATGACGCTCTTTATCTTCGCGATCTTCTCGAACTACCGCAGAGCGACGCTTCTCGGAGGCTCTACGAGGCGATGGATAGCACGGCACGCAGCAGCGGCAAGGAGCGTGTCATCACTTCAATCGTCAAATGGGCTGCTGACCGTAGTCCCCTGCTGATAACCGTGGAAGATGTGCATTGGGGCGACGCGGAGACGCTCAGTCTGCTCGCAGCCGTGAGCCGTGCCACGCTGTTGAGCCGGACCGTGCTCGTCATGACCACGCGGCTCGACGGCGACAAGCTCGACGCGCAGTGGCGCGGTATGGCCAGCGAGGCGGCGTTGGCCACGATAGACCTGTCGCCGTTATCGGCCGACGACGCGCGGGCGATTGCTCGAAACTTCATCGATGCCTCGGCATTCGCCGACCAGTGTGTCGAACGCGCAGGCGGAAACCCGCTGTTCCTCGAACAACTGCTCCGTGGCGCTGGAGATTTGACCGATGGTCGCCTGCCCGCCTCGATCCAGAGCGTCGTGCTGGCGCGTACCGATCTGCTCTCGGCATCTGACCGCCGCGCCATCCAGGCTGCCTCGGTACTCGGCCAACGCTTCACTCTAGCGCAGCTCAGGACGTTGCTTCAGGACCCACATTTCGCCTGCGATACTCTAATGCGGAACGTGCTGCTTCGTCCGGTGCAGGACGGCTTGTTGTTTGCGCACGCGCTGGTTCGCGAGGGCATCTACGGCTCGCTCACCAACGCCCGCAAGCGCGAGCTGCACGCCGCGGCGGCTGCTATCT
This sequence comes from Bradyrhizobium sp. CCBAU 45384, assembly GCF_028128665.1. Lineage (NCBI taxonomy): Bacteria > Pseudomonadati > Pseudomonadota > Alphaproteobacteria > Hyphomicrobiales > Nitrobacteraceae > Bradyrhizobium > Bradyrhizobium sp. CCBAU 45384. The sequence goes on from NZ_LBIZ01000072.1 coordinate 5,492, forward strand.
TTGCCGAAGACCCCGTGCTATGCGCTGAGCATCTCGACCGGGCTGGCGATGCCGAGGCTCCACGCGCCTATATCGCCGCGGCCAAGATGCAATCAAGCTTGTTCCGTCACGATCATGCCATCACGCTGGCGAGACGTGGGCTTGCACTCTCAAGCGGAGGGAAGGACGCGTTTGAACTTGCCACTCTGCTCGGCGACTTTCAGCAGGACGCCGGACGGGGCACGGAAGCACTAGATGCGTATGCTCGTGCCCTGACGGAATCTAGCGATGCCGCGGACCGCTGCCGCGCACTGATCGGCTGCGCTGCGGCTAATCGATTGACCGCGCGCTTGGGAGATGCGTTTGCATCGCTCGCTGACGCCGTGCCTCTCGCCGAGACGCTCTGCGACAGCCGCTCGCTAGCGGAAATACGATACATCAAAGGCAACCTGCATTTCGCGCGCGGTGAACTCGATGACTGCCGTGCCCAGCATCAGTCCGCGCTAGAAGCGGCCCGACAGGTGGGGTCGCCGGAGTGGCAAGCCCGCGCCTTGAGCGGGCTCGCCGACGCGCAATACATGGATTGTCGCATGGCGACTGCCTTGCTCCATTTCACCGACTGCGTCGAACTTTGCGAAGCCGAGGGCCTAGCGAAGATCGCAGTGCCCAATCGCGTGATGATGGGACATTGTAGAATCTACAGCTGCGAGTTCGACCGGGGGCTTGACGACATGCGCGCCGCCAAGGACGCCGCCATAAAGATCGGCAATCGACACGCGGAAATGTTTGCCCTGCAGTCGGTCGGGTTCTGTCTGACGGCGGCCGGCCGGTATGCCGAGGCAGAACAGAAGCAATGGCAGGCGCTTGAGCTTGCACGCAGCCTCAAGGCGCGACGATACGAGGCCGTTATTCTCTGCCAATGCGCTGAGGTCGCGTTGGCCAGCGGTCATCGGCAGGATGCTCTGGCTCTGGCACGACAGGGGCGAGATATCTCCGAAGAGACCGGCCCAGGTTTCATGGGCCCTGCCCTTTTTGGGCTTCTTGCGCTGCTGGAGGACCAACGGCAGGATCAGGAGGCTGCCATTGTCGCAGGCGAAACACTGCTGGGGCACGGTGCCGTTGGCCACAACCACTTTTGGTTCCGCCGGTACGCGATCGAGCGGGCGATTTTGCTCGAAGAGTGGGACGAAGCCGATCGTCATGCCGACGCATTACTGCGTCGGACCGCTGACGAGCCGCTCGCCTATGCTACCTGGATCGCTCAACGCGGTAAGGCCTTGGCTCGGCGGGGCAGGCGTGAGGCAAATGATGCTGACGAACAACTAAGGGAGGTTTTGCAACCCGCGGCAGAAGTCAACATGCATATAGAGGCGCTCGGTGCATCGTTGCGCGCCTTCTAGTTGGATTTCCTTCCCAAGAAGACTTATTACAGGGCATACGGGCGACTGCTCTGTCCAAGTCTGCTTAGGGTCTTGGCCGTGTAAAAACGGTCTTACAGGCCGTCAGTCTTAAAGCCAAAACTGGGCCGGCCTCAGGTCACGATCGCGGCGATCAGCGGCCTGATCCCAAGGATATTCATTGCTCGGGTCAGTTTATAGGCCAAAACCGAGAGGGCCATCTCAGCAGCTACCTTTGGAAGGGTTTTGGTGAGGAAGTGCGTCGCTCCCATGCGTGCCTTCATCGTGCCGAACGGATGCTCGACAGTCTCGCGACGAAGGCGCATTGCGAGCGGGTTCGCATCGAGCCGCTGCTGCACGGCGTCGAGCAGATCCTCGTGCTCCCATCGCGTGATCCGTCGCTCTGACCCGGGCGTGCACTGAGGCTTGATCGAACAATTCTTACAGGCGTTGGTCCAGTAGCGCCGCAGCATCTTGTCGGCCTACCGCTTCAAGCGCATTGGACTGGAAGCCGCGCCGTTGTCGCAATGGCTATTCAGCGCTCTCGCCGAAGCCAGCTTACCGATGATCTGTGTGGAGACGCGGCACATGCAGGCGGTGCTGAAGGCGCAGATCAACAAGACCGACCGCAACGATGCGCGCGGCATCACGATCCGAGAGAAAAAGAAACTGCTTGCACGCGTTAGCTGCATTCGTGGCCAGGTCGAAGCGATCGAGCGGGCGCTGAATGAGGAAGCAGAATGCGAGCGCATCATGCACATGATCGCCGGCGTTCGCGGCGTCGCCGGCTTGATGGCCGAAGTGGTGGAAGACCACATCCGCACCACTCGTCGACCGCGAGAGGAACCCGGGGGCACTTAACGCCGACGCGGCGGATCAGCTCATCGAAGTGGTCCACACGTATCTGAAGTGAGAAGCACAATGATCGAAACGAGCTTTCAGGCGGCCCCGCACGATCACCTCTTCTGGGCCGGAATCACGACAGGGCTGAGCGCCGGGAGGGTCTTCGGAAAGCTGGTTTACCGGAATGAACCGGATCGCCCGTGGGGCGAGCTGCGCGCCGCGGCATTGTCGGGGCGTGCTTTGGCGTGGTGTTACTGCATCTCTGCGAAAAAAAGATTCAATCGCTGCGACAACCAACGCTAGTTTCGGAGCCCGGTGCGTCGCGGCCTCGTTCCAAGCACCCGCGATGATCATGGCCGTGCCGGTGATCCAGCCTTCGCCTGTCACCGTTATAGCAATGGGCCTCTAGGTGCATAATTGTTTTTAGGTGAGGCTCCGGCCTCACCATGCAACGAGTCCCAACAGCGTTAGGCTGAGACCACCCAAGACAGGAAGCGCCGCAAGGGTACCAACTGCTATCAGTGCCAACTCTTTCTTCGTCTCATCCACCATCGTGACATGCTCCCGATCATACGTTTTGAGAACTATTTAGTTGCCACCATCCGTCTTTAAGTGCTTCTGCAGTTCAACCAATCACGTCTGATGCCCGATGCCGTTGATCCTGACCACCGATGAAGAGCGTGAGGTCTGGATGCGCGCGCCATGGGATGAGGCCAAGGCGTTGCAGCGGCCGTTGTCGGATGATGCGCTCATGATCGTGCAATTTTGTGCCTGTTGTAGGTGGCGCGGTTGCCCCACGCGACGGTAATGTCAGTCGCTGACATCACAGCCCTCCTACAGTGTCGATGACATCTTCCGGCACCCAGACCCGGGCCAAGACCCAGGCGCCACCCGCGGCGCAATCAACCTCGGCAGTAGCCGCTTCGATCGCAACATCGTCGCTTGCGTAGCGCTCATGCGCCAGGGCAGGCGATGATGTCGGCGTCGCTGGCCGTGTCGGCGTCTCGACCATCGTCGCACAGACCGATTTGGCTTGGGTCAAGCTCCTCGCCACACCCGGTCGCAGCGCTCCAGCTCTACCGACTCGCTGGGATCGTACTCGGCCTTCGCCTCGGCTAACAGGCAGCCGATTTCGATGTGTGGTCTAGGTCACATCTTCTCCTGTCCCAGTCTGATCAATTCCTGAGGCGACGCGGGCGGCAGCCGACGAACAGACGCCGCACCATAACGATCAGAGCTGCTGTATGCATGAGCTTCAAGGCCGTGTCATGCATACAGCTCCAATTCATCTGCGGCCATTGTTACAGGAGAACTTAAGATGCGTGACCTAACAGTAGACGAAAGCATGAGGATGCGTGAACTCGCCGTAGACGAACTTGAAGTAGTCAGCGGCGGCGAAAACTGCACATACGGCGGCCAAACCTATAGCCCAGGATCCGTAATAACGATGGGCGATGGCAACGCCCACGTTTGCAAAGCTGATGGAACGTGGCGCTAAGATAAACCAATCTCTAATTGGGTTGTAGCGTCAAAACGCTACAACCCTTTCGTTCCCATCACTCGGCTGACGGGCCGCCGACGATGTCACTAGCACCGCCGACAGCCCTAACCAGACGGCCGGGTCTTCGGTCGTTGCCTTCCTGCTTGCGGCGAGACGTTTGCCTTGTTCGCTGGCGGCGGCCTCCTGCGCTTCGGTTTTTTCGGCGCGGAGCGGGTTTGTGCCCATCCGATAGGGCCATAGCGCGCAGGACGTGGCTAACCGGCTCCTCCTCCGGCACTAGCTCAACGAAGAAGGCGCCGATCTCCTCGGCGCTCAGTCGATGAGGTGATGCTCGCCCGGCAGGAGGGTGTTTGCCAGTTCGACCGGATCATCCGCCGCGTATAGGTTGAGCCTGATCTTCGCTAGCCTTTTCCGCCAGTCGCAGTCCCCTCATGTTAGTCAGTATCAGACACCGCGCACGCTGCTCGGGTTCTTCCTCGGTTGCATCGGAGCGCCCAGACCGATCGAGCATGACCTCGATCGCATTCGCCGTTGCCCTCCAGTCCGGAATCCTTCCAGAGCAGCGCCGGCAGTCTGTCTGCCAGGCGTCCGCTGATTTGCTGACCCTGCTTAGGGACGCCACGCGATAGTCGATTTCATTCTTCGACCGTGATCTCAGCGATGCCCATGCTGCAGAAGAGGCATCCGTGAAAAGTCGCCCAGAAAATCAATCTGCCAAAGTAGCGCTAGCGCTTGTTTGCAAGCATCACGTCGCGATGTGTGGCCTTGGTCACATCTTCTCCTGCCCCAGTCTGGTTGATTCCCGAGGCGACGCGGGCGGCAGCCGACGAACAGACGCCGCACCATAACGATCAGAGCTGCTGTATGCATAAGTGGCCGTGTCATGCATACAGCTCCAATTCATCTGCGGCCATTGTTACAGGAGAACTTAAGATGCGTGACCTAACAGTAGACGAAAGCATGACGATGCGTGAAATCGCCGTAGACGAACTTGAAGTAGTCAGCGGCGGCGAAAACTGCACATACGCCAGTCAAAGCTATAGCCCAGGATCCGTTATAAAGATGGGCGATGGCAACAGCCACGTTTGCAAAGCAGATGGAACGTGGAACTGAGATAAACTAATCTCAAAGAGGGTTGTAGCGTTTCAAAGCGATACAACCCTCTATACATTCCCGTCCACTCGGCTGGCGGGCCGCCGACGGTGTAATTAGCACCGCCGACAGCCCTAACTCGATGGCGGCGGACTTCTGCGCTTCGGTCTTTTCGGCGCGGAGCGGGTTTGTCCCACCTTCCATCTGTCTTCCTGTTGGCCGCCTTCTCTTATTTTTCTTCGAGGGCATCGCGGGCGATGCGCAGGGTCTTGGAGTCGATGTCTGGGATTCTCTGCCAAAGCCCCTCTAGACTAAGCACCGGCAAAGATCGGTTAGCCGGCGATCATCGAGGGCGCGGACCTTGGTCCCTTAAAGAATTACTCTTGCGTTTTTGGCAAGGCTGTCGCCGCGACGGCCCCCGTATGTGACCGGCGTCACCGACTCGCCCGAGAACCCAATCCAACATGGCCGCGCCGGCTGAAGGGCCGGTTCAGTCACAAGGAGATGTCTATGCCAAAATCTTTGCTATCCGACAAAACGGCTAGGCGGCCCAAGGAGCCATTTAATCCCGCTCTGGAGGACCCGATTGCCTTGACGCCCGACCAGCTCGAGACGGTCGTTGGCGGTCTAGCCCAAGTCGTTGGGCAGGTGCGTGGCAGTGGCGATTCAGGCGCCACGACCGGCGCCAAGCCGCCAACATTGTGATGCCGCACGACAAGTTCGCCCAAAGGAAGGCGCCCGCCTGGCTTCGGAAGTAGATTGGAGGTCTTGATGTCGAACCCAGATTCCCGACCCCTCGATTGTCCGAGTGCTCAGGCGGGCACCAACGGCGCTCGAGTTTACGGCGTGCGCACCGGCACTGCAGACGTACCCCGCGTGGGTTATCTGACGGAGACGCTGCCTGTCTCCGAAAAGCTTCTGGCACTTTCAGGACCGGCAAAGCCGACTGAAGTCTTTCGCATCGCAGCGCCCTGCGCGGCGACCGGTTGCAAGCATTTCAAGGACAATGCATGCGCGCTCGTCCAAAGAATCGTCGAAGGTCTGGTACCCGTCGTCAACGCCCTGCCAGCTTGCCAGGTTCGTTCAACCTGCCGCTGGTTCAGTCAAGAAGGCCGGAACGCTTGCCTCCGTTGCCCGCAAGTGATCACCGACAAACCCAACGCGACGGCAGAAGAGAAGCGGATTGCAGACGATGATTAGGCCGGGGGGTGCCCATAGCCCGTCTCCACGGCCAACGCGCTTTTCGTGAGAACGATCATGGTGGAACACGCGCGCCTCACGCAAGATGTGCCTGATGAGCATGGTGCTCTTCTGTTTATCAGGAGTGAAAGATGGCTGGTGAATAGTCCCGCTGCCGCGCGAAACTGGATTACCGATCGAGAGGGGATGAACCCGATAGCTTGGCCAAGGCGATCAACCTTGACTTCTCTCTTCGACCACGTTGCATAGAGCTTCATCGAGGATGGTGAGGAGACGCTTTCCTCCTCTCCAGTTCGTCAAACGGCCCCATTCGCCCTCACGGGTGTTGGTGAGTTGTCTGCCTGGCATTCAGATAGGCCTGATGTGTGATAACGAGCACATCGCTCTCATTGAGCTGCTCGTGGATAGCACGGTGCTTAGTGTGGTCGGCGATAGCCACCGGACGCCCAGCGAGAGTATTGATGGCTAACACCATCTCGTCGGCCTGGGCGGGGATGACAATGAGGATACCTATGGCCTTCCTGTGGCCTGCTGCCGTGGTGACGTTCTGCTCAGCTTGGAGCGCCGCGTACACCTTGGCGCCCAAGGTCTTCCCTGAGCCGTGGGTGGCCACAGAATGCGCCACCGTGGTTTGACACCAGCAGCGGTGTCGATGATTGCTTACTGATAGGTTTTGGCCATGGTGGCCCACAGTTTCCTCAGGGGCACACTGGGGACATTGTGGTAGGCATTGGTCCACTGAGCTGTGAGACGGTCAACAAAGGTCTGCGGCGGCACGAGAGCGTATTGCTCGCGCAGCCGATAAGGTCTGTCATTTGGGGTAAAGTTCCGAGGGAATTTAATGGGGGTGAACCTCTATTGAAGAAATGGCCCCCGTTTCTTTTGGGCCACTGAGTGGCGATGCCAGAGAGATAGTCCTGAGCTGAGGAGCTGAGGGCGGTGTTAGGCGCAAGCCCGGACAGGCCGAGACGCCGATAAGTTAATAACCGATTGGGATGTTCCGTTATAGCGAGACTTGTCCGGCTCTTAGGGACCACTCTGGACGCCTAAGGAGAGCACAAGTGGCACCGAGGTTCTCTCGACTTGCCTTGCCTGCAGTGTCACTTGGGGAGCTGTGGCGGACCCACGAGGACGTACCGTGATTTTCCTCACAGCTCTCCGAGGTGATTGCGGCCTATTGGACTTCATCAGCACGGAATGGCCCGACTGATTTTTTTTTGCGGAGAAGATCATGCGTAAGACAACTGATGCAGCGGAACTGAAGATCGTCGTCCGCAGCGTCGCGGATGGCGAGTTGGCCGAATTGACTTCCGACGAGATCGAGGTCGTCTCTGGCGGAATCCTTACTGGCCATGTGGTAGAGACCTGGTTTGGAAAAGGTTATATTGTAGGTGGCGAACTAGTCGGGCTATATACTAAGGACGGTAAAAAGGTCGGTTAGCCGTACCAGGTGATAAGCCCGCCGCAGCGCGTCCGCACCCGGTCTTGCGCGCAGATTATTTTCTTGGGCGCATTTTTTTGGTCCAGGAAACCCCGTATCTTGAGCTGGTGCTGAAAAACAACCCTAGCCTTTCGAGGGACAAAGCCCTCGAATTGATCAAGGCAGCGGGCGGCTATCCTAGCAGCCTTAGGGCGACCGTTGACATAGGTTGCGGATACGCCAACCAGCCCTTGACCGGCAACGGTGGCACGACGATGTGGCCCGCATGGGCAACAGTAGGTCGCAGTCCTCCTCGATGCTCTTGGCTAGCTCGATCAGCTTGCGCGCCGCGGTGGTCGGATCGGAGTAAGGTCGGTCACTCATCAGTTTCATAGTTGGGATCCCAGCCGCAATTGCCGCGGAGCTTTAGTTGATTCTCAAATTTCATCGACTAGGCGTGCGCCTGGGCAGGATAGCTTGCTCGGTGCCGTTGCCGCCGGCGACGATGTTGGACCCGCGCATGCCACAGGCTGTGCAGACGAACCGCGGCTCGAGCTGCGAAATCCTGATCCTGTCCGGCCCGGTCGACGTACTCTGCTGGGAGCTTCACGTTGTGGCTGCAGCGATAGTCTTGGCAGAACACGAGCAAATCGCGAACGCCCGTCGCCCGCAGATCGCCCAGCGTGATCTTCAACGGTCGACCATCCGGTTCGGTGCGGTCCTTTGGTCGGGCAGGGCGGGGCATGGCGCCATCGAACCGCGGCGCGAGCCAGAGTCAAATTTTCGATTAGTAGTGGCTCGAAACGAGCGCGAGCCACGCGTGGGTGTGCCGGAAAGGTTCGCACCAGAGGACGCGCCGCTTCACAACGGCGAGCCATGCCCGCCAGCTGAGGCGCTGACAAGCAGGATTGCGGCGGAGATCCCGCCGCCGTCATCGGCTGGTCGCGTAAGGTCAATGTCAGTTTGCCGTGTAATCCTTCGCGGCCGTCGATTCTTCGCACGGGATGGGCGGCTGCGGGGTCCGGTTTGGATTCGCCTCCGTTTCCGGGCCTCGCAACCGGCCACTGCTTCTGAACCTATGCCCCGCCAGATATCGAAGGCATGACAATGCAGCACATCGAGCGGAGCTTGACGTTGATGAGCATCTGGGGCGGCTTCGGGCTGATGATTTGGCTCCTCGCAAAGCTCTGGCCGGTTTTGCTCGCCCTCGGCGGTTGATCCTTTCCGGCGCTACGTCGTGGGGGGCGATCATACCAGAGAGCCTGCTGAGCCAGCCGGTTTTTCTTTGGCGATGGTGGGGCCGGTTCACGCTGGCGTTCCTTTTGATATAGCGCAACGATCCCGACCGCTCCTAGCGAGTCCGGGTCTCGAAGGGAAAGCGTTGCTGCTTGGTCCCAAGCGCTTGAAAGTATTAAAATATCGGTGCGCTAATGGGTCTTGGTCAGATCGCGATCGCTGGAGGCCATCGTATTGAGCGAGCATTGGCAATCGCGGCCCGGGCACGGGTCAGGCGGCGCATTCATCCGATCCTGCTGCGCCATACAGGATCGGAGCGATCGCGCCATCCGACCGGCCGATCCCATTGCGCGATGGGCGCGGCCGCTTCGCAAGGGCCACGCCTATCGCTGGAGCCGGTCTCCCCCTCCTTGCGGTCAGCTACGGCGTGTACTGGTTGATCAAGCGCCGGCGCAAGGCTTGACCGAGAAACGCCTCCAGGCGACCAGTGAAATGGCGGCATTGATTGCAACGATCTGGAAATCAAGTAGGAGGCGACGGCGTATGCTGCTTCGCAGGTTCATGCTGCGATAATGGCAACAATGGTTCACCCTGAACGTCGAGACCTGCCATGCGCAATACCGCAGCCTTGACCGCACTGGGATCATGGCGCTGACTTTCGGAAAGCTGGCCGACCTTGATCAAGTCGATAGATATCATCGCCGGTCAGATCAACGATGAAGACACAGCCGCCGCCCCTCTGCCGGCGCTGGCGATGCGATCGCGATCGTTACCGCTACGACCGCGACGCCACGGTCGGCGTCAGCCCAGGTGGCGTCACCGTTGGTCCTCGCGAGCGGTGTCGTACGGTAACGACGAGAGTAGAGGGCGACGACGGCCGCACGGTAATGCGCAAGGAGCGTCGCTGCGACTAGCTCCAGTCCGAAGAAAAATTGGCCAAGACGGGTGGGCATTGCAGCAGCTCGCCGGCTCGGATCTCGGCGGGGCATGCGGATCTCGGTCGGCGGGCGGCCGCGCGACCGAGTCGCCGAGGTGTGCTGGGTGTATCTATTTCGATGGACCAGAATAATCCAACGCCATGCCGTTTACTTGGCACGATAAAATAGAGAGAGACGAGCCTATGCTGAAACCGCTTGAGTGCGGAAATTCTCTTGTAGAGAATTCGTACAACAAGGCGGGAGCGGTCTGGCTGCCATCGATGGATATAGCTCCCAAGTATATGCGCAACTTGATCACGTGGGCTACGCCTCCCACTTGCCCCGGACAAACGAAAGAACAACCGCTCGCAACTGGGCAAGAGTAGTCCCAGCGAAATATAGATTTTGTAAACGGGAAAGTGGGCTCATCACCCTTATTTTGAGCCCAACACACGTTCAAGAATAAAAAAGCAAACAGTAGCGTTCCAAGAGACAGCGTTCGCGACATCACAAGCCTCCCCGCAAGGAGCCATTCCTATCATTTTTCTACGCTACGACGAAACCATGCGCGGCCGCTGGAACTGACCAGCCAAGGGGAAGCCCGGAAAGTAGGAGCCCTTGCGCTGTCACACCGATCGCAGTGGCATGCCGTCGTATCTTCTGGGTCGTCAGTAGTCCAAGAACTAGTTGCGAAAGTGCGCGCTCTGGGGGGGGGGGGGGGGGGGGGGGGGGGGGGGGGGGGGGGGGGGGGGGGGGGGGGGGGGGGGGGGGGGGGGGGGGGGGGGGGGGGGGGGGGGGGGGGGGGGGGGGGGGGGGGGGGGGGGGGGGGGGGGGGGGGGGGGGGGGGGGGGGGGGGGGGGGGGGGGGGGGGGGGGGGGGGGGGGGGGGGGGGGGGGGGGGGGGGGGGGGGGGGGGGGGGGGGGGGGGGGGGGGGGGGGGGGGGGGGGGGGGGGGGGGGGGGGGGGGGGGGGGGGGGGGGGGGGGGGGGGCCGGGCGCGGCAAACACGACCGTGCCGATCTTGCCCGTCACGTTGTCGCCGTATCGCGCATAGAGCTGA
>NZ_LBIZ01000073.1:0-16502 GCF_028128665.1 Bradyrhizobium sp. CCBAU 45384
AAAACAAGCTGCTTCGGCTTGAGCGTAATCTCCTTGCCATCGCGCTCGACGAGGACCGTCCATTCCTTTTTGGCGTCGTTCCAGTCAGCGTGTTTGGCCGTGGTGCCGGTCCAGTAGTTCAGCTCCATGACTTTGGTGTACATCTCCAGCCAGTCGCCGATCTTGTCCTTGGGCGAAAACACCGGCCAGTTCTTCGGAAAGTCGATGTAGGGCAAATGATCGTACCAGACCGGGTCATGCAGGCAGAGCGACTTGTAGCGGTTGCGCCAGGAGTCGCCGGGACGCGCGTTCTTCTCGACGATGATGGTGGGCACGCCAAGCTGGCGCAACCGCGCGCCGAGTGCGATGCCACCCTGGCCGCCGCCGATAATGAGCACGTACGGCTGCGTTTTGAGGCCGAGCTGCTCGGTTTCCTCGTCCCGCAATTCTTTCCAGGTTTTGGCGCCTGGATTGACGCCGTGGCGGGCGCCAAGCGGCCGGGTGAAGCCCGCCTTCTCCTCGTAACCCTTCAGCTCGACCATCGTCGTCAAAAGCGTCCAAATCTGGCCGTTCTGAAGACGGATTAGACCGTAGCCGCGGGCGACCTCGGTCTCGAACGAGATCCAGCATTCGGCCACCCCGTCGGTTTCAGAAGCGTTTTCCCCGTCGGCTATTTTCCAATTGCGTGGCTTTGCGTGCGCCAAGCAGGAGCTGAGCATCTCGCGGATCTGATCGCGACCTTCCATTGTCTTGATATTCCAAGTGAAGGCAACGAGGTCGCGCCAGTAGCACTCGGGTGCGAACATCCCTAGGGCGGCGTCCAGGTCGCCTGCCACAAGCGCCGCTTCGAATTTGTCGAGAAAGGCCTGGATGCGCGCGTTAGGCGTGGTGTCGAGCATCATTTCCTCCCAAGGACTTTTGTCTTTCGGCAACTGTCGCAAGCTTATCCGAACTTTCGACCGAAACCAGACTTGCGCGGATCAACTTTTTCACAGCACTTCTAATCAAAGACCGGCACCTTGCCGCGCTGCGTCAATCTGCGGATTGCTCATGTTTCGCTTTGCAGAAAGTTTGTCATCAGGAAATGTCATAGCACCATGGCCTTGCCATTGTCCTTGCGGAAATCCGCGATAGTCTTGAAGTGTTAATCGGCGTTGGGTCCCTGCGCCGATCGGCGCGCTAAATCGTTGATTCAGATCCGCGCTGCCCGAACGCGCGGGCCATTTCGCGCACTCAACTGCATCGCGCGAAGAGACTCGATGGAAGTTCTGCGTCAGGCACCAGAGTGATATTCCAAGTAGCGCTCCGCCCACGCCAGCATGTATGCGAATGCCAGTGTTCACCTGCCCCGCACTCAACTGCCTTCTTAAAGCCGTGTCTCTCGGCCCATGCACAAGCACCGCGTCGCCGTTCCAAACCAGATCCACGCATCCGTCGGGAAAAAGCCGAATCTGGCGCGCCCAGCCTGCGGCTCCTGTCCAGGTACAAGCGGCTGCTCGGCTTACTTCGGGATCGTCGATGGCAAACTCCTCGTATTCGGAGTCAAGCCACTGTCCGTTTCGACATTCCGGCGCTTGAAACCTTGCTGTGCTCCTGAGTGGGGTGGCCATTCGCCAGCCGATCTTCTGATACCCGCGAACGATATCCCGCGGTGTTTCACGCACTAACGTAGTTCAGTCTACAAAATTGAAAAAGAGAAAGACAAGGATAAATCAATAGATGTGCCGGTTCGGAAAAAAGCAGGGCTGACGACGGCCTGGCCTCTATTGCCCTCATGAAGCCTTAGAACAGAGATAGATGCGAACTCGATTCGCTTTCTTGCCTTCAGCCTTCCTCTTGTCAGAAGCTGAAGCGCTAAGAACGAAGTCGTCAGTTCACTCAGACGGGATATGAGCTCATCCTGAAAAGGCGATCCATGCTTTCGGCCGAGCATCACTTCGGCACGATCAAGGCCCTTTTAGGAGCGGCCCACTTCTTGATGAAGCGCCTCCGGAATGTCGCCGCAAGCGAGCCCACACGTTATCCGCGACCAATCAGCCAGATGATGGCCCCGATGCAGATGACGCCAATCATGTAAGGTAGCAAGTAGCTTAACAATGTCCTCACCTCAACCTCCCGGCTCCCTGTGTTTGCAGTTTTGAGTACGTATAGGCATCTCAAGATGCGACCTCATCAGGGTGGCGCCTTAGCCGCGCAGCCCGCCACAGTCGGCGCGCGTTCGGCAAGTAATTGCACGCTTCCACGCGGCCGACCAAGTTTCGAAAACAAAAGGCTTCGTTTGTCGCTATCGCACTCTCGCAATCCATCTGACGACCGCGCTGCCAGCTTGCGTGATGATTAGCGGCACCACGCTGAAGATAATCACGATCAACCACATTTCAGAGCTTGGGGGCGCAAGCTGCAATAGATGCGCTGCTGACGGTAGGTGGGGTGGCACAGCGAGCAGCGTTGCACAGAGCAAAAGAGCGCCCCACAACCAGCCGTTCCGCGTCACCTCGTTGACGAAGAGCGGCGAGCGCGGATCACGCATGTTGAACGTGTGCCAGAGCTGGGCGAAGGCGAGCGTGAGGAACGTGGTGGTGACTGTTGATCGGGCATCGAGAGCGAGCCAGGCCGACGCGGCCAGCGCCCCAAACGTGCCGCCGGTCAACGCCGCCCCGTGCAAGACGATCGTGATCCATTGCCGGCGGCCCAAGATGGGCTCTTTCGGATCGCGAGGCGGCCGCTTGAGGATGCCCTCCTCGCCCTCGCCCATGGCAAGCGCGAAAGCGGGGAACACGTCTGTCACCAGATTGAGATACAGAATTTGCAGCGGCAGGAGCGGCAAAGGAAGCGCCAGCGACACGGCAAGGCCGACCGCCAAGACCTCGCTGAGATTGCAGGACAGGAGGTAGGCGACGAAACGGCGGATATTGGCGAAAATCACGCGCCCCTCGTGGATCGCCTTGATGATGGTTGGAAACGCGTCGTCGAGCAGGATCATGGCTGCCGCTTCGCGGGCGACATCGGTGCCGCGCAAGCCCATCGCCACACCGATATCGGCCTGCCGCAGAGCGGGTGCGTCATTCACCCCGTCCCCCGTCATGGCGACAATCTCGCCCACAGCCTGATACGCCCGAACGAGTGCGAGTTTTTCATCTGGAGTGACTCTCGCGAATATTCCGATGTCTTGGAGCGCAGGCTGCCCGGTTTCAATCATCCGCCTGATATTTTGGCCCTCCACGACGTTCGCAACGTTCTCCCCAAGACCGACGGCTCGACCGATACTTTTCGCCGTCACCACGTGATCGCCTGTGACCATGACAACGCGAATTCCCGATCGCCGGCAGTCCTGGATGGCCGGTGGCACATCGGCCCGCGCGGGGTCTTCTAAGCCGACAAGACCAGCAAGCACCAGCCTGTCATAGGGTACGGCATCGGCCACCTGGTCGATTCTCGTCGCGCAGGCAAGCACCCGCAGGCCCTCATGGCCAAGCCGATCGGCTCGGCTCAGCCACTCCGCTCGCATGGTGTCATCAAGCGCGACTTCGCCGTTACCGACAGACAAGCGCGTCGTCGCGGCCAGCACCGCCTCGGGCGCCCCCTTTACGGCGATCAGTACACCGTCCCCATGCTCATGAACGGTCGCCATCATCTTGGCGACGGGATCAAAAGCATGCTTGCGCATGACGTCGCGCCCTTTCAGCAAGGCTGTCCGCCCGAAGCCGGCGCGCAGCCCGGCACGCAGAAGTGCGATCTCCATGGGATCGCCGCTGCCGCGCTCCTCGGAACCATCGAGATGCGCGTCGTTGCATAGAACCGCGATCCGGAGCAATTCGGCCGCCTGCGGATCGCCAGCAACCTGCCGCCCCTCGCCTCCCTCTGTAGCGCTGGTCCCCAGCTCGATCTCGCCAGACGATGTGCAGAGCCGCCGCACTGCCATCCGATTTTCGGTCAAGGTACCGGTCTTATCGGTGAGAATGACCGTGGTCGCTCCGAGCGTCTCGACCGCCGAGAGACGTTCGATCAGTGCGTTTTGCTGCGCCATGCGCCACATGCCACGGGCGAGCGCAAGCGTCGCGACGATGGGGAGACCTTCGGGAATTGCGGCCACGGCGAGCGCGATGGCCGCCTCGATCATCAGGAGAGGGTCTTTGCCACTCAATAGACCAATGGCACCGATGACGGCCGCGACAGCGATAGTCGCCCAGACGAGTTGCACCGACAGGCGCTCAAGCTTACGCTCGAGGGGTGAATGACCCGGATCGGCTTCGAGAACCAGCCGCGTCACCCGGCCGAGTTCTGTGATGATTCCGGTCGCGACCACCACACCAACGCCGGTGCCGCGCGTGATCGCGGTGCCCTTGAACGCCATCGACGCGCGATCGCCGAGACGGGTGTCGGCGCTGACCGGCTCGACATGCTTGTCGACGGCGACGGATTCCCCGGTCAGTGACGACTCGTCCGCTGAAAGACGAGATGACTCGATAAGGCGCAGGTCGGCCGATACGGCGTCACCTGCTTCCAAGACCACGACATCGCCCGGAACGAGCTCCTCGGCCGGGATCACTTGAACCCGCCCCTCGCGTCGGACACGGGCGGTCCGCGTGCCGAGCGCGCGCAAAGCCTCGATCGACCGGACCGCCTTCAACTCGGTCACGAAGCCGATCAGCGTGTTGATGGCAAGCACCGCAAAGATGGCGCTGCCCTCCTCGAGCTCCCCGAAATAAAATGCCAGGCCGGCTGCGCCGCTCAGGAGATAGACGACCGGACTCTTGAACTGGTGCACCAGCAGGCGCAGCAGGCCGGCTGGACGCCGCGAGGCAATGGTGTTCGCGCCGAAATGCTTTCGTCGTACGCCGACCTCGGCTTCGGACAATCCCTCGGCGCCGGACACCCGGAACTGCCCGAGCAGTTCCGCCACGCACAGAGCATGCGGACATTTCGGCAATATCAGCGGGCCAACGACTTTCTTCTTCGCGATGGCTAACCTCCTTTGCGCCCGAACGGACATTTTGTGTGGCTAAGGCCGGGCCTAAGCCGCCACGGCTTCGTAGATGTCCTCTTCCTGAGCGGTGTGCATGCGCACCAGCGTCTCGATGGCCTCGATCACCCGTTGCGCATCGCGCACGATGTAGCGGTCGATTTTCTCCGAGGGCATGTCCTCGACGATTCGGCTGAGCAGTCGGGCAAGATGCAGGATCTCCCGATGGGCGCGGCTCATGGCAGAGAGGCCATGGCGCTCGCGCAGCACCTCCGCAAGCTTCGGATAGACGCTGTCTTCGTCATCGCGCTCGTGTTTCACGACGCTGCTCTGAACCAGCCGCTGGGCTTCTTCGATCAATGTCCTGGCGCATTCGGGCGTCACGTCATCCAGGGCATCGACGATTTTGCGCAGGCGGTCCAAGTCCCTGAACAAGGTCTGATGATCGTGGCGCAATGTCAGCCCTTGCTCCGCGGCGATGCGACGGCGACCAACGCCGAGGGCCGGAGTGAGCGCGCGCAGCGCGTTCAGGATAACGGCGACATCGATCACCTCCTGCGTGATCGCCGCCGGCACCGGGGCGAGCCAACCCAGAGTCGCAGCGAGCATTGCGACGAGCGAGAGCCCCATGCCGACGACAATACTTTGCAAGGCAATCCGCCGCGCCCGCTGCGCAATGATAATCGCTTCGCCCACGCGATCAAGACGGTCGGCCAGGATCACCACATCAGCCGCCTCAGACGAGGCGCTGGCGCCCCGCGCGCCGAGCGCGACACCGACGTCGGCTACGGCAAGCGCCGGGGCGTCGTTGATGCCGTCGCCGACCATGATGGTCGGATGCAGCCGCTGCTCGCCGCGCACTGCTTCGACTTTATCGGAAGGGACGCGGTCGGCCAGCACGGCATTGAGGTCGAGTGCCGCACCGATGGCCTGCGCCGCCGCGGCGCGATCGCCAGTGACCATCACTATGCGCGCAATGCCCGCGTCGCGCAGTAGCCGGATCGCCCGCGGCGTATCGGCCCGCAGCTCGTCCGCCAGAAGCAACGCACCAATTGTGCGCCCATCCACCGCGACAAAGAAGATCAGCGCCGAACGCCACGAGGCGCGCCGGATTGCCCGCAGCTCCCACGGCGACGGCTCTGAATTCGAGGGTAGCATGTGTCGTGCGCCGGCCGTGACCTGCCGTCCATCGATCAGGCCGCTGATGCCGGACCCCATCGCCTCCTTAACCTGTTCGGGTGTTCTCAGCTCGAGGCCGCGCTCGACGGCCGCCGCCACAACGGTCTTGGCAATCACGTGATGCGAAGCCTGCTCAAGCGATGCCCCAAGCCTGAGAACCTCGTCCGGGTCCCCTCCCGGTGCAATCTCGATCGAAAGCAGCCGCGCCCCTCCAACGGTTAGGGTGCCCGTTTTATCGAATAGCACCGTATGCGCGCGAGCCAGCGCCTCCAGCGCCCCACTGCCCTTGGCCAGGATACCGCGGCGCGCCGCTTGCGCGACGCCGGCAATGAAAGCGACCGGTGCAGCCAGGATCAGCGGGCAAGGCGTCGCCGCCACCAGGACGGCCAGGCTACGGGTCAGATCACCTGAGATCCGCCACGCCACGAAGGCGATCACGATCGTCACCGGCAGAAGGATCAGCGCGTAGCGATCGGCCGTCCGCACAAAGGGAGCCTTGGCCGTTTGCGCCGCCGTCACCATCCGCACGATGCCGGCATAGGTGCTCTCGCCGGCCGGTGCAGTTACGGTCAACTCGAACGTCTCGCCGGCGTTCAGCGAACCTGACAGAACGGCACTGCCACGCGCTTTTTCGACTGGGATCGGTTCGCCGGTCACGGCGGACTCGTCGATAGTGGCCGAGGCCGAACCAATGATGCCGTCGACTGGAATGATCTCGCCGGCCCGCACCAGGAGCTCTTCACCGACCGCGACGGCATCAACCGGGACCTCTTCGATCTGCTCGCCGCTTTTGCGATGCGCCTGGCGCGGCGCACGATCGACCAGCGACCGCAGGTCGCGCTCGGCGCGTGCGACCGCGATATCTTCCAGCACGTTGCCGCCGGAATACATCAAGGCGACCACGGCTCCAGCAAGCGGTTGGCCAAGCGCCAACGCCGCGCTCATGGATAGCAGCGCAATCGCATCCACGCCGAGACGGCCGCGGAGAAAATCCCTGACGATCGAGACCGCCAGTCCTCCGATCACGGGAGCCGTGCCTAGTTCCCAAGCAAGATCGGCCAGATCAGGCCGTCCCGTCGCACGTGCAAGAAGCCCCGCGATCAACCCTGCGATCGCTATCGCAACTAGGGCCCACCGCAGGAGCCGCTCAAACGACATCATCCCGTTCCTACAGTTGGAGACGCATCAAACTGTCCCAAATCCGGCTTCGCCGATTGAGCAGGATCAACGCGATAGCTGCGAAACACGCCTGCCCGGCGCAATGCGGTCACTAGGAAGACAATCACTACCCCCCCGAGCGAGGCCGGAAACAACGGCCGCAGGACGACCCGAGCGGCGCAACAGCTCAAGCTGACGCAATTCGGCGCGCCCGTCCTTCGCGACGTAGACATTCCAGCCCTCCCCGCGGCGAAACAGCGCGCCGTCACATCGGATGGCGCCAGCCAGCCGCGGCGCGCCTGATGCTTTCGGGGCTCGGCATTTTCATCCTTGCCAATCTCGCGACCGTCTGGGCGCCGAACTTCGCCATCGCTTTGGTGGCCCGAGCCGTCGCAGGCCTCGGCGCCGCCATCTACGCGCCGACCGCCAACGGGTCCGCGCTCACCGGCTTCGGCTTCTCGCTGGTCTATCCCGGCTTCGGCGTCGAAGCGGTCCGCCGCGTGCCGGCACAAAGCCGAGGTCTCGCCATGGGCGAGGGGTTCGCGATCAGCCACCAGGCGACGAATGAAGCGCAGAGCACAGTGGCCGAACTGACGAGAAACAGAGCGTTCAGCCTCGACCCGGTCGCACTACCTGGCGCTCGCGCTCGACAACCGGCGTGAAGCCGTCCGAGATATCGGAGATCATCACGCACCTGGCGTTCTACACCGGTTGGGCGAACGCGATCGATGCGATCCCCGCGGCGCGGGAGGTCTTCAAGAGCCGCAACATCGGGGTCGACCAGCTCCCGCCGGCGACAGGGCCGCAGCTTCCGCTCGACGAGGCGGCTGAGAAGCAGCGGGCGACGCGGGCCGGAGAGCAGTTCGGGCAGATCACGCCGAGCCTCGTCCAGTACACCACCGATGCGTGTTCCGGGATCTCTGGCTCAGGCCGGCGCTTGCCCCGCGAGACCGCAGCCTCGTCACGGTGAGCGCCCTGATCGCCACCCGGCCAGGTCGCGCAGATCACCTATCATTTGAACCGCGCGATGGATAGCGGACTGACGAAGGAAGAGGCCGGCGAGGTGCTGGGCCATCTCGCCTTCTACGCCGGCTGGCCCAACGCGTTTTCTGCGGCGCCCGTCGTCAAGGACGTCGTCGAAGAGCGCCCGCACTGAGAGGAACGTCATGCCTCACGTCATCGTGAAGCTCTATTCCGGGAAGTCGAAACAGCAGAAGGCCGCGCTCGGCCGAGGCCGTCACGAAGGTCGTGGTGGAAAGTCTGGGTTACGCTCCGTGTCGGTCGGCGTCGAAGATGTCGATCCGAAGGACTGGACTACCCGCGTCTACGGGCCGGACATAATCGACAAGCCCGAGACCATCTTCAAGAAACCCGGATACGACCCGCGCTGAAAGGAAGCTCGATGATCACGCGCAGAAACGTGCTCGTCGCCGGGGGCGCGCGGCCACTCTAGTCAGTTTGAACTTCAAATCAGCGCAGGCCATCGAGCCTGCAAGGAGCTCTCCATGGACATGGACATCAAGCGCAACGGCTCTCGGCCCTCGCAGAAGGGATCGAGCGAATGGTTCACCGGAGCGGTCCGCATCGACCCGCTCTTCGCGGCTCCTGATCCGGCTCGCGTCGGCGCCGGCCAGGTCACGTTCGAGCCCGGCGCCCGGACGGCCTGGCACACCCATCCGCTCGGGCAGACACTGATCATCACGGCGGGCCTCGGTTGGGTGCAACGTGAGGGCGGCCCCGTCGAAGAAGTCCGGCCGGGCGACGTGGTGTGGTTTCCGCCGGGACTGAAGCACTGGCATGGCGCTTCGCCGACCACCGCCATGACGCACATCGCCGTTCAGGCAAGCGCGCCGCGAGCCCGCCGAGGACCTCATCAAGCACCTGCATGACCTGACGCCGTAGCAATTGCGCGTGCTCGAGATGCACAAGCCTAGCCTGCAGAACAAGCAGATCGCCTATGGGCTGAAGATCGCCGGGACCACCGTGAAGACGCATGTCCGACATCGAAGCTTGAGCATCCGCAGGCCGATCTGCCGTCGGGGTAGCGAGGTGGCAGTCATCGGAAGGAGGCGCGAACCTCATCGGCGGTCCGCTTCGGGTCCTGGAGGTGAGGATAGTGTCCAATGCCAGGAAGAAGCGCGAGTTCCGCGTGCAGCCTTTCGGCGAGCTCTGTTCCCATCTCTTTTCTGATGTAGAGATCTTTCTCGCCCCAGACCACCTTCAACCGGGTCTTGAGCCGGGCGAGTTGCGATTCGAAGCGGTCCTGGTCCCGCGTGAAGTGCGAATAATAGTGGGAAAACGCATCCACCACCGTCATCGCGCCCTGGCTCCATCCGCGGGACACGTCGTCCCTGAATTCCTGCGGCACTTCGAATTGCGCTTCCCTGGGCAAGCCCCTCGTGAAGGTATTCTCGAGGATCTCGTCGCGATTCCTGTTCATGGCGGCGCGGACCTGATCCATGGCGGGCCCCGCTTTCAGATTTTGCAGGCTCTCGTACATCAACGCTGGCCTGTTGAACGGGGCGAAGTCGCCCACGATGATTGCCCTTGCGATGTCGGGCTTCTCCACCGCCAGCAGGAGGGCCGGCAGGGCTCCGATGTCCGTTGCGTAGATCGTCAGCCGCGACGTGTCGATGCCTGCTTTGGCGATGTACCGATCCAGAACATGCGCGTAGTCCATCGGTGCGTAGGAAAACCTGTCGACCGCTGGTCGCGACGAAAGACCGTAGCCCGGCCAATCGAAGGCATGGATTTCGTAGTCATCGGCGAGGGCCTCGGCAATCTCCTTCCAGGCGTACAGGGTCTCCGGAAACCCGTGCAGAAAGAGAACAGTCCCTTTCGGTCTCACGTTGCGCAGAACCATCCTTCTGAGCGTGATATCTTCGCCGATTGCGAAGAAATCGATCGCACTTTCGTCGATCCGGTGTGACAAGGTCGGTCTCCTTCCGATGGAGAGTTCCGGCTCCTGCTACGCTCGATGCTCGAGCACGGCCTGCGGCGTGTTCCGAAAGCTTATGGCCACGCGATTATAGGCGTTCATCAAGCCAATCGCGATCGTGAGGTCCACGAGCTCTCGCTCGTCGAACACCGCGCGGGCGTCCTGATAGGCGTCATCCGGTACGCCCGTCTCTGCGACGCGTGTCACGGTTTCGGCCCATGCAAGGGCGGCACGTTCGCGCGCGTCGAAGAGTGGGCCTGCTTCCCTCCACGCCTGGACCAGCGCGAGCTTGTCGATCTTCACTCCCTTCTTGAGCAAGTCGCGGGTGTGCGAATCGAGGCAGTGAGCGCAGTTGTTAATTTGGGAAATGCGCAGATAGACCAGGTCGACCAGCGCGGGAGGAAGGCCACTCTGCATGACGTAGCCGTAGACACCGCCCAGCGCCTTCACGCCTGCGGGTGCAATCTGATTGTAGTCGAGACGCTTACTCATTTTCTTGCTCCTTGATGATGACTCCCGTTCGACAGAAGTTGTCGGCTCTCTTTCGTCGCCGACCGCCGTCACTTCACCAATGTGAGGAGTGGCTTGCCCTTTTCGACGACGTAGGTGGCGAGCTCGCTGCCGGTGACGCTGCCGACGTTTCTTGCCGCATGAACCGTTCCGGCCGGAATGAACAGGACGTCGCCGGCCTTCAGCGTGATCGGCGGCTTGTCCTCGATCTGATATTCGAGCGAGCCCCCGAGGACATAGATGATCTCCTCGCCCGCATGCGTGTGCTTGCCGAAGGCGACGCCGGGTGCGAGGTCGACGCGGACCTGGACGGCTTCACGTCCGGGCACGGAGAGATCGTGCCGCTGCAGATCGGTCCGCGTCACGCCCGTCTGCTGAGCCTGCGCCATGGGCGCGGCCAAAACGTTTCCGGCGACAAGCGCCGCGATCGCCATCATCTTCACCTTAGTTGTGCTCATGTCATGCTTCCTTAGATAGGTGGTATGGTCAGATCGATTTGCGCAGGGACCGGAAGCCTGCACGAAGCTCGTCCGCGAAAAGCTGCGGTTGCTCCCAGGCCGCAAAGTGCCCGCCCTTGTCGACCTTGTTGTAGTGGATGAGCTTGTGATAGGCGCGCTCAGTCCAGCTGCGCGGAGCCTGATAGAGCTCGCCGGGAAAGACGGTCACGGCCGCGGGAATCGAGATGTTGACTGCGTTCAGCGCGCTCATTCCCTTGTTTTCCCAATAGAAGCGTGCCGCCGAGACCGCGGTGTTCGTCAGCCAGTAGAGCGTGATGTCGTCCAGGACGTCGTCGCGGGTCACGGCGCCTGCGGAGTGGCCATTGACGGTGCGTCCGAGCACGGCGGACGTGATCGCCGCCGCCGGCTGCGCATCGCCGTCGCCGTGGTCGAGAAACCATGCGGCGAGGCCAACCGGCGAATCCGCCAATCCGTAAAGCGTCTGCGGCCGCGTCGCCATCATCGCGGCATAGGCAAAATGCTTGGCGCGAAAATCCTTCACCTGATCGAAGGCCTGTTGCTCCTCGGCCGAGAGACCGGTGGGGGCCTCACCGCTCAGCAGCGCCTTGCCGATCTCCGGCGGAATCGTGCCCGGGAAGTTGGTGTGAAAGCCCACCAGTTCCGGCGGCGCCTCTTCGGCCATCGCCGTGGAAATGAGCGCGCCGATGTCGCCGCCTTGCGCGACAAAGCGCGTGTAGCCAAGGCGCTTCATCAGCTCGACCCAGGCGCGCGCGACGCGGGGAGGTCCCCAGCCCGTGGTGGTCGGCTTGCCCGAGAAGCCGTAGCCGGGAACAGACGGGATCACGACATGGAAGGCGTCCGATGCGCTCGCGCCGTAGGCCGTGGGGTTGGTGAGGGGATCGATGATCTTCAACTGCTCGATGACCGAGCCCGGCCATCCGTGCGTGACGATGAGCGGCAACGCATTGTCGTGCTTCGAGCGGACGTGAATGAAGTGAATGTCCAGCCCGTCGATCTCGGTGATGAACTGCGGCAGGGCGTTCAGCCTGGCCTCGATCTTCCGCCAGTCATAATCCGTCGCCCAATAGCGCGCGAGCTCTTGGAGGATCGCGAGCGGCACGCCCTGCGAGTCATCGGCGACCGTCTCCTGCTCCGGCCACCGCGTCGCATTGATGCGTCGTCGGAGATCGATGAGCGCCTCTTCCGGAATGTTGATTCGGAAGGGGCGGATGTCGTCACGCGTGGCAGCTGGCGCCGGGTGTGCGGGGAAAAGACTTGCGGCAGCTGTTGCGGCAATTCCCATCGCGGCGGAGCGCAAGAGCTGGCGCCGGTACGGGTTGATGCTGTCCGAGATTGATTGCGCAGGCATTGGGGAAACTCCCTCACTCGTTCAGTTGGGTGACGTCGCAGCCTCAGGCCTCAGACCGGAAGCGGCTCGCCGGCCTGCTCGCGGGCGATGTAGTCGGCGTACCAGTCCGGCCAATTCGCATCGTGCTGACCGCCGTTCCGCTTCTCGTGCTCGCCATGCGCCACGGACGCACGCCGGAGCGCACTCGCGAGCTCGGTCGAGGAGGTGAATGTCGTGGCTGCTGCCTCGACGCGTCCCGGCAATCGCGCGGTGATTTCCTGGAACAGCCAGCCGTTGCCGTCGGGATCCCTGAACGAGACGTAGGAGCGATAGCTGCCGCGCGCGGGATCCAGGCCACTGATCCGACGGCGCCCGAAGAGATAAGGCTCGTCGGAGCCGGTGTGCACGTCGCCCTCGGCGTGGAAGATTTCGCTGACCTCGATACCGCGATCGCGCAGATCGTTGCGCGCGGCTTCGATGTCGGAGACGATCAGGTACAGGCCCTGGGCGGAGCCCGGAGCCGCTGCGGTCACGTTCTTGCCGAAGATGACCGAGGAGGGTGAGCCGGGCGGCGTGAACTGGATCACTCGGTAGTCGTCGGATCCTGCGAAATCGGCATCGATCCTCCATCCGAGCTTCGCGTAGAACGCCTTGGCGCGGTCGACGTCGGAAACGGGGATGACGACGAGCTCGAGCTTCATATCGATCGCGGGGGCTGTGGTGGTCCTGGCTGCAGTAGTGGCGGGCATGGGGCTCTCTCCTGAATTAGATCGTATCCGATTTATTCGGACGCGCCGTATAAAGGACCGCAGGCCGTCAATGTCAATCCTTCCGATTTAATCGGATACGATATATATGCATTCGGAACTTCACATGTCCGTGTCGGAAAGGACGCCCCTAATGAGCCTGAAGAGCAGTCCCCGGGCCGATTCCAGAGATCATTCAACGGCCAATAAGCAGCAGGAACCGGCGGGCGAGCGCCGCCTCGCCGATTTCCTGTGCTTTGCGATCTATTCGGCCAACCTAGCCTACGGACGGGCCTACAAGCCGGGCCTCGACGAACTCGGCCTGACCTATCCGCAATGGATCGCGATCGTGGCTCTGTGGGAGCAGGATGGCCAGACGGTGAGCGAGCTCGGTGCCAAGATGTTCCTGGAATCCAACACCCTGACGCCGATCCTAAAAAAGCTCGAGGCAATGGGCTATTTGCGCCGTCAGCGCGATCCCGCCGACGAGCGCCAAGTGCGCGTCAGCCTCACCGACGCCGGCCGGCGCCTGCGCGAAAAGGGCATGCACATGAACCTCGTAAAGTCGAGCGGGCTCAAGCCGGACGAGTTCGCCCGCCTGCAGAAAAGCGTTGTCGCGCTCCGCGACAATCTGATCAAGGCGATGGCGGAGGAGTGACCGGCCCCCGCCTACTTTGCATGGGGTTGTTTTTCGGAATTTGGTGTTCGCACCTCTCCGCCTTTGCGGGAGAGGCTCCACCGCGTAGCCATCGCCAACAGCCGCCTGATCACCTGCGACGCGCGTGGCGTCACCCTCAAATGGAAGGACTATCGGATCGAGGGCCGCGATCGCTACAAGCAGATGACGCTCGCTACCTTCGAGTTCATCCGCCGCTTCCTCATCCACGTGCTGCCCAAAGGCTTGCACCGCATCCGTCATTACGGCCTGTTCGCCAAAGGCGCTTGCGCCGACAACATCGCCCGTGTGCGTCAACTGCTCGCCGCTCCAAAACCTGACGGCCAGCCTACCAGTGCCTCTGTCGATCCGAGCAAGCCGAGCTGTCCATGCTGCGGCGGTCGCATGATCATCATCGAAGTCTTCAAACGCGGCACAACGCCACGGCATTGGCCGACAGCTCCAACGACCGTCATCAGGCTCGACACTTCATGACCGCGTCACAATCCCGCAAATCTGCCCATCGTGCTCGCCGCCTCTCGATCGGCCACGACGGGGCGCGCTCAGATGCCGGCTGGTCATCGCAAATCGTCCGACAATTTAAGCAGCTTGACGTCACCCGCCACTCATTCGTCAGCCGCGTCACCGTCGCACAAGCTGTTGAAGCAGCTCGATCCGCATCAGACAGCTCGCCCGCCGCACTCAAATCCCCATAGACCCCGCGGCACGGCTTTACGTTCCCCCAGCGCGGTTTCCTCCCTTGGAGGCTTTCGGACGCCGACCCCGACGTGCGCGGCAACACCTTCATGGGGCCGGCATCCGAAACCCTTCACACTAGCGGAACTACCTTGCTTATTTGTTTCGTTTCAGATCGCGAGATTGTTCAAAATCCCACCAGGTCAATCGGTTGGCGAGCGTCTCTTCGCGCGTGAGGCTGGATCCATCGAGACGCAGATTATTTTCGAAGTAAGTCGTTATCCAGGACAACTTTTGCTCAATGCCTTTTGTGATTGGATCGTCAGTGCCTTCGATCGCAATTTCATTCCAAGTGATATTTGCACCCAGCGATGCTTGGACATTGTTGCGGTCGACTGCGATTACGCTGCTCGGATCATTCACGTCCGCAAACGTTACCAGATCCGGCAGATCCTTTGGTGCAATCTGGCGTGGGCCGCGCAAACGCGCGACGCGCGGCAGATTGTCCATAAGATCTCGTGACCAAGATTCGCCGTATGCCTGCAACATGAGCACAGTTCCCGGCCCTTCCTCCTCCGTCCAACGGATTTCGGCATCGTATTTCCTGTGGAGCCTACTTGTAAGCAATGCGATCAGGGGACGCATCCCTGGGCCAAGGTCCAAATAGAGTGCTTGTCCATCGAGCTTATGCATCGTGCCTTTCGCGGGAAACGAGACATCCCAAAAGGTCACCTGGACCACGCTCGAACCGCGCTTAACGCCATCCGGCGTGTTGACAGCCAATGTTAGCTTGTATCGGTAGCTCTCTGCTCTTCCGCATGCCGCAAGGCAAAGACTGATAACGATGAGCGCCCCGAACCGAGTAACCGGTAAGATCGTCGGCATTATGCGATGACCAAATGGGTGAAAGACTCGTCATTAGGTTGTGCAGCCAAACAATGTCAACGTATGACTTGGCGGATGCTCAATTTTGAATGAAGCGGCCCCGACTTCCGCTCCGGGTCTTGGTTGTGTGCAAACGGATAGGAGGGCCCGTGGTCGTCAGTCGATGTTCTCGCGTTGGATCGCCCATGACCGGTCAAATGGGTATCGCGACGCGGCATTGCGGTTTTGGACGCACTTCCGGCCTTCAGGCGGCGCGGATGGCGGCAATCAGGCCCGATTTGCCGATGATGTTCATCACCCGTGTGAGGTTATAGGCGAGAACATGCAGCGCCATCTCAGCGGCGACATTCCGTAGGCGCTTCATCAGGAGAGTGGGTCGCACCCATACGGGCTTTGATCGTGCCGAAGGGATGCTCGACGGTCTCGCGCCGCGTCCGCATGGCCTCGGGATTGGAATCGAGCCGTCTCTGGACCTCCTCGACCACATGCTCATGCTCCCAGCGCGTGATGCGACGCTCCTTGGACGGCGTACATTGGCTCTTGATTGCGCAGCCTTGGCATGCCGCCGTCGACCAGTAACGGCGCAGCGTCATTCCATGCTCGATGTTGGTGAAGTGATATGGCAGCAGCTGACCGGATGGGCAGCGGTAGACGTCCTCATCAGGCAGGTAGGCGAAGTCCTGTTTGCCGAACCGGCCCTCCGCCTTGGCATTCGACGTCATGGGCTTGGGCAAGGTGACTGCAACGCCAGCCTCTTCGCAGGCTAATATCTCCTCTCCGTCGAAGTAGCCACGGTCGGCGACCGCCTCGAGTTTGTCCGCTTCGAGCACTTCTTTGGCTTGCTTCGACATCCGAGCAAGCTGCCCTCGGTCGTTGCCGACGTTTATGACCTCGTGCGTAACAATCAGATGGTGTTCGGTGTCCACCGCGACCTGGACATTGTAGCCGACGACACCCGATCCGCGGCCGCTGGTGGCCATCGAACGG
>NZ_LBIZ01000074.1:0-20218 GCF_028128665.1 Bradyrhizobium sp. CCBAU 45384
AAATTGAAGCCGGATAGATTGGCGCAAACCGCTTCATCCCTTTGTCGATTCCTCTTGCAACGCGGGCGTGGTCCATAGATCGGCGTCAAGGCGAGCTTTTCGCCGGCCGACATGACCCGGCCGAATTCGATCGCCGAAATGATCGCGGCGACCGTTGCACAGTCCGGTCGGCTCGACATCCTTGTCAACAATGCCGGCATCCAGCACGTTGCGCCATTGGAGGCGTTTCCTGTCGAAAAGTGGGACCAGATCCTCGCAATCAATTTGTCGTCTGCCTTCCACACCACGCGGCTGGCACTGCCGGCGATGCGCCGGAACGGGTTCGGTCGCATCATCAACGTCTCCTCGACGCATGGCCTGATCGCGTCCCCCTTCAAGGCGGCTTATGTTGCCGCCAAGCATGGCATCGTCGGGCTGACCAAGGTGACGGCGCTGGAGACCGCCGAGGAAGCCATCACCTGCAATGCGATCTGCCCCGGTTATGTCTATACCCCGCTGGTCGAGGCGCAGATCGATGGGCAGGCCAAGGCGCATGGTATCTCCCGCGACCAGGTGATCCGCGACGTCCTGCTCGCGCAGCAGCCGAACAAGCGCTTCACCACGGTGGAAGAGCTCGGCGCTCTCACGGTGTTTCTCTCGACCGAAGCTGCAGGCTCGATCACCGGCATTGCGCTGCCGGTCGATGGCGGCTGGACCGCGCATTGACATGAACAGGTGTAACAACCGCGACGGCTGACGAATATCCGACGATTGGAAGCCCCTCAGGAGCGAGACATGAACGGCATGCAAGGCAATTCAAAGGACCTGCCGGGCCAGGTCGTGCTGGTGCTGCAGGGCGGCGGCGCCCTCGGCTCCTACCAGGCCGGCGTCTACCAGGCCCTGCACGAGGCCGGCATCGAGCCGGACTGGATCATCGGCACCTCGATCGGTGCGATCAATGCCAGCCTGATCGCCGGCAATGAGCCGCAGCATCGGCTTGAGCGGCTGAAGGTATTTTGGAAGCGGATGGAGCAGAGCCCGGCCTGGAGCTTCCGCACCGCATTCCCCGGCTTCAACGAAAAGCTCACCTATTGGTCGACCATCACCAGCGGCATTCCGGGCTTCTTCCGGCCCAATCCGCTGGCGCATGCCGGCGATTCCTATCCGCTGGGTGCTGACCACGCAGGCTTCTATTCGACCGCTCCGCTGGAGAAGACGCTGAACGAGCTCGTCGACTTCAGCCTGGTCAATCGCTGCACGCCGCGGCTCACAGTGGGCGCGGCCCATGTACGCTCAAGTCAGATGCGCTATTTCGACAGCCGCGATGGCGAGCTGACGGTGAAGCACGTGATGGCGTCAGGTGCGCTGCCGCCAGCGTTTCCGGCCGTGCGTATCGATGGCGAGCTCTACTGGGACGGCGGCATCCTCTCCAACACGCCGACGGAAGCGGTGTTCGACGACAACCCGCGCAAGAACTCGCTGATCTTCGCCGTGCACCTCTGGAATCCCGTGGGCGCCGAGCCTACCACGATGGCCGAGGTGCTGAACCGCCACAAGGACGTCCAGTACTCCAGCCGTATCGCCAGCCAGATCACGCGCCAGCAACAGGCGCATCGTTTGCGCCACGTCATCAACCAGTTGGCCGCAAGGCTCCCCGAGCACGAACGCGGCAATCCCGTTGTCCGCGAACTGACGAGCTATGGCTGTCCGACACGGATGCACGTGGTGCGTCTGCTCGCCCCGCAACTCGATCACGAGACGCACACCAAGGATATCGACTTCAGCCCGTCCGGCATCATGAGGCGCTGGGAGGCTGGCTACGCGCACACCCAGGCGGCGCTGGCAAGCCGGCCTTGGGTAGGCGAGTTCGACCCCCTGGCGGGCGTGATCCTGCATGACCAGCAGGAGATGATGCCGATGGCAGCCGAATGAGCAAGGCCATCGGATAGTTGGCGCTTACCCAAACGAGAGGACGTCCGTGGTGATGTGACCACGGACGTCCTCTCGTTTGGTATGGATGTGTAGGTTGAAGGGCGTCTCTGCGCTATCCGTTGTGACGAATCACGAACCGGCAAAGCAAATGATCGAGCGAGATCCGTCCCGGTCCATAGGCCATGATCGCCAGCGCCATTGCCGCCCAGGTGATGTGGACCGGCCAGCCGTCGGGCACGGTGAGCTCGACAATGATGGTCATGAACAGGAGCCCGAGTGCGGCAAAGCGGGTGCCGAGGCCGAGCACCAGCAGGACCGGAAACATGATCTCGCCGCAGCCGGACAGGAAGGCCATCGTCGCTGGGCTCGGGTAATGATAGGGGCCGCCGGGCAGATGCAGCATGAACTCGTCGGTGAACAACGTTACCGCAACGTCGCTCAATTTGAAGAAGCCGGTCCATTTGAGGATGCCCGAACGCCAGAACGGGACCGCCAATGCCAGGCGCAGTGCGAGCTGCACCATGGATGGAGTCGCGATCGCCTGGACGAGACCATTGGCCCTGTCGACGAGCACGCCGATAGAGGGCAGGGCAGTTGCAGGCGCGATACGTTGTTCCGAGATCATCTTGCGTCTCCAGACGTCAGCGAGGCGAAGGCGCCCGCCTCGAACAGGCCGGCGATGTTGGTGGCGAGATCGAAATCGGGTGCGTCTTCCAGCCCCGCCGCGGCGGCTTCTGCCAGCATGCATCCCGACATCAGGCAAGTCAGGAAGACCGCACCGCCGGGCGGGAGCAGTTGCACCACGACGTCGACGTCCGGCCGCGAGATCAGGGCATCTTCTGGTAAGGATGCGTCGATGCTGTCAGCAGACTCCGTGCCGCGGTTGGCGGCAAAGATGGTCACCGCCGCGTAAGGCGAGCGCACCACGCGCGTCGCTGGATGCAACGTGAAGACGAGGCTGGCAAGACGGTCCGGCGCGATGGTGGCCAATGCGGATGGCAAAAGCGGCGCGCTGTCAGCGGCGTGATAGGCGTCAAGCCACGCCCGCTCGATCCGGGCGACATCGGCGAGCCAGGGCAGCGATTGAGCGTGCTCATAGCGTTCGATGAAGGCGGGAAAATCGCAGCCGTAGTCGAACAGCAATGGGGAGTTCGGCGGGGTTTCTCGGACATGGAAACGCGCCATGGCGCGGAAAAACTCTGCCCCCGTCAGGCGCTGCACGGCCGGGTAGATCGAGGCGAGCGCGTCGATCAGGCTGACCGTGACGTTGTTGCGATAGACGTTGTAGCACGTGACCGCCGGCTTGCCGCACGGCCCGGTCACGATGCCCGGGACCTCGCTGACAGGATCGAGCAAGGCAGGCGCGAACGCGGCCGCGTAGGAGGCATGCGGTTCAGGCTGCATGACGAAGCCTCCTGACATGACGATCCAGGATCGTCTGTGCCGCCGCGGCCTCGGCCTTCAGGACCGGCCAATCGGGAATGTTGCTGTCCCATTCGATCAGCGTCGGAACGGGCCCGCAGCGCCCGATCACGATCTCGAACAGTTTCCAGACCGCGTCCGCGACCGGACCGTCATGGCTGTCGATCAGCAACAGCTCGCCTTCGTCGCGCTGCTCGGCGTGGCCGGCAAGGTGAATTTCGCCGACGCGCGCCAAGGGGAAGTCGGCGAGATATTGCAGTGCCGAGAAGCAGTGGTTGGCCGCGGAGACGAAGACGTTGTTGACGTCGAGCAGCAGGCCGCAGCCGGTACGCTCGGCGACGGTGCGGATGAAGTCGGTTTCGCACATCGTGGAGTTGCGGAACGCTACATATGTCGAGGGATTTTCCAGCAGGATCGGCCGCCGGATCGCCTCCTGCACCTCATCGATATGGTCGCAGACGTGAGTGAGCGTCGCCTTGTTGTAGGGCAACGGCAGCAGATCGTTGAAGAAGCTGGTCTCGTGTGTCGACCATGCCAGATGCTCGGAGACGAGGGCGGGCTGATAGCGCGCGACGAGGCCGCGAAAGCGTGCCAGATGGGCGCGGTCGAGCGGCGCGGGTCCGCCGATCGACATGCAGACGCCGTGCAGCGAGAGCGGATGATCGCGCCGCAGCCGCTCCAGCATCCGGTGCGGCGGTCCACCCGCGCCCATGTAATTCTCGGCGTGGACTTCGAAGAACCCACGTTGCGGGCCCTCGTCGAGAATTGCGGTGAGATGCTCGGGCTTGAAGCTCGTTCCGGCGACGCCGCCGACGGGAGGTGAAAAGCGGAGGGGGACGGCCGCAGACGTCCGGGGGCTGATCGTTGCGTCCATGTCGCTCCTCCGCGCTGTTTGCATTGATGCCGCCTTGCCTCAGACCGGCTTGAGCGAGCCCTTTTTGCCGCCAGGCAGATCGATGCTGGCGCAGGTGCCGCCCTGCACGAATTTCCAGGCGTTGCCCTGGAAATCGACGGTCGAAGTACCCTGGCAGGTCGTGCCCGGTCCGGCGGCGCAATCGTTCTGGCCCTTCAGCGCTACGCCGAAGCACTTTTCCTTCTTGGCTGCGATGGCAGCATCGGCCTCGGCCTTGGTCAGGGGAGCGGCGGAGGCGAGCGTTGCGAGTGCGGTGGAGACGGCGCCGGCGAGTACGAGCGAGCTGATGGTGGTCTTGGCAGACATGAGATCTCTCCTCTGGAGTAGGGCAGTGGGCCCAGGGTCTCGTTCGTCCTCGCCGCAGCCGCCGTTACCGGAAAGGCTGCTCACGAGTTGGTGAGACGGTTGGGTGACGCGCACGACGTCGTGCGCTTGGGCGGCGAATTAGCGGCAGGTGGGGGAATAGTTCCAATGCCTAGTCTCTATGGAGACCTTAGCCGGCGCGCATTGGCCGGGACTGCTGGCATCTGCGAGACGTAACGAACGGCTGCGGGCCTGCGAAGAAGGTTAGCAGTTCGCCTCGTCAACCCGCCGGATCAAGTCATGGACGCCAGCCACGGACGCGTGACATCAGGCCAGGCGCTGCGGCGGTTGACGGTCAGCATCCGTCTCGCCGTGTCGGCGCTGGTTTTGACCGCGATC
The DNA here is from genome assembly GCF_028128665.1 of Bradyrhizobium sp. CCBAU 45384. Classification (NCBI taxonomy): domain Bacteria; kingdom Pseudomonadati; phylum Pseudomonadota; class Alphaproteobacteria; order Hyphomicrobiales; family Nitrobacteraceae; genus Bradyrhizobium; species Bradyrhizobium sp. CCBAU 45384. The sequence continues at coordinate 4,949 of NZ_LBIZ01000074.1, forward strand.
CTTTTGAGCGCGGCCTTGTCCAGCCTCCTGTGGTGGCGCACGGCGGAGGCGACCAGCCGGCAACTTGCCTCGACCATCAATGAGCAAATCGTCGCCGCCGTTCGCAAGGAAGTCGGCGCGATCGTCGACGAAGCGCGCGCGGCGCACACCGCGATCCGCACACTTTTTCTGCAAAACGTCCTCGATACCCGTGAGGCCGACAAGCGCGAATTCGTGTTTCTGTCTCAACTGCAATCGCAGGCGACGATCTCCTGGGTCGCGTTTGGCTGGCCCGACGGCGCGTTCTTTGCCGCCCACAAGCTCGGCGACGGCCGCATGGAGATGATGGAGATCTCGCTCACCGATCATGCCGGCCAGCGCCGCATCGACGAATACGATGTCGTGCCCGGCGATATCGAATTTGCCAACCGCCGTTTCGAGCCGACCGATTTCCGCGTGGCCGATCGCACCTGGTTCAAGACCGGACTGAAGGCCGAAGAGCCCGCATGGTTCAAGGTCACGGACCATCCGATCGGGCAACGTCCATCGATCGCTTTTGCCGGCCCGATCGACGTCTATCAGGAACGCCAGGGCGTCCTTGCCATCATGATCGAATACACCCGCCTGGCGCGCTTTCTCGCCCAGCTCGAGGTCGGGCGCACCGGAACAGCCTTCATCTTCGATGGCAACGGCGAACTGGTCGCCGCGCCCGACAAGGACGCCGATGAACTGCATCCCGCGCACGGTGGACAGAAGTTGCTGCCGCTGGCGCAGAAGGCGCTGGCCCAGGCCGGCGACGGCAAGGAAAGCTGGCGTAGCCGGCTCACCTCAGACGGTGCCGCCTATGAATTCGCACTCACGCCGCTGCCGTTTCCCGGCTGGCGGCTCGCAACCATCATTCCGGAGGCCGAGTTTCTCGGTCCGGTCGAGACGACGTTACGGCGCCTGATCCTCGGCCTCGCTGTCGGCGCAGTGCTTGCGGCTCTCGCCTCCGCCTTGCTCGCGCGCAGAGTGATCGCGGCGCCGCTCTCCCGCGTCGTCGGCGAGATCCGCCATGTCGAGACCTTTGCCTTGGAACTGGTGCGCCGTCATCCCTCGCGGCTGAAGGAGATTGCGAGCCTGTCGGGTGCGATCGCGGAGATGGCAGCGGGCCTTTCGGCGTTCCGAAAGTTCATCCCGGCCGATCTCGTCCGGGCGCTGCTGCGCCAGGGCGTCGAGGCAAAACCCGGCGGCGCGATCCAGGAATTGACCGTGATGTTCGTGGATGTGGCCGGCTTTACCGGGCTCTCAGAACGCATGGGCGACCGCGTCGTGCCCTTGCTGTCGCGCTATCTCGACCTTGCCTCGGAAGTCGTCGTCGCCAATGGCGGGACGATCGACAAGTTCATCGGGGACGCCGTGATGGCGTTCTGGGGCGCGCCGCAGCCGCAAGCCGATCATGCGGAGCGCTGCTGCCGCGCCGCGCTCGGCATCCGCCGCGCCATCGCGGAATCCGGCCTCACCGACGATCTCGGCCATCCCCTGCAGATCCGCATCGGCATCAATTCCGGCCGCATGCTGATCGGCAATATCGGCTCGGAGCTGCGGCTGAACTACACCGTGATTGGCGACGCCGTGAACGTGGCAAGCCGCCTGGAAAGCGCCAACAAGAGCTATGGCACGCAAATTCTGATCGGCGAGGCAACCGAGCGCCTTGCGCGTGGTGCCATTGTCACACGCGAGATCGACAGCATCGCAGTCTACGGCCGCGAGGAGGGGATCGCTGTCCATGAACTGATCGGCCTCGCAGGGACGGCTGACGCAAAGCGCCAGGCCGCAACGTGGATCGCGTGCTACGAGCACGGCCTTGCCAAATATCGCAGCGGCGATCTCGAAGGCGCGATCGTTGATTTCGAGACGGTGCTGCTGGATCAGCCGCAAGATATTCCGGCGAAGGCAATGCTCGCGCGTTGCAGGGAGCTCCTGGAGAATAAGCCGACAGTTTGGCGGCCGGTCACCACCTTGAACTCAAAATAGCGTCCTTGGCGGCGTCGCGTCCTCGCGCAGGCTGAGCCAGCGGGCCAAGTCTAAGCCGCGGCGTCCCGCGGCGGCGGCGCCAGCGCCAGCTGATCCCGGACGCTCGGCCGCGCTTGCATCCTCGAGTACCACGCCGACAGCGCCTCGCATTCGCCGGGCACCGGCAGCTGAACGAGCTTCGCGAAGATCAACCCACCGATCACGGTGATGTCGGCCATCGAGAAGGCCTCGCCGGCAACGAAGGGCTGCTGCCGCAACACCGAATCGAAATAGTGCATCCCCTTGATCGCCCTGTCGCGCTGGCGCAGGCCCCATTCCCTGTTCTGGTAGATCTCGACCTGAGGTCCGAGCCCGGGCGTGGCGTGATGGAAGTAGACGCTGATGGCGTCGAGCAGCTCCAGCTCCGCGCGCTTGCTCATCATGTGGATCACGCCCTTTTCGCGCGGCGTCGTGCCGGTGAGGGTGGGCGCGCCGTCGAGCGCGTCCAGATATTCGGTGATGGCTGTGCACTCGGCGATCAGCGTGCCGTCGTCGAGCTCGAGCACGGGCAGGGTGCCCGAGTAGTTCTTGCTTGCGATGAAGTCGGGCCGCTTATGCTCACCCTTGCGCAGATTGACGAGCACGAATTCGACGCGGGACTGCAGCTTTTTCTCGGCCAGCGCGATGCGGACGCGGGCGGGATAGGGGCCGGTCGGAAAGTCGTAGATCTTCATCGGTGCCTCCTCGTTACCTACCTGTCACTTGGTAGGTAGACGTTAAGCTTTGTGCTTTACCTGGTCAATGCCTATCTGTCACTTGGTAGGCTGACGGATAGGTGATGAAGGGACCCATGAGTGCGAATGCCAAAGAGGCGATCCTGGCGGCGGCCAAGCGCACCGCGCAGGCCCATGGCTATGGCGGCCTGAACTTTCGCGACCTTGCCGCGGAGGTCGGCATCAAGGCCGCCAGCATCTATCACCACTTTCCGAGCAAGGCCGAACTCGGTGCTGCAGTGGCGCGGCGCTACTGGGAGGACACCGCGGCGGAGCTCGAGGCGATGCTGGCCGAAAGCGGTGATCCCAGGCAAAGCCTCAGCCGATATCCGCAGGTGTTTCGCACCGCGCTGACGCGGGACAACCGCATCTGCATGTGCAGCTTCATGGCCGCCGAATATGACGACCTGCCGGATGCGGTGAAGACCGAGGTGCAGGCTTTCGCCGACGTCAACGTGGCGTGGCTGGCCAAGGTCCTGTCCGCCGCGAAGATCGTCAGCCCGAAGCAGAGCCAGGCGCGCGCCCGCGCCATCTTCGCGGCCGTTGCCGGCGCGCAGCTGATGGCGCGCAGCCGCGCGGACATCGCCCTGTTCGACAGCGTGATCGAGAGCTATCGCGCCGCGGGCCTGTTGCCGGCATAGATCCCTTGCGTTCGACCGAGCAGGCGGCTGCGCTGACTTCGGCCCGGAAGGGGCCCTGGTGGATCCGACCAAACGCCCCGCCGCAGAGCCGCGCGCGCTACTGTGCATGGGGTTGTTTTCGACATTTTGGCAAACGAGCTCCCTCGGAACGGAACCGGGTCGGCGTCCGATGGGAACTTATTCCCCAGCGCCGCGTTGCCTCGCCATGACTGAAGACCTTTCCTTCCGACGCAAACCCCTGACACCGGAACAGCGCCAGGCGCGGGACGCGGCTCGCCGGATCGAGGCCGAGAAGGCCATGCGCGACCATGAGGAGGCGCAGAAGGCGTTTCATGCCAATCGCGAGCGGCTGAAGGCCGAGCGGCTGGCGCGCGAGGCGGCTGCAGCAAAGGCCTGACAGTCCGCGGCTGCTGTGCGCCGCCGGTTCAGCGCCGGCTCGAAGGACGCAAGGCGCAGGCGCTCAAGCCGTCGAAATTCCCGAAGCTCTCTGTTCACGCGTCGGCTCTCGATCTCCCCGAGGCCATGCGGCAAATCGTCTAGCCAGCCGGGCCGGTCGGGCCTGACGCTGCCTGCCGGTGCAAGCGACGCTTGACGGCGAACGCCTTCGGCCGGAAGATTCAATTGATCCTCAGAAGACCAGAACCACGGAGACTTTCGCTCCCGATCCAGATCCCACCCAGTGACAGCGCAAATGGAGCTGACCATGACCACGTTCGACAAGCGCGAGCAGGGCTTTGAGGCCAAATTCGCCCATGACGAGGAGCTCATGTTCAAGGCTGCGGCCCGGTCGAACAAGCTGCTCGGGCTGTGGGCCGCAGGCGAGCTCGGACTCAGCGGCGATGCCGCCGCCGCTTACGCGACGAAGCTGGTGACCGACGGTCTGGCGAATCAGACCATGGACGAGACCATCAACAAGGTCTCGAGCGACCTCGCCGAGAAGGGTATTTCACGCGAGCAGATTGCGCAGAAGATGCAGGAGTGCCTGCACCAGGCGCTGGGGCAGCTCGAAGTCGCCTCGCGCCAGGCTTGACGTCGACCAGCACCTCACTCCTGGTGCTTGCGCGTGGTCGTATCGCTGAACCTGTCCACGAAGGCGATGCCGATCGCCGACGCGACGAAAGTGATGTGGATCAGCACCTGCCACATCACGCCGTTCTCGGTGAGGCTGGCGCGGTTTGATCCGAGATTGCCGGCCTCGATGAAGGTGCGCAGCAACGCGATCGAGGAGATGCCGATAATCGCCATCGCGAGCTTGATCTTGAGCACGCTGGCGTTGACGTGGCCGAGCCACTCCGGCTCGTCGGGATGGCCCTGGAGGTCGAGCCGGGAGACGAAGGTCTCGTAGCCGCCGACGATCACCATCACCAAGAGGTTTGAGATCATCACGACGTCGATCAGCGCCAGCACGCTCATCATGATCTCCTGCTCGGTGAGATCAAGCGCGTGCGAGGAAAGGTGCCAGAGCTCCTTCAGGAACAGTACGATGTAGACGCATTGCGCCACGATCAGCCCGAGATAGAGCGGCAGCTGCAGCCAGCGCGACCCGAAGATGATCATAGGCAACAGGCCGAGGCGCGGCGAGGGCGGGCGGGGGCCGGTGGTGGTTTCGGGCTCTACCGACATGCAATGTCCGATGATGGAGGTGACGCTGCCCCCATGTACCTCGCCCCGATGGCTGGAGAAAGACGGCCCGCCGGGTCGGCTCCTGGTGCTCGCGTCGTCTCATGCTATCGTAGAGGTGGAAAACGGGGAGAGGTGGGCAGTGCTGTGCAGCCGCTTTGGCAAGGGCGTAGGTCACGTCGCGCTTTCGAGTGCGATCATCTTCGGCGTGGGCGCTACGGGCGTCTCGGCGACACCGCTGACGCCGTTTCGCTATGAGGACCAGGCCCAGCGCCATTGCCCCGGCGACAAGGTGGTGTGGCTGGATTTCAAGAAGGGCGTCTACTACCGCAAGGGACAGAGGAGGTATGGCCAGGGGTTCGACGGCAGCTTCGTCTGCGCGAATGAAGCCCGCGACAGCCTCTATCGCAGCTCTCCGTTGGGCTTGCGCTGAGCGGGGCGAGCGCGTGGCGGAGCGCAGCTATTTCTGCTTCGGCAGCGTCACCGGGACGTGCGCAGAGGTGCTGATGACCCGGGGGCTTCCGTCGGGATAGGTCCGACCGCCGCGGATCAGCGATTCCAGAACCAGGATGAATTTCTCGGCGAGCATGTTCGTCACCTTAGCTGGTGGTGGCCTCTTGAAATTAGGTCGAGGCGCCGAACACGAAAATTCAATCAACTAAATGGGAGCGGGTCACAGCGCCTGCTGCGCTGCCATGGCCCAGCAATCTGAAAATGCGACAGGGTGGTTGGAGGATTAGCCGAAGGCCAGCGCCACGAGGCTCGAGCAGAGCAGGACCAGACCGCCTGCGGTCAATGCCAGAAAGCCATCGGATACGAGGTCATGTTTGCCCATGGGACACCTGCTGCTCTCGTCCTCGATGCTCGATCGAATTGATTAAAATTGTCCGAACGCGCCGCTGTGAAGAAGTGATGCAATGTCGCGCGCGCGAGTGCCTTCAGGCCCTCGTGCGGTAGCCTTCAAACGCATGGGCCAGGAAGATCCCTGCGCTTACCAGACCCATCAGTGCCGAAACCGTCTCGATCATCGTTAAATTCCAATCCCGCCCCTGCACGCGAGAAAACGCGGGCGACCTTGCACAGTCAAAAGAATTCCGGTGAAGCCAGCGATATCGGGGGTGGAGTGAGCTTTTGGCGCAACAGCTTGTGCGGGACTGGCACAGACGAGCCGGTACCACGGTCCTCGCGCCCCGTAGATGAACGGAGAATTGCGAACGTCCTGTTTACCATCTCGGTGCGTAGGTTGTGCGCTCCCCATTTCCGCCGTGTTCGGGTTGCGTTATCGTTACCGTCTCCGGACGGTGGTGGGCCGCTCGGAGTTTGACGTCCGCAGGGCGCCCCCGCAGGAAAGCGGGTTGGGTTCGTCTCCGGCGAAATGGTATTTGGGGCGAATGGGGATCCGACGGTCAGATTCGGTGATGCGGGCCGCGCGATGCGTTGCGGCGGTCGCCACCTGCCTAGCGCTTGCCAATTGCGCCTCGTCCAACAAGTTCGCCAGCCGGGTCGATCCTAAATACGGCGTGTCGTCGAGCCCGCGAGTCGTAGCCTGGGGCGAGCCCGTGCCCAAAGGCGGCGGCACCTATCGCGTCGGCAAGCCCTACGTCGTCGCCGGCCGGACCTACGTGCCGGAGGAGGACGTCAACTACCGGGCCGAGGGTACGGCGTCCTGGTACGGCGATGATTTCCACGGCCGTCTGACCGCCAACGGCGAAGTCTTCGACATGGGCTCGCTGACGGCAGCCCATCCGACCCTGCCGATGCCGTCCTATGCGCGGGTGACCAATCTCTCCAACGGCAAGTCGCTGGTCGTCCGCGTCAATGACCGCGGTCCCTATCACGGCAACCGTCTCATCGACGTCTCGAACAAAGCCGCCGAACTGCTTGAATTCAAAGGCACTGGCGTCGCCAGGGTCCGCGTCGAATATGTCGGCCGGGCGCCGCTGGAAGGCTCGGATGACCGCCAGCTGATGGCGACCTTGCGCACCGGCGTGCCGGCGCCGTCGCCCTCGATGGTCCGGGTCGCCTCGGCGCGGCCATTCGTGCCCGAGCTGCCTTCGTCGAACCGCGGTGCTATCAGGGGCGAAGTCCCGATGCCGGAAGGGCGGCCCTATAGCCTTGGCAATAGCGCTGCGGACGTCGCCTCGATCAACGCAACCTCGGAGATGTCGGCCTCGAGCCGCAGCCGGGGCCGGGCGCTCCAGAATGTCCGCCAGGTGTCCTATGATCAGGACGGCCGCTATGCCTCCGACAGCGGTCCTTCCGCCTCAGATGACGGCGCAGCCGAGGCCCGCAGCATCCTGACCGGCCGCGGCCTGTACTAATCGCGCGCCGCCGAGGGTGACGACGCTTCGCGCAGGAATCTGACCAGCGCGGCGTTGACCTCGTCGGGCCGCTCCTGCTGCACCCAATGGCCCGCGCCGTCGATGATGATCTTTCGCGTGAGATTGGGTAGCACGCGCTCCAGCTCGTTGACGCGCTTGGCACCGATCAGTCCGGTGATGACGGCATCCTGCGCGCCGGCGATGAAGAGCGAGGGTTGGCGGATCTGCGCGTCCTGCCAGGGCGCGGTCAGCTCCCAATTGCGGTCGATGTTGCGATACCAGTTCAGCCCGCCGCGGAAGCCGGACTTGCGGAAATTTTCGGTGAAATGAGCAAGATCGTCCTCGCTCAGCCACGCCGGTAGCGGCTCGTCGGCGGTCGCATGGCCGAGAAAGCCCTTGCCCTCCTGCACGAACATCGCGGCATTGGGGTCGGCAAGACCGCGGCCGCCGAGCACGATCCGCATGGTGCGGGCGACGTTCTGCTCGAACTCGGCCTCGGCGACACCGGGCGCCTGGAAATACTGCCAGTAGAAGTTGGTGATGCCGCCCTGCCGCAAGAGCTCGAGCGGCCTGCCGCGTCCGCGGAACGGCGGCGGCACGCTCAGGCCTGCGACGGCCGTGAAGATATCCGGACGGAACAGGGCCGCATGCCAGGCGACCGGCGCGCCCCAGTCGTGGCCGACCACCATCGCCCTGGTCTTGCCGAGCGCCTGGACCAGTCCGACGACATCGCCCACCAGGTCAAAGATCGAATAGGCTGATACGTTCGGCGGCGCCGCGCTCTGGCCGAAGCCGCGCATGTCGGGAGCCACGACGTGAAAGCCGGCGGCTGCCAGTGCCGGGATCTGGTGTCGCCATGAATATGACAGTTCCGGCCAGCCATGGCACAGCACCACCAGCGGTCCCTGGCCGGCGGCTTCGCGGATGAAGAGGTCGATCCCATTGGCCTTGATCACACGAGTCGTGGACATCGCTTTTCCGCCTTGTTTCAGGGGTTTGGTCGGGAAACATGAGGTGGCACGATAGGGATGCGACGAGAATCGTGCAATCTCGGAGCAAGCACCCGATCCTCGTGTTGTTCGCACCGGTTCCGTTTGTTAGAACGCCGCTCTCAGGGCTTCGCCATGGCATTTCATCTGATCCCGCTCCGCCATCCCCGGTTCACAGCCGGAGCGCTGGCACGCCGGCTGGTCGCGGCGGCGCTTGCCGTGAGCCTCGGCTGGGGCGGGGTGCTCTATGCCGCCAACCAGAGCGTCCAGGGCGCCAAGAAAACCGAAGATGCCGGCTTTGACGGCGATGCCCCCACGGCGATCCTGATCGAGGCCTCCAGCGGTAGCGTGCTGTTCGAGAAGAACGCCGACGAGCTGCGCGCGCCCTCCAGCATGATGAAGCTCGTGACCGCGGAGGTCGTGTTCAACGCGATCAAGAAGGGCGAAATCAAGCTGACCGACGAATACCGGATCAGCGAGAATGCCTGGCGCAGGGGCGGGGCGCCCTCGGGCGGCTCAACCATGTTCGCAGCCATCAACAGCAAGGTCTCGGTCGACGACCTCCTGCACGGCGCGATCATCCAGAGTGGCAACGATGCCTGCATCGCGCTCGCCGAAGGCATCGCGGGCAACGAGAAGATCTTTGCCTCCGACTTCATGACCAAGCGCGCCCGCGAGCTCGGCATGACCAAGTCGACCTTCGCCAATTCCAACGGCCTGCCCGACCCCGGCAACAAGATGACGGTGCGCGAACTCGGCATGCTCGCGCGTCACATCATCCTGGACTTCCCGGAATTCTACAAACTGTTCGGCGAGAAGGAGTTCACCTGGAACAAAATCCGCCAACCGAACCGCAATCCCTTGCTCAATTCGATGGAAGGCGCCGACGGCCTGAAAACCGGTTACACCAAGGAAGGCGGCTATGGCATGGTCGGCTCGGCGGTGCAGAACGGCACGCGGTTGATCGTCGTGGTCAACGGGCTCGAAGACCCCGAGGATCGCGCCACCGAAGCCAAGAAGATGCTGGAATGGGGCTTCCGCAACTTCGAGACCCGCACCCTGATCGCGGCCGACGAACCGGTCGGCTACGCAAAGGTCTTCGGGGGCGAGAGTCGCTCGGTGAAGCTGGTTGCGAAAGTGCCGGTGAAGGTGATGGTGCACAAGAACGGCGGCGACAAGCTGATCGCGCGCGTCGTCTATAGCGGTCCCGTGCGCGCGCCGGTTCGGGAAGGCCAGCAGGTCGGCGTGGTCAAGGTCTGGCGCAGCGGCAATATCGCGGTGGAAACGCCGGTCTACGCTGCGGAATCGATCGGCACCGGCTCGACCATGCGGCGCGCGATCGACGGCGCCAGCGAGCTCGTGATCGGCATGTTCCGTGCAGGCGCCGAGAAGCTCTGACCATGAGTGAGAGCACGGGACAGCGGCCGTCCGGGCGCGGACGCTTCATCACCTTTGAAGGCGGTGAGGGGACGGGCAAGTCGACCCAGATCAAGAAGCTGGCCGAGCGTCTCAGTGCGGCCAGACTGCGGATCCTAGTCACGCGCGAGCCCGGCGGCTCGCCCGGCGCCGAGATCATGCGCCATCTGGTGCTGTCGGGGATGGGCAAGCTGCTCGGGCCCGAAGCCGAGACGCTGCTATTCGCGGCCGCGCGCGACGACCATGTCCACACCGTGATCGAGCCTGCGCTCAAACAAGGCGTCTGGGTGCTGTGCGACCGCTTCGCCGACTCGACACGAGCCTATCAGGGTAGCCTCGGCAGCGTACCCGCCGGACTGATCAACGCCATGCAGCGGGTCACAATCGGCGATCTCAAGCCTGATCTCACCTTCATCCTCGATCTGCCGGTCGAGGTTGGCCTGGCGCGGGCGGCGGCGCGGCGCGGCAGCAGCACGCCTGACAGGTTCGAAGGCGAGAAGCTCGCCTTCCACCAGGGCCTGCGCGAGGCCTATCGCAAGATCGCCGTCGACGATCCCGCGCGCTGCATGCTGATCGATGCCAATTCCGACCCTGATACGGTCGCCGGTCGCGTCTGGGACGCGCTGCGCGAACGCCTCCTGCCGACGCCGGCTTCGGTGATCTCGGCATGAGCCCGCGTCAGGCCGAGCGCGAGAGCGCTATCCCGCATCCCCGCGAGACCAGCCTTCTGTCCGGCCATCGCGAGGCCGAGGCGGCGCTGCTGACCGCCTATCGCAGCGGGCGTATCCCGCATGCCTGGCTGATTGGCGGGCCGCAAGGGATCGGCAAGGCAACGCTGGCCTATCGTATGGCGCGCTTCGTGCTCGCCCATGGCCAACCGTTGGCGACGGCCGTGCAGACCGCCGAAGATCTCTTCATTGATCCTGATGATGCCGTGGCGCGACAGGTCGCAGCCGGCTCGCATGGCGGCCTGCTGACGCTGGAGCGCACCGCCAATGACCGTGGTGTGATGCGCACCGTCATCACGGTCGACGAGACTCGCGAGACGATCGCATTCTTCGGCTCGACGGCTGCAGCAGAAGGTTGGCGCGTCTGCGTCGTCGACACCGTCGACGAGCTCAATCCCAATGCGGCAAACGCGCTGCTCAAGATCCTTGAGGAGCCGCCGCAGCGATCGCTGTTCCTTTTGGTGAGCCACGCTCCGGCGCGCGTGCTCGCCACCATCCAGTCGCGTTGCCGCAAGCTGCGTTTGCGATCACTGACGACCGACGAGGTCATTGCCGCAGCAGCTGCGGCCGCCGACATCCCGCCGACTGATTTGGCACTCCGCGAGGCAGCCGAGGCCTCCAAGGGCAGTGTCTCGCGCGCGCTGACGCTGCTCGGCGGCGATGCGCTGAAGCTCCAGCAGCGCACCGCCGCGCTCTTGGCACGGTTGCCGGAGGTCGATCCGCGTGAATTGCACACGCTTGGTGAATCCCTCGGCACCAGCGACCGCGTGGCCCTTGCCGCCTTCGTCGACGGCATCGATCGCTGGATCGCGGAGCGCCTGCATGCAGACGAAGCCAATGCCAACCAGAACCTGCCGCGCCTTGCGCGCTTGAGCGAGGTATGGGAAAAGATCGTCCGCGCCGCGCGCGACACCGAAACCTACAATCTGGAGCGAAAGCCCTTGGTTTTCTCGGTGTTCGGCTGGCTGGCGGACGCAACGCGCTAGAGCATGATCCGGAAAAGTGTGTAGCGGTTTTCCGAGAGGAGCATGCTCAGAATAACAACCTAACGCAGTTCGTTTCCAAAATTCGAAAAGCCGGTAAAGGAATTTGTCGTGGCAACACGCGCTAAGAAAGCCGCCAAGGGCAAGAGCAGCAAGAAGGCTGCAAAGAAGGCCGCCAAAAAGGCCGTGAAGGCGCTGGCGCGTAAGGCTGCCAAGAAGGTCAAGAAGACCAAGAAGGCCGTCGCCAAGAAGGGCGTGAAGAAGAGCGCTGCAAGGACGGCAAAGAAGGCCAGCAAGAAGGCTGCCAAGGGACCGGTCATCGCCAAGAAAGCGGTGAAGAAGCCAGCAAAGGCCCCTGCGAAGAACGCGGTCAAGAAGGCGAAGGTGGCTCAGCCCGCCGTGATCGCGGCGCCGGCACCCGTCGCTACGCCGCCGAAGACGGTGAAGCCCAAAGTGTCAAAACCCAAGGCGCCGAAGCCGGTGACCGCAGCGAAAGCGGATGTGGTCGCTGCTGCGCCCGCCCGCGACAATGTCTTCTACATCTCGACCGCCATCGCCTATCCCAACGGCAGCCCGCATATCGGTCACGCCTATGAGGCGATCTCGGCCGACGTGCTGGCGCGCTTCGCCCGGCTCGACGGCAAGGACGTGTTCTTCCTGACCGGCACGGACGAGCATGGCCAGAAGATGGTTCAGACCGCGCAGAACGAGGGCCTGTCCCCGTCCGCACTCGCGACCCGCAATGCCAACCGCTTCAAGGAGATGGACCAGCGTCTGAACGTCTCGTTCGACCGCTTCATTCGCACCACCGAAGAGCAGCATCATCGCTCGAGCCAGGAGATCTGGCGTCGCATGGAAGCGAATGGCGACATCTACGCCGACATCTATTCGGGCTGGTACTCGGTGCGTGATGAGGCCTATTACGCCGAGGACGAGACACGCCTGAACGACGATGGCGTACGCCTCGGACCGCAAGGCACGCCGGTCGAATGGGTCGAGGAGAAGAGCTATTTCTTCCGCCTGTCGGCCTATCAGGACAAGCTGCTGAAGCTTTACGCGGACCATCCCGAATTCATCGGCCCGGATGCGCGCCGCAACGAGGTGGTGAGTTTCGTCAAGGGTGGCCTGCGCGATCTCTCGATCTCGCGCACCACCTTCGACTGGGGCGTGAAGGTGCCCGGCAACGAAGAGCATGTGATGTATGTCTGGGTCGACGCGCTGACCAACTACATCACTGGCGTAGGCTTCCCTGACGAAAGCGATAAGAACTGGCGCTACTGGCCGGCCGACGTGCATATCATCGGCAAGGACATCATCCGCTTCCACGCCGTGTACTGGCCGGCTTTCCTGATGTCGGCCGGCCTTGCGCTGCCGAAGCGGGTCTATGCCCATGGCTTCCTGTTCAACAGGGGCGAGAAGATGTCGAAGTCGGTCGGCAACGTCGTCGACCCGTTCAATCTCGCCGACCAGTACGGCGTCGACCAGATGCGCTATTTCTTCCTGCGCGAGGTCTCCTATGGCCAGGATGGCAACTACAACCACGAGGCCATCGTCGCGCGCATCAATGCCGACCTCGCCAACGATCTCGGCAACCTCGCGCAGCGCTCGCTGTCGATGATCGCCAAACAGCTCGGCGGCGTGCTGCCGGAGCCCGGCGCGTTCAGCGACAACGATAAGGCGATCCTGGCGATGGCCGATGGCATGATTGCCGCATCGCGCGAAGCCATGGCGACACAGCAGATCCATCACTGGCTCAACGCCGTGTGGGCTGTGGTCGCGGAGGCCAACCGCTATTTCGCGGGTGAGGCACCATGGGCACTCGCCAAGACCGATCCTGTCCGGCAGAAGACGGTGCTCTACGTCACCGCGGAAGTCGTGCGTCAGATCGCGATCCTGGCCCAGCCGGCGATGCCGACCGCATCAGGGTTGCTGCTCGACAGCCTCGGTATCCCGGCGGCTGAGCGCAATTTCGCGATGCTCGGCGGCGAGAAGCGGATCGCGCCCGGCACCACGCTGCCAGCGCCGACGCCGGCGTTCCCGCGCTACATCGAGCCGGCGGCCTGAGGCGCATGTAACGATGCTGGTCGACAGTCACTGCCATCTGGATTTCCCGGACTTTGCGGAGGATCTCGACGGGATCGTGTCGCGTGCCCGCGCGGCTGGGATCGACCGCATGGTCACGATCTCGACACGGGTGCGAAAGCTCGATCAGCTTCTCGCCATCGCCGAGCGTTATGACGACGTCTATTGCTCGGTCGGCACCCATCCGCACAACGCGGATGAGGAAGACGGCATCTCGCCGGACGAGCTGATCGCGCTGACACGGCATCCCAAGGTGGTCGCGCTCGGCGAAGCCGGGCTCGACTATTTCTACGACGACGGCTCGCCCGAGGCGCAGGCGAGGGGCTTTCGTGCCCATATCGCCGCCGCGCGCGCCACGGGCCTGCCGCTGGTGATCCACACCCGCGAGGCGGACGAGGACTGCGCCCGCATCCTGGAAGAGGAGGCGGCCAAGGGATCGTTTCGCGCCGTGCTGCATTGTTACACCGGCGGGCGTGAGCTGGCACTGAAGGCGGTGTCCCTCGGGCTCTATATCGGCTTCACGGGCATCTTGACCTTCAAGAAGTCGGATACGCTGCGCGCGCTTGCGGCCGAACTGCCTGCTGACCGTATTCTGGTTGAAACAGACTCGCCCTACCTTGCGCCGGGCAAGTTCCGGGGCAAGCGCAACGAGCCGGCCTATGTGGTCGAGGTCGCCAAGGTTCTGGCCGAAACGCGTGGCGTGTCGTTGGACGAGATTTCTAGCCAGACCACCGACAATTTCTTCCGCCTGTTCTCCAAGGTGAAAGCTTGAGGTTCTGAGCCGCATGACGCTGACGCTGACGATCCTGGGCTGCGGCTCCTCCGCCGGTGTTCCGCGTCCCGCCCTCGGCTGGGGCGCATGCGATCCGACCAATCCGAAGAATCGCCGCCGCCGCTGCTCACTGCTGGTCGAGCGGAAGTCCGAGCATGGCACGACGCGGATCGTGATCGACACCTCGCCGGACCTGCGCGAGCAACTGCTCTCGACCAACGTCGACCACATCGACGCGGTGTTCCTGACCCACGAGCACGCCGACCAGACCCATGGCATGGACGATTTGCGCTCGGTCGTCATGCACATGCGCCGCCGCATCCCGACCTATTTCAACCAGTCGACCGCCAAGGACATCATGGCGCGGTTCTCCTATTGCTTCATTTCGCCGGAGGGCAGCGACTACCCGCCGATCCTGACACGGCATTCGATCGAGGCGGGCGAGAGCCAGACTATTCTTGGGAAGGGCGGCGCCGTGACGATGACGGCCTTCCTGGTCCAGCACGGCAACATTCCCGCGCTCGGCTATCGTATCGGCGATGCCGCTTACACGCCGGACCTCAATGACATCCCACGCGAGAGTTGGCGCGCGCTGGAAAATCTCGACCTCTGGATCGTCGACGGCCTGCGCTACACCAGCCACGTCAGCCATTTCAGCATCAACGACGCTTTGTCGTGGATCGAGCGCTTCAAGCCGAAGCGCGCCGTGATCACCAACATGACGGCGGACGTCGATTATGAGGTGATCCGGCAGACTCTGCCCGCAGGCGTGGTGCCGGCCTATGACGGCCTGCAGCTGGAGACACATTGACCTACCAGGCGTAGCAGCGCACCGCAGCTTTGCGGGTATGGCCGCGCACCAGGCAGTCTGCGAACCCGACGCCAATCAGGTCGAGATGGCCTTCGCCGAGTCGACCAGATTGCGCAGCAGGAATTTCTGGATCTTGCCGGTCGACGTCTTCGGGATCGGT
>NZ_LBIZ01000075.1:0-24140 GCF_028128665.1 Bradyrhizobium sp. CCBAU 45384
CGCCGTCTCAGCACTGCCCATATTGCCGAAAGCAAATCCTTGAAAAACAGCGGCGAAAATACAATCTGCCAAAGTAGTGCTAGGGCGCGGACTCATAAGGCGCGGCCAGCCATAGCCGGATAGATGCCAGTTGGATGAAGGCAAGGTAATTTCCCGCAAGCCTGTCGTAGCGCGTTGCCACCCGACGGCATTGTTTGATCCTGTTGAAGAACCGTTCGACCTGGTTGCGAGCGCGATAGAGGTAGGGGCTAAAGCAGATCGGATCGCTTCGGTTGCTTTTCGGCGGGATGTTGGCCCACGCGCCTTTCTTCATGGCAAGCTCTCTGATCCAATCGGCGTCGTAGCCACTGTCGGCAAGCAGCATTGATCCCTATTTGAGACGAGACAGCAGTTTTCCGGCGAGTCGAACGTCGTGCGCCTCGCCGGGGCTCAACGCAAGTCGTACACACTGAGCGCAGATCAGCTCGCCGTCACCAGCCGGTGGCGCGAGAACGGTTAGCTCTTCTGGCGCGAACTCTTCTTCGCAGTGATCGCAGCGGGGGATTTGGTTCATTCGCGCATATGCTCACGCCCGTGTGGCGGAATTCGGTACTCTGGTCCGTACCTGCGTCAGCTCGTTCCTCGGAACGTGGTGAAGTAAACTCGCGGCCGTTGCAGATTTACAACCAGCTTCGCCATTCAAATACTAAGCTCGTGCCGTCAATCGCGACGACCGAAACATATTTAACGCTTACTTAATTGCGAACAGCGGGGACGCAAAGTGTTTGATGTCTATCGCAATGACAAGCGCGAGTTGCTGGTCTTGAGCAATGGCTCTGCGATACCTGTCGTTTGCTCGCACAATGACTGGCGCAAGAAAAAAAAGAGTTCTGAAAGTCAGCGACGAGATCAAGGCGGCCGTTGAGAGACAAGGTTATTACGTTCGCAGCTTGCGGGTTACCAAGGCGGATGAGCTAGGTCGGCAGCTTAGGTCGTCGCCGCGCCATCCAATTGCGCCAGCCCGGCCTCGATCACGATAATATCTTCTTCGATCTGCTGAAGGGTTGCGCGGCAATCAAATCCAGAGCGCGCCTTTAGGTCCACGGCCAGCTTGCGGCGCTGCATGCGCAAATCGTCGAGAGCCCTCCTATCGTTCAGGCTAACGTATCCGTTCACAATAAGCTCGATCGCGTTTGGCATCCCTCGCCCCTAGTCCCCACCCCGCAACGCTTAGCCCGCGACACTCTTCACTACGGCATCCCTTCGCAGATTGTGTCCGGCAGCGGTCAAATGGGACCCTATGATGAGACCGAGCCGCCTTAACGTCTGGAGGGCAACAGGGTCGCAGAGTTCAATCGAAAGTCCGGCTCCCAATACCGCAATGGTGCGCCGTTCATCGGCGTCGAGATCAGCCCATGAGATGTCCATCACGCGGCTCCGCGCTAAAACAATTATCTAAAACCCAAACGCGTGCCTGATTTGCCGCAGCATAGCGATGGCCGCGTCGGTGTACCGACCGTTGGTTAGGTAGTAATCGACCTGCGCTGTGCTAATCAGCGCGACAACTGCAACTGTGAAGCCCTTAAACATTGGGCCTCTCCTTCAAGAGACCGCCAACTGGGCGTGTCGAAGTATCAAACGTTCTCGGAATGCGCTGCGGTATATGGCGACGTAATACAGCGAATGGTGACAGCGACCCGTAACCAGTTCCTTAACGAGCGTGTTGTGTGGACGCGAGCGCCAAGGCGAAGACGCTGAACGAGCATGTATCGCTCCAGCTCACGGATCGCAGTCGTATTCCGATTGACGCTGGCGGGATGGCTATGCCAGGCCCTTGGAAGGCAAGCATGCGCTTATTTCGCGCTTCACAGGCAAGCCGGTCGGCGACCTTGCGCGCCTCCATTGCCCTCTCTGCCGAGACGCCATAGATCGCGGCAAAGCTATCGCGCGCACGGCCGATTAGTCCTCAATGTGCTTCACCGTCGAAATCGGCCAGCGACCGTCATGTCCCGCGACCGAGATGCGAAGTCCGTGCTCGTCATCGAGGGAGACGCGATCAATTGTGCCAGCTTTGCCGTCAGTCAAAACGACGGTCTTGCCGACTAGCTCCGTCTCGGCCTCGTGCAGTTCGCGCAAGATGTTCATGGCTTGCGCGTCGCCGGTACTTGCAGCACTCACGATGCACCCTGTTTGGTGCGAATTCTACCACTCTGGTATTTTAACAAGCGCGCAATCGGGTGATGCAGCGCCCCCCTCCCAGCACCACGCGCTCGACCGCGAGACCCCCGCGATCAATCAGTGAATGGTTGACTTCACCGGGTCTGCCGACTGACCGAGCATTGCATTTTCCTCGGCCTCCTGCACTCGGCCTCGAAGTATCTCAAGTTCGGCAAGCTGAGAAAGAAGCGCCTGAGCGCGCAGGCACAGGACAACGCGATTGTACGCCCGATTACGGTTACTCATTGCACGCCCCCGATGTTTGAAGAGTTAGCCCATTGGGCCGGTTTTCATCCTTGCAGGAGTTTTCTCACTCGGCCAGATCAAGCGAGTTGGTCGAGCTACCGACGTTGCATTCCCGGAAGTGGGACGACAGCTCAAGCTCAGCCAAGTGCTCCCAGCATTCCGCGTCTGCGAGGAGTTTCCATTTGTTCATGCTGTTGTACGCGGCCTGTTGACGGCACAGCGAACCCATCGCGCGCAAGCGTCGTACCTTCTCCACTGCGAACCCCCTTCGGACCTGCTTTTCGCAAGCCATTGTTTGTGTCGGAATTGAAAGTCTCGCAGATTAAATTGACGAGTGATAGTCCGGTGTTCGACTTGGTTAAATGACAGCGCAATCGTCTGACTTTTCAGCGGTGTCGTGTTTTCAGAAAGCGCCTGATTGCATCCAATGCTTCGATCAACGTTGGCCGCGCTGGTCGAGGCGGCAAGCGTGGCCTGGGAGGGGCATCGTGATCACAACAAACAAAACGTTGATCAGTAGCCATAGCCCAAGAACTAGGAGGACAGTCCGCACGCGAACCTCCCGAATAGTTAACTAATATAGGGCGCTCCACGTTTCGCGCGATTGCGAGCGCTGGCACGGCGCGGGACAATGATGACGGCTTTCGCTCTCATGCGCAGTACAGCCAACCGATTGTCAGCCGCGCCGCCATGGCTGGAATTGTATAATGCAAGAGGCCACCAACGGGGCGGGCTTTACTTGCTAATGCGGCGATACGAGCGCCGCAACGCTTCACATCATTTGCAGCAATATCATCCCGACGACGGTCACAAAGAAACCGATTGCCGTCACTGCGGCGAAGCACCGCTCTACGCTATCCATGAACGCAACCCCTGCCAAAAAGACTAGTTCAGCTTTTTCGTAATGTAAGTGCGATTCCAACTGCTGACTTGCTCGTACTCGCGCGACGAGTTGGGAGTCCCTCCGGCCAGAACAAAAGTAACCGAAAACGCTCATGCCGCCATACCGGGGGGCGCCGATTGCGTGGTGTTCGCATCATCTCCGATTGCTGGAAGCGGGAAGGCAGATGCGCACGAGTGATCGCGCAGCGCATCGTTGGCTAAATGGTCCCAATACTCAGCCTCGGCGAGCAGTTTCCAACTTCTATCGGGGTGATGCGCGGCAGTCTGACGGCACAGCGATGCCATCACGCGAAGGCGACTCATAGTACCCACCTACTTCTCCCAACGTTTTTGTTTTTCCACCCTATTTTCTATTTTTGCGTCGGAGTCATTATAGTTATGATTCAGAACCAAATTTACTCCACGAAGCGCGATTCGGCTTTCGTCGCGCCTGCAAATCGCGCCTCGATCACAATCGGCGCAATCCAGTGCGTTCTGCAAAAGTCCGTCGTGGCTGTAATTCTACGAGATTGCGCACCCGTAGTGTTTGGCGCCTACTTCCGATTGTTTTTATGACTATTAGCTTTTTCAGCGAGAGGTCATGAGCGTTAAAGCCATGATGACGACGATCCTGAGAATCAATTGGCTTTACGCGGCGTGCATTCCCTCACGCCATCTGACTACCAAGAGATCGTAGAACACTTGCTCGAACAGCTCAGAGAACTGGAGCTTAGCTTGGCCGCTCGCGAATTCGATGGCACGCAAGAGCCGAAGTAAATTCATAGCGAAGGCCAAGGCGCCCACTTGATTGGTCAGCGACGACGGCTCAATGTATCCCTCGCCACTATGAAATACACATCTGCTCGCCCCTTAGCCGACCCTGAGATAGGCGCCCGAAAGCTGGTCGAGATCGCCAGCGGCATTCAACGCGTGCAAGGACGGACGCGTCTTCATCGAGCTGATCAATGTGCCCTTCCTGAAACAGGGCGGCACGGGCGAACAATTCAGCGCTGCAGTCGCGTTGGCGCACGAGCGCGGATGGCTGGAGCTGCATGAGAGCGGCACGTATGTGCGGCTGCGGGGGCAGATGCTGCTATCCTCAGAGGGATGAGCGCTCCATTCAGAGCATTCCGATCAGGATGAAAAGGCCGATCTCGCCTACGAACGTCACGGCCATGATTGCGACCGTTAGGAACACATCGCCCACTGGGAGAGGGGTCATGGCGCGCCTCGCACGTTGCGAAGCCCCGCAGCCAAGTAGCTAACCCGCCGATCGCGGAGGTGTTTCTCGCGATCTTTAACAGATAGAGCACGCAACGTTTGCTCGTAAGCCTTTGTGATACATGCATTTTTTTCGGTGGCCTCCCATGGGGGGTTGCAAATGTAGGTAGATGCCCATGTCTCGCCCTCCAGCACGCCTATAGGCCGACAATGGAACCGTAGCTTCACCGGAAATATTGGAACCTACTAACGTATTTGAATTTATTTAATTCGTGGTAGTTTAATATTGTATGCCCCACAATCAGAGGATTGGCCGCTATGCCCGCTGAAGATGACGACCGGCGTGAATTTCTGAAGACGTGCGGGAAATTCGCGGCGGTCACGCCGCCAACCATAACCATGCTGCTTTCGACTTCTCTCACGTCAAACGCTATTGCGCATTCCGGAGGTGGAGGCGTTCGGCACGAACACCATCACCACCACGACCGCGATTAGCACCAGGCAGCCCTTCTGAAGGCACGGATGAGGCCGCCTTGCAAACGCGGCCTCAATCAATTGGGGCCGAGTTCTCTCGCGACCGTCTTCGCGATCTCATCCGGGTCATGAGTGCCGGCGGCGTCGATATCGATGACCTTTCGCGCGACTATCTCGCAGATCGGATCGTTGCGATCGACCAAATGTAGTGATTTCAGCGTGGCAGCGAACGCCTGACGGAGTCGTTCAACGTCTGCCGAGTTGGCGTTCCCCAAGAGCGGATTGATCGGCATTGCTTCTAGCCCCCTTACGCCGCCCTTATTCGAGGGAGGCTCCCCAACCGGAAGCTGGCAAGCATTTCAGGTCACTTACAAATCCAAACGTTGCAAACCTCAGCCCCGGCAATGGCAGACTGCGGCGGAAAAACACGGACGACCGGGAACGCTTTGCGGATTGTCGAGTTTTCCCGATGCCCTTCCCCAAGAGGGCGACCCTAATCGGCCCCAGCTTCATCCCCCTGCCCACGGAGCTGGGGCCATTTCTTTCCATGAGTTTCCGCGCGTACGGCGACCTTAGTTCTTCGTGAGCGGCTTTTTTGGCTCGTCGGCGGACATCTCAATGTCAACCGCAGGCAACTCGCCCGTGCGGTCCTTCAGGTCTGCCGCTCGCTGGATCAATCCCGACGCGACCTGCGGGTCCTTTGTTGTTTGGGCCATTCGCAGCAGCGTTGCTGCCGCCTCTCGGGCGAAGGAGGTGTAACGCGGCACGTCTTTTTTATCCCATCCAAAGTCCCCGTGGGATGAGTCAGAAGCCGGACCTGGGTTCCGGGCCTTTGTACAAAAATGTACACGGGCGGCAAAAAGGCCTCAGCTCCGGGGCTGGCGCCGAGCTGAGGCCTTCTCGGCATCACGCCGTCGAGGTGTGAGCCGGAACGATCAACTTAGCTCCCACCCTTTGGTTCCGGTGCTTGCAAAGTAAAGGTTCGTTCTCAGCATACGCAGAACAGGCCGCCAACTGATGCGGCCCACACTTGCGTCGGCGCTCCTTTGTGAGCGCCGGGCATCGATCTCGTAGTCCGGCACTGCTAATCGCAGCGGCGAATCCTGCGGACCGAACCGTCGTCGCGCTCGATCGTGACGGTGCGGCATCCACCGCGATAACCGCGATCGTATCCGTAAGCTCCGTAAGCGCGATAAGCAGGCCGATCATACTCTCGGTAGTAGCGTCGCTCCGGGCCTACTCTGACGCCGCCGAGCGGAGTATCAACCTCAACTTGAGCTGACGCGGGTGCAATGGAGATCGGCGCGCCAGCGAAGCCAGCGACCGCCAGTACACCAGCCAATAGCAGAGTTCTCATACGAGTTCCTCCTAAGTCATTGCAATTGCGCTCCAACAGCCGAGATAGGGACAATGTTCCTGCAGCGAAATTCATCCGAACGGCGAACGCCAGAATGTCTGTTGTGCCTCACGGCGACTCGTCCAACTCGCGCAGTCGGCGCATCTGTTTTTCAAGGTTCGGCGGCAACTCGGGTTCCTCTTTCAGTAATGCTCGCAGTCGCTCACCAATCTCGCGAACGATTGCGAAGCTGTGCGACCTGTCGACGTTGCGCATGGCTTGGTCTCGTGAGCCAAGGTCAAACGATCACTACGGACCCTGCCCATGCCTCATTGTCAAAAAAAGAGGCCGAGACCGTCGCCTTTGGCTATCCGCACGGGCGCTTGAAACGGCGGGTCCAGTGACTTTTGGCTATCCCGCGACGTGCGCCGTCCAATCGGTACAGCGAGCGACGGTCTCAAATGTTAATGCCCAGGGCTAGATGTCCGTTCCGGCGGCCCGGCTTAAATTCTTAAGCGGCGGATGGGATGCTTTGCGGAGCCGCGTTCACTTCGATTTCAACGACGTCCTTCGATCGGCGTCGAAGGCGGTAAAACGTAAGTTCTTGTTCGAACATTGGACAGGTAAAGCTAACGAGCGCAGTATCTGGCAATCGGCACAGTTCATCGATGAGGTCGCCGACGGTCATGATCGGAGGATCGGCGACTAGCTTGCGAATGGCCTTACTCATGGCGTCACTCCTCCCGTCGCTAACCACGCCTCAATGGTTCTGTTCCAACTGCGTGGCGGTGGTATGTAGCAATCAGTGGAATAGCCGAACGGAATTCGCGCCTCGGTCTGGCTTCTCTTCAAGAGCCCAAGTGCCGCCGGGCGGCTTCTGCCACCCGAATTTTTTCCAGTGCTCGCCGGCCCGGCTTCGGGTTATGTCGCTTGACCCACTATGACCATGTGCGAGAGGTGCACCCGCGTATCGAGGCGGGCGGCAGAGGGATTGAATCATAGTTCGATTCGTTCGCTGCGATGCCTCGCTGTCGTGCGGTCAACGGCTTCCCGGGGTGCTCGTTCTTGCGAGGCGAAGTTGCTCGTTGCCGATCTCAACGTCCTGATCGGCGAAACCCGCCTCTATTGCCTCTCGCGGAGGCATGCGTACCGAAAATCTGCGTTTAATCTGGTCGGTCGATTACTTTCATAGATCGAAACGCAGTAGTGCGTCAGGTACATCGTAGCCCCAAATTTGATACATGCGGGCGATGACGTCAGCCATCACTCCAAGTTCCGGCATCTTATCGCCCTGGCGGTGGCTCATAATGATTGGAGACGTCGCAGGTTCGGCGAGCCGCTTATAGCGCACGCCTTCGACCCGCGATTTCTGCACCGAGACCGGCACGATGCAGGCGCCTTCCTCGGCGGCGACGAGGCCGACCGCAATCTGAAGTTCGCGCGCTTCATGTGCGACCCGAGGTTCGAGTCCTCGATCATGGAAGAGAGCGATGACCTGGTCGGCGTAGCCCGGGCGGGGCGCGCGAGGGTAGAGAATGAGGCGCTCTTCGGCGAGTTGCTCAAGCGACACGGGAGCGCTTTGCTTTTCCAGTGGGTGATCCATCGGTAGGGCCACCACCAGCTGCTCCTCGCGCAAGATGATGCGGCGAACCTCGTCATCATCGAAGCGCACGCGTCCAAATCCAATATCGATCCGGCCTTCCTTGAGGGCGGCGATCTGTTCAAGAGTGACGAGCTCGACCAGATGGAGTTCGACCTCCGGTGCCGCGCGGCGGAACTCCCGAATGAGTTCGGGCAGGTGCCCGTAGAGCACCGAACCCACGAACCCGATGACGAACCGTCTCTTCTCGATCTTGAGCGTACGCTTCATCATCGTGCGCATCTCCTCGACACGCGCGAGCACCTGGATCGACTGCTCGTAGAAGAGCCGGCCCGGCTCAGTCAGCCGCAGCGGCCGCGACGAGCGGTCGATCAGCTCGGCACCGACTTCTGCTTCGAGCTGCTGGATCTGCCGGCTCAGCGGCGGCTGTGCGATGTGCAGCCGGTCCGCCGCGCGCGAGAAATTGCGCTCGTTGGCGACCGTCACGAAATAACGCAGCTGCCGGAGGTCCATGCCTCAATTATACCCTTTAGGTATAGTATGTAAACCCAAACGATCTTTGCCGAACGCGCCGTCTGCCCGTATTTCTCAGGCAAGAACTGAGAAATTGAGGAACGACGGTGACAGTGAAGCCCGCCCATATTGATACCTTTATTGTCGACGTGCCCACCATTCGGCCGCACGTGCTGGCGATGGCGACGATGCGTAGCCAGGCGGTGGTCCTTGTCCGTATCGATTGTCCGGACGGTGTCGTGGGCATCGGCGAGGGCACCACGATCGGTGGCCTCAGCTACGGTGATGAAAGCCCCGAAGGCATCAAGCTCGCCATCGACACCTACATCACGCCGGTCCTGAAGACCTGCGACGTCTCCCGCGTCGCCGAGACGATGGCGAAAATCGGTCGAAGCGTTGTCGGCAACCACATCGCCAAATGCGCGGTGGAGACGGCCCTGCTCGATGCTGCAGGCAAGCGGCTCGGCGTGCCCGTCTCCGAACTGATCGGCGGCGGCCGCGTCCGCGATCGCTTAGCCGTGGCCTGGACGCTCGCGAGCGGAGATACCGCGCGCGACATCGAGGAAGCCGAGGCGATGATCGAGGCCAGGCGGCACTCGATCTTCAAGCTGAAGATCGGCAAGCGCAGCGTGGCCGACGACGTGGCGCACGTGGCGGCTATCAAGACGGCCGTCGGAAGCCGCGGCAGCGTCCGGGTGGACGTCAATCAGGGATGGGACGAGGCGCAGGCCGACATCGGCATGAAAATGCTGGAGGACGCCGGTTGCGACCTGGTCGAGCAGCCGGTCGCGCGCGACGCGCTCGCGGCCATGGCGCGTCTCTCCGCGCGCCACGGCATTCCGCTGATGGCAGACGAGGCGCTGCACGGTCCGCGGGATGCCTTCCGCGTCGCTGCAAGCGCGGCGGCCCGCGTGTTCGCGGTGAAAATCGCCCAGTCGGGCGGTCTCCGTGCCGGGCGCGACGTCGCCGCCATCGCCGACGCTTCGGGCGTCGGCCTCTACGGTGGCACCATGCTTGAGGCCGGCGTCGGCACGGCGGCCTCTGCCCACCTCTTCGCGACCTTTCCGAAACTCGCATGGGGCACCGAGCTGTTTGGCCCGCTGCTGCTCACGGAGGAGATCCTAGCCGAGCCCCTCGACTACGCGGATTTCACCCTGGGGGTCCCGACCGGACCCGGTCTCGGCATCGCGCTCGACGAGGACAAGATCGCTCGTTTCCGCCGCGACCGTACCGCGCCGACCCTGCACGTCGTCGCAAAGGGAGCTTGAGCCATGCTTACGATGGTCCAGATGAACGTGCGGATTCCGTTGGATTTTGACAAGCAGGAAGCCGAGCGCCTCAAGGCGCGCGAGAAGGAGCGCTTCCAGGAATTGCAACGCGCCGGCAAGTGGCGGCACATCTGGCGCGTCGTTGGCTGCTACGCGAACGTCAGCGTCTTCGATGTCGAAAGCAATTCCGAGCTCCACGATATCCTGATGAGCCTGCCGCTTTACCCCTTCATCGAGATGGAGGTGACGCCGCTCTGCCGGCACCCGTCCTCGCTGCATGAGGACGACCGCTAACGCTTCGAACCACGAACGTCCGCGCAGCGGACACAAAACCAAGGGAGAGACGACATGGATGCGAGCTTCGTTAAGACCCCGGAAGTCCAGGCCCTGCTCGACAAGGCTGCCGGTCTCAATCAACCAACCGGTGACGCCCGTCTGAAAGCGATCGTGCGCGACATCGTCGAGGCCGGCGCCGAGATCATCGCCCGCCACGACGTCAGCGAAGATGAATTTTGGGGCGCGGTGAATTTCCTGCAGAAGGGCGCGCCGGAATACGGCTTGCTGGTGCCGGGCACCGGACTGGAACATTTCCTCGATCTCTTCATGGACGCGAAGGACGCCGAAGCCGGACTGACTGGTGGCACGCCGCGCACCATCGAGGGACCGCTCTATGTGGCGGGCGCGCCGCTGCAGGAAGGTGACGTCAATCTGACCAAGGATGCCGACGAGACCGGCAGTCTCTACATGAGGGGTCGTGTGACCGGTCCCGACGGCGAACCGGTCAAGGATGCCGTGCTGCACGTCTGGCACGCCAATTCGCAGGGCTGGTACTCGCACTTCGACCCGACGCGCGAGCAGACTCCCTTCAACAACCGCGCACGCATCAAGCTCGGTCCGGACGGCAGGTATGCGTTCCATTCCAAAATGCCGAACGGATACTCCGTGCCTGAAGGCGGCGCCACGGACACGCTGATGAAGGCGATCGGGCGCCACGGCCATCGCCCGGCACACGTCCATTTCTTCATCGAAGCGCCGGGTTATCGCAAGCTGACCACGCAGATCAACTTCGGCGACGATCCGCATGCCGCCGACGACTTCGCGTTCGCCACCCGCGACGGCCTGCTGCCGGTGCCGCAACGCCAGGGCGACAGCGCCTACATCAACTTCGATTTCCAGCTTCAACGCGCCTCCGACGGCGCCGACGAGCAATTCTCGTCTCGACAGCGCGCCGAGGCGGCATAGCCCGTCGAAAATCGACGCGACAACAACGACCGAGAGGAGAGGAACGATGACGACGATTCTGGAGCGCATCGAGGGTGCGGTGGTCGAGGACAAGGAGCGCGGACTATTCAGGTGCCGTCGCGACATCTTCACCGACGCGGAGATGTACGACCTCGAAATGCAGCACATCTTCGAGGGCAATTGGGTGTTTCTGGCGCACGAAAGCCAGATCCCTGACAACAACGACTACTTCAGTACCTGGATCGGCCGCAAGCCGATCATGATCACCCGCGACAAGGCCGGCGAGCTCCATGCCATGATCAACGCCTGCGCTCACCGCGGAGCGATGCTGTGCCGGCGCAAGCACGGCAACAAGGGCAGCTTCACCTGTCCGTTCCACGGTTGGACCTTCGGCAACACGGGCAAATTGCTGAAAGTGAAGGACGGCAGGACCGGCGACTATCCGGCCTCATTCAACACCCAGGGCTCGCACGACTTGACGAGGGTGCCGAGGTTCGAGAGCTATCGGGGCTTTCTTTTCGGCAGCCTGAATGCCAACGTGCCGTCTCTCGAAGAGCACCTGGGCGGCGCGAAGGCCGTGATCGACCAGATAGTCGACGGAGCTCCTGACGGCATCGAGGTGCTGCGCGGCAACTCCTCCTACGTCTACGACGGCAACTGGAAGCTCCAGATGGAGAACGGCGCCGATGGTTATCATGTGAGCTCGGTCCACTGGAACTACTCGGCGACGATGGGCCACCGCAACTACGAAAACGAGGGAACGAAGACGGTCGACGCAAACGGCTGGTCCAAGAGCGTGGGCGGCGTCTACAGCTTCGAGAACGGTCACATCCTGCTGTGGACCAACCTGCTCAATCCCGAGGTCCGTCCGGTGTTCAATCACAAGGAGGCGCTCGAAGCCCGGCTTGGCAAGGACCGCGCCGGCTTCATCGTCGGGCAGACGCGCAATCTCGGGATCTATCCGAACGTCTATCTGATGGACCAATTCTCGACGCAGATCCGCGTCGTGCGGCCCATCAGTGTCGACAAGACAGAGGTTACGATCTACTGCTTCGCCCCAAAGGGCGAGGGTGCGAAGGAGCGGGCAACCCGCATCCGGCAGTACGAAGATTTCTTCAACGTCTCCGGAATGGGCACGCCGGACGATCTGGAGGAGTTTCGCGCATGCCAGACGGCCTATGTCGGCGCCGGCGAGCTCTGGAACGATCTCAGCCGCGGTGCCGTGCACTGGATCGACGGTCCGGACGAGAACGCCAAGGCGATCGGTCTGAAGCCGCTCCTGAGCGGTGAGCGCAGCGAGGACGAAGGGCTGTTTGTGCGCCAGCATGAATTCTGGGCGAAGGCGCTGCGCGAAGCGATCCTCCGGAATGGCAGCGAGACGGGTGGCGTCACCCCGATGCAGGGAGAAGCCGCATGACCACCGCAGCCGCCGCGACTCTCTCGCCTTCGGTGAAGTTAGACCTCGAGCAGGTGCGGGCCTTCCTCTATCGCGAAGCGCGCCTCCTTGACGATCGGCAGTGGGACGAATGGATCAAGCTCTATTCGCCCGACGTCGACTTCTGGATGCCGTCCTGGGACGACGACGACCAACTGGTTGAAGATCCCCAGAAGGACATCTCGCTGATCTACTACCCCAACCGCGAGGGACTGGAGGACCGCGTCTTCCGGATCAAGACCGAGCGCTCCGGCGCGAGCACTCCGGAGCCGCGGACCAGCCACAACATCTCGAATATCGAGATTGTAGAGGAGCGCGACGGGGAGCTGGATCTGCGCTTCAACTGGCACACGTTGAGCCACCGCTACAAGAAGACGGACAGCTTCTTCGGCACTGCCTTTTACACGCTGGATACAAAAGGCGACGAGCCGCGCATCGTCGCGAAAAAGGTCGTCCTGAAGAGCGACTACATCCACCAGGTGATCGACGTCTATCACATCTGACGCGGCGCGTCCGGATGACTGGAGAGGTGACATGACCTATCGCGTGGCACTCAATTTTGAAGACGGAGCCACCCGCTTCATCGACTGCAACGAGGGCGAGAAGGTCCTCGACGCAGCCTACCGCAACAAAATCAATCTTCCGATGGACTGCTCGGACGGTGTTTGCGGCACCTGCAAATGCCGCTGCGAGCAGGGCGAATATGATCTCGGCAACGAGTATCTCGAGAACGCGCTGAGCGAAGCGGAAGCCGAAGACGGAATGGTGCTGACCTGCCAAATGGTGGCGTCCTCGGATTGCGTCATTGCCGTTCCGGTGCCGTCCGGGGCCTGCAAGGTGAAGCCAGCCGAGCATGGCGGGGAACTGAGCTCGATCGAACTCGTCTCAGACAGCACTATCATCCTCAAGCTCAAGCTCGACAAACCCGACGCGCTCGGATTCCTGCCGGGCCAGTATGTGAATCTCGCGGTGCCGGGGACGAGCGAGCACCGCTCCTACTCCTTCAGCTCGAAGGCCGGAGCGACGGAAGCCAGCTTCCTCATCCGCAACGTGCCGGGCGGTCTGATGAGCGGCTGGCTGGCCAAGGAGGCCAAGACCGGCGCCCGGATGACGTTTGTCGGTCCGCAAGGAAGCTTCTTCCTGCGGGCGGTAGACCGCCCCGTCGTCATGCTCGCCGGCGGCACGGGACTGGCGCCGATACTGTCGATGCTGGAAGTCCTTGCGGATCGCGGCACCGATCAGCCGGTGCACCTAATCTACGGCGTCACCAACGACGGTGACCTGGTCGAGATCGAGAGGATAGAGGCAATCGCCAAGAAGCTTCCGACGCTGACCTGGGTGACCTGCGTCGCCAACCAGGAGAGTTCGCATCCGTTGAAGGGCTACGTCACCGCACATCTCGCCGACGAGCATCTCAACGCCGGCGATTGCGACGTCTATCTGTGCGGTCCCCCGCCGATGGTCGAGGCGGTACGGGCCTTCTTCACGGAGAAGGGCGTCAAGCCTTCGCATTTCTTCTATGAGAAGTTTTCTGCGACCGAAGCGGAGGCGGCATGATCTTCGCCGACCGCTTTGCCGGAAAGAGACTAGTTGTGACAGGCGCTGCGCAAGGTATCGGGCGCGCTGTGGCGCTGCGCGCCGCAGCCGAGGGCGGCGATGTCCTGTTCGTCGATCGGGCGGATTTCGTGAACGACGTCGCGACGGAAGCAGGCGGTCGGGGACACGGTTTCGTCTGCGATCTCGAGACTTACGACGGGGCTTCGGTCGCGATGGCCGAGGCGGTGAGCCGCTTCGGCGGCATAGATATCCTCATCAATAATGTCGGCGGCGCGATCCGGATGCGGCCATACGACCGATTCCAGCCCAGGCAGATCGAGGCGGAGATCCAGCGTTCGCTGATGCCGACGCTGTGGTGTTGCCATGCCGTGCTGCCGCACTTCCTCAAGAGTGGTCGGGGCACGATCGTCAACGTGTCGTCGAATGCAACACGCGGAATTCACCGCGTGCCCTATTCCGCGGCGAAGGGTGGGATCAACGCCGTCACGCAAAGCTTGGCCATGGAATACGCTTCGCGCAACATCCGTGTCGTTGCGACCGCGCCGGGCGGTACCGAGGCCCCACCGCGACGAGTGCCACGCAACGCTGAGGGCGACACTCTCGAAGAGCAGGAGTGGATGTCCGAAACCGTCGAGCAGGTAAAGGATTCCAGTTTCCTCAAGCGCTACGCCGCGATTGACGAGCAGGTAGCGCCAATCTTGTTCCTCGCTTCTGACGAGGCGAGCTACATCACCGGCGACATTCTGCCCGTCGCCGGTGGCGACCTAGGGTGACGGATTAGGAGCGAACCGTGATCGTCTGTAGTTGCAATGTCCTTAGCGACAGTCAGGTAAAGTCAACGATTGCGAACTTAAAGCCTTCGCGTCCAAAACATGTTTACGAATTCTTAAGTTGCACGGCCAAGTGTGGCCGCTGCGCGCGTACGATCCAAGTCATACTAGAATCGAATATCGCGGCAATGCGAATAGTCAACTCCGAGAATAGTGCCTTGGTTTAGCCGTCTTGATCTTGCCCGCGTCCGTTCGTCTTGAATCCGAGCCGCATCCAACCGAAGTTTTGCGTACATTCGATCTCTTCAGTCAGGGCGACGAGCACTCTGATCTCCGAACATAGGAAGCTCGGAGCGACGTCCCTAATCGAGACGGCGAAGCTGCTTGATGATCTCGCGCAGGTCGTTCGCATACCCCTCGATGACCCGGCGCGCCTCGTCGACGCGCGAAGGTTTCGACTTCCGCGCATCTTCGCTGGGGCGTTCGTCCGGTGCACTCATAGGGCTGATGCTCGGCCAAGAACCGGCGTGTCCTTTGAAGTAATTCAAGGATATCGGCCCCTTCCGACTCCGGCGGGGAACGGCGCGTTTGGCGTCGGGGGCGTCAGCTCTCGGCAGCCACTACGCTTTGAGAACGTCAACGACTTCTCGGCGGCGTCATCCGAAAAGATGCCGGCGGACGGATGCTGACGAGCTAAGTCGCAGGGCTTGTGGCGAGGGCGGCAGCGTTCGGTCAGTTCGATGTACCGATCGCCGGGAATGGGCCAGGATTTTGCGTCGGTCCAAACAGGGTAAGAGAGGTTCCTCGTGGTGCCCGAGCGAACCGAACGCAGGCTTGCCGCCATCCTGGCGGCGGACGTCGCCGGCTATAGCCGGCTTATGGGATCCGACGAGGAAGGCACTCTTGCTCGTCTCAAGGCCCATCAACGCGAGCAGATCGACCCGTCCGTCGCGGCTCATCAGGGCCGTCTGGTCAAGTCCACGGGACATGGCATACTCGTCGAGTTTTCCAGCGTAGTGGATACGGTGCGCTTTGCGATCGAAGTGCAGCGTGCCATGGCGGATCGCCGCGCGAAAGGCCGGACCGTGACTCAGTAGGGACAGGGCTGGGCGTATTAGGGCGCGCTCAGTCGCTCGGTAGACACTCCGGGCAGGTATCACCGATGGAATCCAAGACGGCGCGAATTTCTGCGACAGCATCGTCGGGGGAGATACCGTTAGGGTGATCGTGCCGAGCAAGCTCCAGCGCGCGTTCGCGGGCATGGGGGTCGGTCCGATCCTTTGCCCAGCCGTGCTCCTCGCATTCGTGAATCGCTCCGGCCTCCTGCAGCACGCTGATCGCCCAGCCGCGCAGCGTGCGGATCGCCGGCCGTCGTTCCTTAGTCATCAGCATCGAGATCGCTCCTGCCGGGACGAATCCTTCCGCCCGCCTGCTCGTTCCGGGCCGTTAGCACGGGGAAGGGATTCGCAATCGGCAGGGCTGCGCGTTGTCCCCGTTTTTCCGCAGCGTCCTGTGCACGACGCTAGGCCGCCGGCGCGGGTCTTCCTTCACGCCGCGGGCGACGATCTTAAGCGCCCCGTCCGGCAGCGGGCGCTGCAGCCGGAGGGCTTCTTTCGCCGGCGCCGTCATCCAGGTCGCGACTTCTTCCGGTGTCGTCAGGATGACAGGCATCGCCTTCGGATGGATGGCGCCGACCTCGGCGTTGGCCTCCGTCGTGAGGAATGCATAGAGATCGTTTGTGGTCTCGCCTGACCTTCCGGACCGAGGTCCAATTGGTCCAGATGCCGGCGAAGCATGCGAGAGGACGGCTTTCGTCGAGGGCGAACCAGATGTCGCCGCCTTCGGCCTTGTCGAACTCGCTGAACGAGTTGAAAGGCACAACGCATCTGTTCTTGACGCCGAGCCAGCGCTTCCAGTGCTTGCTCTTCACGTTTCGGATGTTGGTGATGCCGCTGTCCGGCTCCATCCGCAGCAGCTCCTTGAAGTCGACGCTCGTGCCTTTCGCCTGCATCTTCTCCGCACGCTTCTTGGTCGCCAGCAGGAGAGCTTGCTGGGACGACGGCATCCCCCAACGTGCGGTAGCAAGCTCGCGGCCGTCGGCGCCGTTCCGGACAATCGGCGCCTTGTAGTCGGGGAAGACGCCGGGCATCGGCGCCAGGTTGCCGACGTAGCGGTTGACAACACGGAACAGCGCGCTGATGGCCTCCTGATTGGTGGTGATCGAGTAGAGGTTACACATTCAGGCTACCGGATCCGGATGGCGGGCTCGCTGCGACAGCTGTAGCAGCGCGGCAGCGGGCCGGCCATTGGTCTTGACGCAGATGGCGCGATGGTACTAGAGGCGCGTCGGCCTTGCGGTTCGTGTTAATAATTCACCCCTCGGATCAGATCGGGCGCTGGGTTCCAATTGGAAAAAAGTGCTCCTCCGGGATGCGGATACTGACGCTGGTCGATCGCCGCGACGAAGCGCACGAATGCATTGCCGCGCCTTTCAGGCAACGCCGCCAGGTTTTCGTGCTCGTGCCCCCGTGAGAACGCTGGCGAAGCGGATCATACTGATGCCGGCGTCGATTTTGTTCTAGGGCAATAGCGCGACCTAGTCGCCGTAATAGACGAACGGCGCCCCAGACGACGGGTCGACGCTTCGCCGCATCGGGGTCGACAATGAATTCCCGCTTCGTTTCCGACAGCGCGACGCCTGGCGCCTTACCGTAGTCACGCGGTGGTTTCGATCCGAGCTCGTTCGGGATAATCCCTCGACGATGATCGCGCACCTCTTCGTGTGCCCCAATTGCAAGCGCGCACAACGACAGGACACGGATTTCGCGCCCGTCGTGGTGCCGCCAGACAAGCTGGCCAGTCCGCGATTTCAGGTCATCGACGGGGGTAAGCAGGCCACCTGAAAGCTCTTGGCTTCATGGCGCCAAAACCGGGAAAAAGTGGAACTTCAGCCGCGCCAGCTTCGTTAGCGGTGACAACTTACGGACTGCCTTAGGAGGACACCATGAAGAAGCTGATCATGTGCGGCGCGCTCGCCGCTTTCGCTCTCAGCACCCAGGCCGCCAGTGCCGCCGAGTTCTACATCGTCCGCGATGCGACCACCAAGAAGTGCACCGTCGTCGACACCAAGCCGACGACCACCACCACGACGGTCGTGGGCAATGGCGTCTACAAGACCAAGATGGAGGCCGAGTCCGCCGTGCAGACCACCAAGGTCTGCACCGAGCAGTAATCGCTCGGCGGCTCTATTCCAGCAAGCGATTTTGACGAGCGGCTCGCCCAGTACGCGGACGAGCCGCTTTCGTTTCGGCCGAACGATTCCTTCGGTGGCGTTACCTGCCAGCGAACAGCTCGCGATATCGTTCTTCGTACTCCCTCGCCATCCGGCTCGCGACGAATCGCTCCTCGAACCGGGCGCGGACTTTTCGTCGATCCAAGCGAACGACCTGCTCGATCGCCTCGATCGCCTGCTCCTCGCCATCCACGATGAAGCCAGTGACGCCGTCCTCCACGACTTCCGGCACCGATCCGGAGCGGTATGCAATCACGGGCGTCCCACACGGCATCGCCTCGATCATCACCAGGCCGAAGGGCTCGGGCCAATCGATCGGAAAGAGCAACGCGGCCGCGCCCGCGAGGAACGGTTGTTTGCGGACGTCGTCAACCTCCCCGACCAGCTGGATGTTCTCGCCGTCGATCTCAGGCTCGAGCTTCTTCTTGAAGTAGGCCGTCTCCGCGCGAGGAATCTTGGCCGCGATCCGGAGCGGCATCCGGACGGCGCGGGCGATGCGCATCGCAGCTTCCGGCCCTTTCTCCGCCGTCAGCCGCCCCCAGAAAGGCCAGGTACGACCCGGCTTCGTAGGAGGGGCGAAACAGGTCCTGGGGCAATCCGTGCTGAATCGTCGCGATCCAGTTGGTACCCGGAAGCGGACGGCGCTGGTTGTCGGAGATGGAGACGAAAGGGGCGTCGGCGAACGTCCTGATCACGTCGGACAAGCCAGGAAGGTCGAGCCGGCCGTGCATCGTCGTCAGAAATGGCACGCCGGTCCGGCTCAGCACCGGCAGGGGCAGCCAGTCGACGTGGGAATGAATGACATCGAATTCGTGCGCACGTTCGGCGACAGCCTCGATCAGCAGCGAGCAGGCGGCGCGTTCGGGTCGACCCCCCGTCGCCCCAGGCGCAACGCGCGCGGCCACACCGCGTGGAGCTTGGCCTTCGTGCGGGAGTCGCCGCTCGCGAACAGGGTGACGTCGTGTCCTAAGTCGACGAGTTCGTCCACCAGCCAGGCGATCACCCGCTCGGTGCCACCGTACAGCTTCGGAGGAACGCTCTCGGCCAAAGGGGCAAGCTGGGCGATCCTCATCGAGCTAGGCCCCAAACGCGATGCGCAAGCCGACCACGAGGACCGCCGAGATGAGAAATGAAAATCGCGAGCAGCGTCCAATAGGGCCTTGTGCTTCCGCGGGCTACGAGCATCTTGAGGGTCCTCAACATCCGTCCTGGAAGAACCGCTGCAGTTAAGCAATCCCGAAGCCGGCGAGTGCTTCGGTATCGCTCTCACGCTTTTCTCCTCGCTTTTGCAGATGGCGCTCGAGAAGGCAGCGCCTGCTGTCCTGCGGGTCGACCTCAGGGTGGTGCGCCCGGTAGACAGACCAAGCTGTTTCGGTGGCGTTCTTCAGAACGACTTCGTCGACCATCTTCACGCTCCCGCGGCCAATCCTGTCGCTGGCAACTCGAAGCGTTGGGCAATGTTTCCGATTTTTTCCGGTCGCCCGTAGTCGCCGGAGTAGGCGCGTCAGCTCGCTTTGGCGCGGGCGCGCACGCGTGCCGCGCGACGGCGCTGCAGACGTTGGCTCCGGACGGAGCGCCTGGCGGCTAGAGGCGGGGACGCCGAGGCCGTATCGAAGGGCTCCGCTGCGGCCGCAGCGCTCTCCGTTCGCATCTCGCCAGGCTTCGCTTCCATGAATTCGAGCAAGGCGCGGCCCTTCTCGGTGATCCGCCACCCGCCGTTCCGACGCTCGACCAAACCTTGCGAGAAGATGTCGAGAGTGGGCACGCAAGCCGCAAGGCGCTTTGTCCGCTCGGCCCAGTCGCGCCCGCTCGTCGCCAGAATCGCCATATCGCGCTTGAGGTCCGCGATGACGGCGAACCCGTCGGGATAGCTCACCAGGATCTTGAGCACAGTGACCTGGAAGTTAACCCCCGTCCTCCTCTGCCTATCGCCACATCGTCGGCGCGTCGTGGAGGGCCTCGCGTCCGACTTGCTTGAGCCTCTCGGGCGGGCGTCACCGTAGGTAGCCGCTTCCAGAATCCTTGACGCCACATGGGTGCGTGCCCCGGTTTCATAACCCGAGACGTCCTTGCAGACCTCATCGAAAACGGCGCGCAAGGACGCGGTCGTTGCTGGATCGAACATGGGACCCCCCAACGCAAGAAGAATTAAACGTACTCCAGGAAGCTCCGGAGCGAATTCAACAAAGTTAACCCAGCTTACATCAGGCGACGGTCTCTAGTGCGTCCGCGACGCAGCATGACCTGAATCCAACCTGACGCCTTCGTTTTGTGCTCGATGCTTTCGAGCGAAGCTGGCGCTCCCTCGCTCTCGCCCGGGCCAGCGGCAGTGCCGTCACCGGCGAGAGCAGCCCCTCCAAAGTCAACAAGGGCCGCCCCCAAGGCGCGGCCCCTTTCTTGGCCGCATCACGCGCCAGCATTTACCACCATCCGCCGGCAAATGAAGCGGCTCGCTCGAAGACGAGACGCCGGTCGGGTGTCCTTTTCTGCAGCTTCGCAGAGCGCTTCGGATGCGGGCGGGCCGCTGCGGAGACCCGCCCGGGCGCCTCTTTCTTGACCTTAGCGGCGGGCTCTACAGGAATTGCGGCCATGGCCTCTCGCACTTGCTGCCGGGGTTCTTCAGGGAGCGGATCAGCCTGCGCAATCGTCGGCGAATCGGCGCGCCGAGACGTGTCGAACACGATCTTCTCCGGAAGGCTCCCTCGCCGAGGCGATCCGGATGATGCTCCTGTCCGGCTCGGACGGGCCGGCCTGCTCAACCGGCGCTGGCAGATACCGGTCCGCAGCGAAGAGCGGCACAAGCAGCAGAGCGCCGACGAAGACGAAATAACGAATGATCGGCATGGACGGCCGCTTGCAAATGGGAAGGCGGGTGTCGGCGGAGGGCCGGATGGGGTAGCGGGCCGCTGCTTTCAGCGACCCGCAAGGAAGGCTTAGTCGATCTCCTGGACGACCGTGCGGGTCGACGGATCGACCAGCATCACGCGTTCGCCCGAGTAGACAAAGCGATACTTGGTGAGCGACGGACCCCAATCGGCAGGCACCGCCTCGAGCTCGACTTCGCGCGGCACAGGCTGGCCGACCACGATCTGCTCGCGGGTCTGCACCGGGCGCACCTTGTGCTCGGTGACGTAGGTGCGGATCTTGGTGCGGTATTCCGGCTCGATCTGCACGGCGGCGGCATGGCCGGCACCGGTGGTGGTCGTGACGACAGTGGACTGCGCCATGGCGCCCGTCGAGATCAGCGCGGCGGTCGCGCACGTCAGCATCAGCTTCTTCATCGAAATCTCCTGTCCGCAGGATGCGGCCTCCAAGAACCCGCGGATGATGGCAAGGTTCCGCAGCTGCGGCGGGATAATTGCCGACTTTTCCCGGCGACAGCCAAAGCCGAGTCGGCCTAATCTCGGCGCATAAAACCGAAGATGGATTCCTCCAGCACCAGCCGATATGGACTGATGCTGGACTTGGACTGATGCTGGACTTGGTGCAGCAGCGGTGGAGAGATCAGTGAAACGTCGCACCTTCATCGCGTCCGCAGCGGCCTCGGCGATCATAGCCCGAAGGCAAGTGCGTGGCGCCCCCAAGCTCTACCGGATAGCCTGGCTCACCGCGCAGCGGGAAGCCAGCCTGATCCCTTTTCTGGCGACGTTCCGGGAGGGGCTTGCCGAGCTCGGCTATCGCGAGGGGGACAATCTGAAGATCGAATATCGGTACGGTGATGACGACCCGTCACGCGTCGGATCGCTGGCCGCCGAGCTTACCCGTCTTCCCGTCGATCTGCTGGTGGTCCAAGGGGCGGCCGTCCCGATCGTGTTCGGCTTGAAACTGTCCACGCCATCCATCTACGCCTTCAGCGGAGACCCGGTCGTCGCGGGCCTCGCTGACAGTCTCTCGCATCCGCGCGGCAGTATGACCGGCCTGACCTTCATGGCGGCCGAACTGAACTCCAAACGTCTCGAGATGCTGCGGGATATCGTGCCCGAACTGAAGCGCGTCGCCATCGTCGCCAATCCCGAACATCCGGGGTCCCAAATCGAGCGCGCCTATTCCGAAGAGGCAGCAAAGAAACTCGGTCTGGCGCTGGAATTTTACGGGACGGGTACGGAGAGCCAGCTCGCAGGAGCATTAGCGACCATGGATAAAGATCCTCCGCAGGCTATATCGCTCTTCTCCGACGGCTTCGCGATTCAGTACCGTCAACGGATCATCGACTTCGGAATCGAGCGCCGCGCGCCCCTCATATCGGGCTGGCAGGTGTTCGCGCAGAGCGGCGCCATCTGCACGTATGGACCCAAGCTCTCCGAAAGCTATCGTAGATTGGCCTACTACGTCGACCGGGTGCTCAAGGGGACGCCGACGACGCAGTTGCCGATCGAGCGGCCGACCAAATTCGAGACCGTGGTCAACATACGGTCGGCAAAAAGGCTCGGATTGACCGTTCCGGATTCCATGCTCACCTCCGCCGACGAGCTGATCGAATGAGCGCATCGTCGCCGCCACGCTCTTCCGACCTCTCGCTGCAGTCGACACTCGACAAGACAGCGGGGACGCAGGATTTGCTGGTCAGTGACGCAAGGGACGGTGGACAGCCGCCGGAGACCGGCGGATGCCATCGGCGAACCTCAGTGGTGGTGGCGTCGGTTGCGGCGACCGATGTACCATCCGTAGTGGTGGCCGCGATTGCCATGCCATCCGCGGTGGCCTCCCCCGTGACCATGAGCGCCCTTCACTTGGATCAGGCTTTCGTCCTGCGTCGCCATCGGCGCCATGCCCAGTCTCGCCGAAGCGACCTCTGCGCCGCCGAGCATCGCCCATGGTCAATACTGCCGTCGTCCATCCGAGCTTCTTCACCGAAATCCTCCCGCGCGGAATTGCGTCCGGCATCAAGTGGACCGTGACAGGATTTGTTCCCAGCGCTTGGTGGCCACCCAAAGCCGACCGCCGCCGTCAGCAATCGGTTCTTCTGTGCTTCGGCACCACCGGTCTCGCTGGCATCCGAAATCTCTGCGCCCGACATGCAGAATGTGTAATTTAACGCGAAGATTGGAGGGAACAGTGCGAAGGCGCAATTTCATCCAAGGGCTTGCCGTCGCGGCCGGCGTGCCGGCAATCGCGCGTGCCCAGCAGAGTCAATCCGTCGTCGGATTCCTCAGCACTCGCTCGCCGGAGGAAGCCAAAACCCACACGGATGCCTTTCGGCGAGGTCTCGAAGAGATGGGGTACGCCGAGGGCCGCAACGTCGTCGTCGAGTACCGCTGGGCGAAAGGCGACTACGGCCAATTGCCCCGGCTCGCCGCCGATCTCCGCGATCGGCGGCCCTCGTTGGTAGTCGCGGCCGGCGACCCCGCCGCGAAGGCGGCGAAGTCGGCAAACTTTCCGGTCCCGATGGTCTTCG
Organism: Bradyrhizobium sp. CCBAU 45384; assembly: GCF_028128665.1. Taxonomy (NCBI): domain Bacteria; kingdom Pseudomonadati; phylum Pseudomonadota; class Alphaproteobacteria; order Hyphomicrobiales; family Nitrobacteraceae; genus Bradyrhizobium; species Bradyrhizobium sp. CCBAU 45384. The sequence goes on from NZ_LBIZ01000075.1 coordinate 23,428, forward strand.
TGGTCGGCGAAGATCCCGTGCAGGCCGGCCTGGTGACGAGCATGAACCGCCCCGGAATGGCGACCGGCGTCAACTTCTTCACCGGCGATTTGGGAGGAAAGCGACTTGCGCTCCTGTGTTCGATGGTCCCTACGGCCCGTATGCTCGGACTACTTGTGAACCCGCGCTTTGGCGCCGAGGCGGCCGAAGAACACAAGCGATCCATCGCAGCCGCAGCCCGCACACTCGGACGCGAGCTCCTGGTCCAGCAAGCGAGCACCGACGCCGAAATCGACTCCAGTTTTGCGGAGATGGTTAAGGCAGGGATCTCGGGACTTGTCCTGCAGAACGATCCGTTCTTCGACAGCCGGCGCGAGCAAATCCTGACTCTCTCCTCCCGGGATCGTCTGCCGGGCATCTTCCATATCCGGGAATTTCCGGCTGGAGGGGGTCTCATGAGCTATGGCGCCAGTCTTTCCGACACCTATCGCCAGTTGGGAGCGTACGCCGGCAAAATCCTTAGAGGCGCGAAACCCGACGAGCTTCCGGTTTCGAGGCCGACGAAGTTCGAATTGGTCATCAATACAAAAACGGCCAAGACACTCGGTCTCGCGGTACCTCCATCCATTTTGATCGAAGCGGACGAACTGATCGAATAATCGCCTCTACGAGCCGATTCTCTCGCTGCTTCGAACCGCCCTTATCGCTTCTGCAACACTGTCGAGAGCGACGAG
>NZ_LBIZ01000076.1:0-27690 GCF_028128665.1 Bradyrhizobium sp. CCBAU 45384
GCATCCGGATCGGTGAGCGATATCTGCTGATCCGGCGTGTTGCGCATCTGCGCATCAAGCACTTCAAGGCGGCTCATCTCCTGCTTCAGCCGAGCGATCTTTTCCTTGATCCTCGTCGTTTTGATGCTGATCGCTTCCGATGGATCCTGCCGATCGGCGCTATCGAGTTGACGTAGATATCGACCGACGCTTTCCTCGATCTGCGCCATCCGCCTCGCCATCTTGGCATGCGTGAAGTTGCGGTCGCGGTTGTTCACCGCCTTGAACTTGCTGCCGTCGATTGCGACGCTTGGGGTCTGCAACAGGCCCATTTGCCGGCATAGTGCAATGAACTTCGCACAAACTTTCCGGATCGCCGCACCATTGTCCTTCCGGAAATCGGCGATCGTCTTGTGGTCGGGAGCCAGGCGGCCGATCAGCCACATCACCTCGATATTGCGGCACGCCTCACGTTCCAGGCGGCGACTGGATTGCACTCGATTGAGATAACCGTAAATGTAGAGCTTCAGAAGGACTGCCGGATGATAGGAGGGCCGGCCCGTCTCCTTGGCGATCGTACGCTCAAACCCCATTCCATGCAGGTCGAGCGCCTCGACGAACACATCGATCACATGGACCGCGTTGTCCTCGCTTACCCAATCCTCCAGACATTCCGGCAAGAGCGTCAGCTGGGATCTGTCCGCGCCTTCAACGAAGCGTCCCATCCGTATCCCCCATCAGGAAACGGAGGAATCGTAGCCGACTCGTGGCTTTTCACACAGCCAGGGTCAAAAGCCGCCCGTCGGTACGCTGCGCTACAAGGTCGGCTCAGGGCCACAAGCGGGCGTTAGCGATGTCCTGCGCTGGGTCAGCTCCGGGCCGCCCGCGGACTGACGTCTACCGCCCGTTCGACTTTGCTCATCCGAAACAGGACAAGCTCAATTCGTCCGTCATCGCCTCGGCCGAGGACGGGCAGCTATTATCGCGCCAGCGCGCAATCCAGCGAGTAGCGGCCGCCTCCGGTCACGAAGATCGCCAGCGCGCCCCCGATGATGGAAATGTTCTTCAAGAAATTGGTGTACTGTGCGATCTGTTGGGCGCCAGCCGAATATTCCCAGTACCTGTGCGCGATCGCCGTCGCGACGACGACGAACACGATGGTCAGTATTGCGCAATAGCGTGTGCCCAGGCCCAGGATCAAACCCGCGGAAAGCAGGATCTCGACAAAGAGAGCCGCGGAGGTAAACAGGAGAGGCGCCGGGACTTTCAGAGACGTGAAGTAGCCCAATGAGCCGGCGAAATTGATGGCACTTCCATACGCTACTCCCACGAAAACCCATGCGAGCAGGACGCGTGCGAGCAAGATCAGAACGTCGGCGCTGTTCGTTGCGAAGCCGTCGGTCGCTGACAGCAGCGGATGAGAACTGCATTTCATCACGACTCCTCCCTGGGGCATGGTCGGGTGCGTGCAGACACTCGTTATGCATTGCACTTACAGCTACCACGGTCGGCTTTGCTTTTGAAGCCGCTCCGCCTGACCGCGCCCCGCCGGGGCTCCTGGATCCCAGCACCGTCCCTCGGGGCGCGTCAATGTCCGCTGGGGGCACAAGCGCAGCTTCGGCGCCTGGCGGCAAACTTCCGCTTTAAACTCATTAACCGACATGAAGCTGCGCCGCGTCAACTGAAGCGAGGGGCCATAAGGCGCGTCCGTACTAAATCTGCGCCCTACGAAGGCTGCTGGCCATGTCCTCTGCCCATCCCGGATTATGGGTTCTAAGCGGTGTCAGTACGTCGTCGGGCTGTGTTACAGCGCCGACCATCTGGCGCGCGCAGCGTCGTGCTTCGTCCCACTTTCCCAGCTGCGCATAGCAGCAGACGAGCACTTCCAGGCTGGTTCGCCAATTCGGCCGGACTTGTAGAGCGCGCGCTGCTGCTTCCAGAGCAGCTTCGGCGCGTCCGGAGAAGAGCCGTGCCAGCGCAAGAATGTTGAACCAGACGAAATTCTGGGGATCGTAAGAGCTCAGTCGGACCCCATATTCAAGTGGTGCGATTGCTTCCGACGAACGTCCACCGAACAGGAGAGCCATTCCCAAGACGAGATGCCCCAGAGCAAAGCTGGGGCTGATTTCAATCGCTTTTCTGGCGGCGCTAATCGACTGCTCGAACTGGCCTGCATACGCGCTGACGATCGCAAGCGAGTAGTGTGCATAGGGGTTTCGTTCGTCCAGCTGAACCGCCTTTAAAGCCGCTTCCATGCCCTCCTGCAAATCGGTAGGACGATTGTCGGACCAGCCATAAGCAACCAGGCCAGCGCTGACCCGACCGAGCCAAAGATGCCCTTCTGGAAGTTCGGGATCGAGACTAGCGGCCTGACGAAACAGCTCTCGGGCTTTCAGATGATTCTCGTTGGTGACCTGATGAAAATGCCAGATCCCACGCCTTACTATGTCCCAGGCTGTAATGTTACCGGTGTGTCGAGCCGCTGCTTGCGCGCCTTCCGTTTTGAGCAGCTCCGGTTCGATAGCACCCGCTACGCGTTCTGCAATTTCGTCTTGAATTGCAAACACCTCGGTCAATTCGAGGTCATAGCGCTCAGCCCAGATATGCTTTGCTGATGTGGCCTCTATCAGCTGTGCAGAAATCCGGATCTTCTGAGCGGACCTGCGGATGCTTCCCTCGATTAAGTACTCAACGCCGAGCTCCTGCGCGATCTGCTTTGCGTCAAGCGATTTGTGCTTGTAGGTAAAGCTTGAGTTGCGTGCGATGACGAAAAGCCAGCGAAACCGCGTCAGTGCCGTAATGATATCCTCGGTGATACCGTCGGCGAGATATTCTTGTTCCTCTTCGCCACTTAAATTCAGGAACGGCAGAACAGCGATCGACGGCCGATGCTCAGCCGCGAACGTCTTCGTCTCAGCGATCTGTTGCGTTGGCTCCGTTGCCGCCCCGACGAACCGATAGCCGACCCGTGGAACCGTGATGATCCAATCTCCCCCTTCTGCAGTAGGCCCTAGCTGCTTTCTCAGCGCCGCGATCTGAACCGAAAGGTTGCTCTCCTCGACCGCCGTATCGCCCCAGGCCGCCTGTATCAATTCGTCTTTTGTCAGCACTCGACCGGGTGAGCCAAGCAGCGCCTCAAGCAACCGAAAACCCTTGCTGCTGATTGCTACAGGCCGGCCCTCTCGAAAAAGGGCTCCTCGTTGCAGATCAATAGCAAACGGGCCGAAGGCGAAATCTGTAGACATGCCGCAAGACTAGCTGGTTTTGCAAACTTTCGGAACATTTCGGCCCGGCGTTCAAGACTTTTCGGGAGCTGATGACGGAATTTACGCGCGTGGATCTGTTCACCAAAGGAGGGTTCGATGACGGTCCTCGAAGCCACACAAAGCAACAGCAATGCGATTGCTGCAGCGCAGAAAGCCTCGGTCGTCAAAAGTGGCGCAGGCTACCGCGCAGAGCAAGGCAGCGATTACAAGCCCGGAGTGAGTGCAGAAACAGTGGGCTCACAATCGCTCTGGCTCGGGATGATCACGCTTCCGGCCGGGCAGCGAACGCGGGCGCATGTGCACGAGTGTCACGAAACCGCGCTCTACATGCTCAGCGGCGATGAGATGGAATTGTGGACCGGCGACCAACTTCAGCATCGCGACACCGTGCGTCCGGGGGATTACATCTTCATTCCCGCAAACATGCTGCACGTTGCTGTCAACCGAAGCGCACAACCGGCCGTGTTCATTGGCTCACGCAACGAAGCGACGGCACAGGAAAGTGTCGTCCTACGACCTGAGATGGACCGTAAAGTACCGTAGTAACCTCTACAGGCTCCGCTGGATCAGATCCAGCGGGGCTGGTCCAGAAGAGAATGTCGGCTCAGGGTCATTGACGTCTATTTGGCCGTGTTGGCACCATGTCCGGTCTGGCCTCGGCCGCTGACGTGCCCGCCGCAACCTTCGCTGATGGGCCAATAAGCGACATTTCGAAATGAGAGAGGCCGTCAACTGAGCCGGTCTCAACGCGGAAATCCCTTCTTCTCAGATCTTTCCGATGTTGGAGTTTCTGGCGTCGTGAAGGCTCTTTATCAGGGAGGACAGCGCTTGGTCGGCCTCGCTGTAGCCGCCAGCACCAGCGATCCTGTCGAGCTCTGCAATTGTCAGCTCGCGCTTCTCGTCATTCAGTTTGATTGAATTCCGATCACGAATATCGCGCATCGTCGTTCCCTTTAATCTCTCGGTGAGGACCAACCTGAGCCCGTAGCCGATGGGATACCCGACGCCGAGATTACAGGATGTGATGAGTGTCACGTAGTCGACATGTGGATGGCGGCAGGATGCGACCGCCGGCAACATCGTCCCGTATCGAGTTTCGGAGGGACGCGATCATGGCGACATCCCGCTGCCCGAGTTGGCCGGCTTGGCCGCTGAACTCCGAAATGAAGGCTTGGAGGACGTCGAAGACATCATTCGTAGAATGCAGGAACACTTCGGTTTAGGAAGGCTCGCCGCATCCACCCGGGAGCGTTTCGAGGCAGCAGCGTCCGTTACCGGTTGAGCTAAGGTTGAGAGCCGATTTAAAGGCTGCTCACCACCGATGAACGCATTCAAGGCAGGCCATCAAGGCAAGGGGTCGCCCGAAGGAAACATCAAGCCTGAGAATAAAGGCCTCTGCACCAACCCAATTTATTCCGCCGCCTGACTGTTCAGCTCCGCAAATTTGGCCGCCATCGTCGAGTTGCCGCGGGTTAGCTTCTTGATCGTGACATCCTGGGCTTTGTCGTTTGCGAGGCGCAGGTTGCGATCCGCCCCGATCAAAGCATCTTTGGTTTTCTGCAGATGGTCGATGGATTTGTCGATCTCGTTGATCGCCGTCTGGAAGTGCCTGGACGCAAGATCGTAGTTCTTCGAGAATGCGTTCTTGAACGTCTCTAGCTGGTTTTCGAACTGGGTGATGTCGATGTTCTGCGCCTTTACGAGGGCCAGTTCCGTCTTGTATTTCACCGAGTTGATGGCGGCATTCCGCAACAGCGTGATCATCGGCAGAAAGAACTGCGGGCGTATCACGTACATTTTGGGATAGCGGTGAAAGACGTCGACGATACCCGCGTTGTAGAGCTCGCTGTCGGGTTCAAGCAACGATACCAAGACGGCGTACTCGCAGCCCTTCTCGGTCCGGTCGCGATCGAGTTCCTTTAGAAAATCCTCGTTCCTGCTTTTTGTTGCGGTCCTGTCGCTTTCGTTCTTCATCTCGAACATGATCGAGATGATCTCGGTACCGGCCTCATCCGAGTCCCGAAAAATGTAGTCGCCCTTGGAGCCGGTACGCGCGTCGTTATCCTTCTCGAAATATGCCCGGGGGAAGGCCATGGAGCGCACCCGGTTGAACTCGATCTCGCAATGCTGCTCGAGGGTCTCGCCGACCATTTTGGTCGACAGGCGGGCCTTCATGTCCTTGAGACGCTCGATCGCGTCATCGCGATCTTTGATTTGCGTTTCGTATCTGTCCTTGAGCGACTGCTCAGAAAGCTGCTTTTCCAGCCGCACCTGCTTGATGCCGCTTTTCAGCTCGTCGCGCTCTTTCTCTATCGCACTAAGCGCTTCGGTGACAGCGAGCTTCTTCTCGAGCTCCACGGCCTGAAGCTTGGCTTTCAGCTCTTGGATTTCCCTATCCTTGGCAGCAGAGATCTTTTGCTGCTCGCTGGCCAGCAACGCCTCCGCAAGCTCCGAGGCGGCTTTCTTTTCGCGCTCAGCCTGGGCAAGGGCGTTCGCCAGCATGTCACGCTCTTTCTCAACGACAGTGAGCGCGGCGGTGACGGCAAGCTTTTGTGCGACCTCGCTCGCCTCAAGTTTCGCCTTCAGCTCCAAGATTTGGACATCCTTGGCGGCCGCGGTCTTCTGGAGATCGTTACCCACCTGTGCCTTGGCCAGTTCGACCGCAGCGTGCTTGTCGCGCTCGGCAAGTTCCAGCCGTTCGTGGATTTGCCTGTCGAAATCCTTGTCGCGCACCTGCTTCAGAATCTCGGCATAACCGGATTCGTCGACTTTGAACGCTTTGTCGCAGTGGGGACAGATGATCTCGTGCATTCTTCTCAACCGACGGCTGTCGGCAAGTTCTCGCGGCCCGGAACCCCCGCGCGGTGATCAGGTCAGCACCTGCGAACACCCTGCGTGGCGGCCGCGGCCGCTCCAATGAATCACGTGAACAAAATTAGAACCCCGAGACTCTACAGGTCAAGCGGCAAGCGGCCGCCGCCTGCATCCGCCGCCGGCAATCCCCTACTTTCGGATCACGACCCGGGGAGATCCGACAGCAAACGAGCGGCGGAGAGATGATATCCGATGCTTTGAAGTCGCTCGACGCTTGGCGTCGCAAGCAAGAGGATCTTCCAGGGCGCCCTGAGGCGATCCGCCGCCTCGTTGAGCTCGGGCTTGCCAGATGCGACGGCTACTTTCCATTTGATACAGGGAATTTCGCTGCATTCTCCGCTGCGACAGCCAAAGCCCGGGAGAGCCTGAGCGCCTGCTTAGCCGTCAGCTGGAAATGGACGCCAACAGCGCTTGCGATCGCGACAGTGATCTCGTCATCGATCTGCTCGACTGCGATCGCGGCCGACTCGTCAATCTCAATTTGGTCGATAAGCCCGGGCCAGCCGGTCTCTTGCGCCATGTCTGCACTCTCCAAGGCTCATGCATATATTAGCAACCATATGAATAAACCGCAACCTAACCGAGTGCTGAAATCTGATCGCAGGGTAGGAGAAGGTACCCACCCACGTACATCATCGTTGCCAAACAACCGGGACCGCTTCGCTACCTGCCTCTCTGCCCGGAGCGGCGCTTCTCACAAACCAATCTCTGAAGGCCGGGGAGATTTTGAGATGGAGGGCTCGAGCTGTCGCAGTGAAAAAGCACCCTTCCACTCATCGATCTGAAGAGTGGTACCAATTGTGGTACAACCAACTTTACGTAGACCGGCCTTACAGCTAAGCTATTGAAATCGCTTGGTAGCTGGGGAGGGACTCGAACCCCCGACCCCAGGATTATGATTCCCGTGCTCTATAATTCGCGTCGACGGCCGCCGAGGGTCCAGGCGCTTAAGGTTCGAAGATGGTCGAGTGGACGAGCCTCCACATTCAGTGCTCTCGCTCTTGCCGTCTCATGCGTTCACCGCTCTGGGTTTGACGAGCGCCTTCCTTATCGTGTCCGGGTTGTTCATGGCGGTCACGGACGGGCTCCCTGACTGTCGCCCGCACAAACGAATGTCCGTTCTCAAGATGACGAGCGATGCGCTCCTTGGCGAAGGCCATAATGTTCTGGCGAGCATTCTCGTCGTTCGGCAGAGCGCGCTCGACCAGCTTGTTGATGACGACAAGCTGGGATTTGGCCGCGAGCAGGTCGGAATCATGCGCAGCCGCCGGCCGGTCTGCACGGCGTGCCTCCACCGTCACATTCCACATGTTGCGCCACATCTGGCGCCGCTCAATGCCGGCGATTCCCGTGGCGGCGTCTATGGACTTGATCGCCCTGATGACGGGTTCGACGCCGTCCCTGCGCAGAGAGATGCGGTCGCCAGGCCTGGCGCCGCTATCTGCGACGTCCGTTACAATGCCGACGCCCCACACCTGATGTCGCCGGCCATCGTCCAGCTCGATGGCTACATAGGTCGACGGCTCCGCGTCGGCGCGGTTGCGGTAGGGGCCAATACCGACCTCCATCAGACGTCCGGAAACGCCCTTGTCGTAATCGAGCCTATCGGCCCGGGTTGACCTGTCGGAGATCCAGCGAGCCTCCACATCTTTGGTCCGGGCGTGGGCTCGATCCCATGCGACTCTTCGGTCAGCCAGCGCCTGGCCATCAAGCTCGCTTGGTTGATAGCCCTTCACGTCCATCCCGCGTGCGCCAGCCTCGAGCCAGGCCTCGCGCCGGAACTCGAAGGAACCTCGAACGTGAAGTGCCTCCCACTGGCGATGTTGTGCCACGCTGACCATATCCCTGATCACCTCGGCGGCAGCTATGCGGGTGACCAGGCGATCGTCAGTGGCCTTGAACGCGAGGTACTCTTTCCGCTCATCGGCATAGAGCCGCGCTTCGCGGGCAGAGCCATCCTTTTCGGATTCACTTGCGACGACGTAATATTTGCGCCGGATGCGATCCGGGAGAGCATTGTTCAGAGGTTCCGTGGGGGAAGACTTGTCGGTGGCGGCCTTGCTTCCGGAGTGGTCGCTCCCCTTTCTGTTGGAAGCGTCCGCGGCACGACTTTGCCGTTCGAGGCTGAACTCGTTGCTGTCACGTGTGTCGTTCATGCTGCTGCTCATTCCGCTTGCGGCCGGGCCGTCGCGCCGGCGGGATGGCTTGGGCGTCGATGTAGCTCAGCACCCAGGCTTTCATGTCGGCTTCGGAGAGGCCTTCTAGGTCGACATCCACATCCCCGAAATCGAAACTGGCGTTTGCGGGAATCGTGGCGGGATCGGCCACCTCCTCGTCTGTCATGGGCCGCGCCCGCAACACCATTCGCAGCTCCGCAATCTCTGACCGCAGCTCCTTGATTTCGGCGTCGAGCAGTGTGTTCGAGCGTCCCTTGGGCAGCTCTGGGACTGGCGCCGGCAGCAATCGCTGGAGGAACGCTTTGTCCTCGTAATAGATAATCTTGTCGGCGATGATGGGCGGAATGCCAGTACCAAGAATGAAGGCCTTGGATTTTGGAAGAAGCTTGAGCTCTTGCGGCAGCATCAGAGCGCGACGATGCTCTGATACCGTCTCGCTGATTGCTCGCATCGCAAGCCCCTTTGGCCCGCTGCGACTACGCGCGTTCACCGTCTCATATCCGATGCGCTCCGAGAGCTCATTCGCCACGTCCTGCTCCTTCGGCGCAAACACGACCTCCACGGCGTGGTTGGTCATGAAATTGCGGGCAGCATCAATCCCGTAGATCGCGCGCAACTGGGCCGGGCTTTGGACCACCGTGAGAAGACGGATGCCGTATCCGGCGATGAAGGCCACCGACTTTGCCAATACATTGACATTGCCCAGCGCTGGGAATTCGTCGAGCAACAGCAGCACCTTACGAGTGAGCTTGGGGTTTTGCTCCGGCAGTTCCCGGGTGTTGAGGTCGACTACCTGCTGGAAAAACAGATTCAGAAGCGGTGCCATCCGGTCGAGATTGTCGGGCGTCACCCCGAGATAAATCGACATGGGCTCTTGGCGTAGCTTGCGCAGGTCAAAATCATTGGTCGAGGTTGCGGCATCGATGCGGGGATTGAGCCAGAGGCCGAGCCGTGCCGTCACTGTCTTGCGGACGGAATTCAAGGTGTTCTCGGAAGCAGCGAGGAAATCGTTCAGGGCCGTGATGCAGTGCCCCGATAGCGGGGAAGGGCCGGCTTTGCGGTTGGCAATGACCTTGTCGAAATGGGATTTCAGATCCTGGGTCGCCGACAACTGGCGTAGGATTTCGCCAATCGTCAATGGCAAGCCCGGCGTTTCCGCGATATAGCCGCCGATTGCCACAAAGGATGAACGCGCCGCCTCAAACCAGAACGGATCCCCGCGGCTCTCGGCCGGAAACAGCATCACCGCAATCCGCTGCAGATCGTCGTAGAGGTCGGCTGGATCGCTGCGCACATAGCCCAGCGGATTATAGCGGGCGGTGCGGCCGTTCTCGTCGAGCGGGTCGAACAGATGGACCTCCTGCCCGTGGCTGGCGCGAAAGCCGGCCGAGCGATCCCAGTTCTCCTTCTTCACATCCAGCGCAACAACCGAATCCGGCCAGTTCAGCAAGTTCGGAATGACATAGCCGACACCCTTCCCGGCGCGCGTTGGGGCATAAAGGAGGACGTGCTCCGATCCGCCGAAGCAGAGCATTTTCCCATCCTTGCGGCCGAGTAGCAGACCGTCCTTGGATCGCAGGCCGACGGCCTTGATCTCGCGCTCGGAGGCGAAACGGGCCTTGCCGTGAAGGGGAAGTGGACGTTGCCGCAGGATGGTGCCGAGCAGGCCAAAGACTACAATCAAGCCAGCGAGGGTCGACAGCGTCAGCCAGCGGTCGAAACGCGGATCGGCTCCATAACGCAGCCAGCCTGTCGCGATCTCTGACCAGTGAAAGCCGCCATCGTGAAGCCTGAGCCCAAGCAGCAGAACGTTCGAGGCGACCAGCAAGAAGACTGCGCCGGCCCCGAGCGTCAGTGCCGTGCCAAAGGCGGCCTTAGCGGGCGTGGTCGCGTTTGCGAACGGGGTCATAGTAGATTTCCGAAATGCGGTAGCGGCCATTGCGCTTCTGCATCTGGACCACGACGTCGACGAGATGCAGCAAGAGGGAACGGATATCGTCGCGGTGGAGGTCGCGTCCCTCATCACTTTCCTTGACCAATAAGGTCATCTGTTCAAAGGCAAGGCGGGCGCTGTCGGCATGAACCGTCGTGATCGATCCCGGATGCCCCGAATTCACATTTCTGAGATAAAAGAAGGCGGTGCCGTCGCGCAGCTCCTGCAGCAGTATGCGGTCGGGCCGCATCCGCAACGACGATTCCAGGAGCTCGCGCGGGCCGATCTTGGCCACGCCCTGCCCGTCCTTGGCATAAAGCAGCCGGACGCAATTCTGATGCGGGATAACCAGCTCAGCGGTGTCTTCAATGGTGATGAGCCGTTCTTGGGCCGGGATAGCAGCAATCAGCGCCTTGGACAGAGTGGTCTTGCCGGACCCGGTCGCCCCCGAGATCAGGATATTGCGGCGGGTGCGGACCGCGAGCTCAAGGAATTCGCGCCACTGACCGGCTTCCTTGAGGGCGAGCAGTTGATGCTCGTCGGCGGCCAGCTCGTCGTTGGCGGGGCGGACCTCATCAAACAGCTCTGCCCGCTCAAGCGCGCTCAGGTCCATGGTCAGTGTTGAGGGCTTGCGGATCGTCAGGCTGATCGTATCCGCTGGGACAGCGGGCGGCACGACGATTTGACAGCGCTCCTCGCCGATCAGGCTGGTCGATACCACCGGGTATTCCGGCCCTATGTCCTGACGAGTGTGACTGGCGGCTGCCGTTGCAAGATGTGAAAGGTAAGCCTGGGTGAGGGCCGCTACCTCGTGCCGTGCCCAACCGTCTGGCCCTTCCACGAAAACCTCGCCCGGGCGGTTGACGACGATTTCAGTGAGGGTGTTGTCGGAAAGGTATGGCGCCAACGGCTCGAGGTAGCGCGCCAGCACCAACCGCCCGCCATCGCGTTCGATGGATGCGACTGGCCTCATTTGGTCACCACTGCCGGCCCGACGATGCCTCCGGGGAGGGTGCGGTCGAGAATCTGGGTGCGGCTTTCGATCCGTTTGAGTTGGTAGACCGATGAGAAATCGAGGTCGCGCGCGACAAAGATATTCACGAGCTCGCCCTGGTTCTTGCTCAGCGTCGGCGGGATGTTGATTGACTGCTCGACGGCGATGCCGGCGGCGGTGTTGGTCGCGCCGGCCGTGTTGTTGATCTGGATCGAGCCGTCTTGCAATTGCTGGCGCCCGATCGAAGAGGCATCGCCGACGATCGACAACAACAGCGCCGAGCCGAAGCGCTCCCAAAAGTGTGTATCGATGTCGCCGTCGAACCCAGCCCGGCCTAGCGCATCCGTGGCGGGCGAGGCTAGCGCCACGATGACGCCTGTCGGCGTCTTGGCGCGAGCCCATAGCACGAACATCCGTTTGGAGCCGCGTCGGACATTGCCACGATATTCCCCGACCACTTGCGTGCCCTTTTCCATCAGCACCACGTTGCCCGAATCCGACATCACGTCGCGCAACACGACGCAGGAGACGAACCCCGCCACATCGGACGACATTGCGGTCTCAAGGACGCAAGGGATTGCAGTGCCCTGGGTAACCAGAAGATTGCGATTGGGCAGCCGCACCGCCCGCACGCCCTCGATCGGCGTGGGTTTGAGCTTGTCGGCAAGCTCATTGCGTGGCTCGGCCCGCCCAAAATCATAGGGATCAACGGGGACGCCACCGGTCGCGTTAGGGGCCGGTCGTCCCGACGCGACCGGCCGATTATAGGCCAGCACCGGTGCGCGCCGCGCGCTTTCGAGCATCTGGTCCGGAGCTGGCGCGGGGGCCGCCGGCGTGGCTGAGATAGGTGGGACCGGAATGGATGCCGTGGTCATGGGCGCGGCAGGTGGTTCCGCGGCGGGCTCAAAGGCGGCTGCTTGGCGGATCATGAGCTTGCGGGCGGACTCGCCGACCGGCTTGTCGCTTTTCCAGGTTCCCCAGATGATCAGAAATGCGAATGCGGTGAGCGCGAGCGCGCCGAAGCCACGCTTGAGCATCGCCGTTCGGCCATTGTCCCCTCCTCCGACCGGCGTAATGCCACGTTCGCCGGCAAGCGTCTCATTCTCATGCTCGGTCATGTTGTCCGCCTATCGTGCCTTGAGGGTCGGAGATGGCCTCTTCGCCTTTCGCTCGATCGAGGGGCTCGTGGTGTTGGTGCCGGGATTGACGCCGACAGCATCGAACCCTTCGTTGAAGATGCAGAGCACGATGTCGCCCTTGCGCAGCCGAAACTCGCGGGCGGTGGCGTGGACCACCACGAGCTCGCCGCGCACGTCCTTAGGGACGAGACTTTCAGAGCCGTCCGAGTTGATCAGGTAGATCGCCGGGATCTCCCGATTGCCAGCGAAGCGGAAGGTGGTTTCCTTGCCGTCATCGAAAACGGCTTCGGGTTCGAGATCAGTCGAGCCCTGGGCCGAAAAGCGCCAGTTCCGTGCGCCGTAGGCATGATGCAGCTCAAACGTCTGATCGATCAGCGCGCCTTCCCGCTCGGCGCCGCGCGTCGCCGCCTCGATGCGCCGGCGCTCGAGCTCGTCGCCCGGGTAGGCAAAGCGGACAACGAAGTAGCTGTCGGCCAGCGTCGTCTCGGCGATCGACAACTCGAACTGATAGGAGCGCTTGCGCCCATCCGGCCGGGTGGTGACGACCTGCAGATTGGTCGGCGGGTGTTTTTCGCGGGGCTTGAGGAACAGGATCGAACCCGCCGGTGCAACTTCCCATGCGATCGCGTCCCCAATCGCGACATGCGCGATCTCCTCGTCATCGGCAAAGACGACCTGGGTCGAGGCGCGGATCACGCCGTTGAGGCGGACAACATTCGTTGGGTCGTAGGTCACGGTGCGCACGCGCGCATCGTGCTGACCCGGTGCCGGCTGCTGCAGAGCGAGCACAGGCCCCGCGAATCCGAGGCCTAAAGTGATCAGAAGCACGAAACGTTTCATGGCACGACCTCCGGATCGGCGCGATATTCCGAAACCAGGAACCCGAGAGGATTGATCAGGCGGTCGGCGGAGGACATCGGCGCGTTGGCGTAAGAGAAGGTCAGGGTCGAGACCCAGTGGGTCACATGGGTCTCCTCGCCCTTGCGGCTCTCTTTCATGAACCGCACAGACGCGACGTTGTCGGCGAGCAGCGAAATCGCCTTGATACGCACCGTCGCGACCCCGAAACGGCCTTGAACGACCTGGGGACTTTCGGGATTGGAGCCGCGGTACCAGGCCGCAAAGCGGGCCTGTTCGCCCTGCCCCGAGAGCAGCGAGATCGTGCGGAAATTGGTTTCGGCTTCCGGGTAGCTGTAACCCTCCCGCGCGCGGACGTAGCGTCCAAGGAAATATTTGGTGACGGCCTCGTCGTAGCGTGCGGGCGTCGAATTGAGGGCCGAGACGGTGTCGACAATGCCGGTGGCATTGTCGACCCGGATGACGAACGGCTCGACGGTTTTTAGGGGCGCCAGCGCTGCGACCGCGCCGACCGAGGCAACCGCCAAGACGCAGGCGCCCGCGGCAATCATCCATGCTGTTCGCCGCGAGCGATGGGCCGACAGAAGCAGATCCTGCTCCCATCGCCGCGCATTCTCGAAATAGCTCTTCAGGTCATCATGTCCGACCATCTCACGCCTCCTTGCCGCAAGAGCGGTAAGAGGCCGCGATGTCCGCCCAGCGGCCGGACGGGGCGAGATGGGTCGACGGTGCGGACGAGTTGCCCTCGCCCTTCCGGATGATGGGTGCGGATGGCGAAGCTTGCGGCTCAGGTGTCGCGGATGGTGCGCCGGACTCCCAATCCCACAACGAGCGATTAAGCGGCCGCCGAGCCAGGCCATCGCAGGAGGGCGGCCCCTTTGACCAGTTCGCGCAACCGCCAAGCTGCCATGCGATGACGCAAATAATGAATAGTCGACGCCACATCGTTCTGATGCCCCTGTCTTTATCGTCGCCTGATCCCGGCGATCTTCGCTTACGTTGTCGAGGTCCCCTGGGATTGGACACGCCGGATGCTGCCGCCCTGGCGGCTAGCCCGTACTGCGGCGAGACCGCGGCTGGCCGACCAGCGCGCGCCGGCATAGGCCCCTCCTGCCGCAGCCGTGGCGTTGGCAATCAGTGGGTTTGTGACCAGCCGGCTTGCGAGCGATGCCCCACCACCGGCGAGACCGCCTGCGATTGTCGGCAGTTGAAGCGCGATATATCCGGACAGACCGAGCACGGCACTGATGGCGACCGCGGCGACCACCATCTCGCCCGCCGTTCCTGCGTTGGCTCCAAACCTGTCGATGAAGCCGCTGACAGTGGACAGCATCAACCCGACCAGCGCGACGACCAGGACCAGGAGGATCACGAAGTTCGCGAGCTGCCGAAGCCAGGCTTCTGTAAACGGGCGCGTCGCCTCAAAGAGTCCCAGAGCAATGAAGATCGGTCCAAGCGCGATCACGACGCCAAGTCCCACTTTGGCGTAGAGCAGAATGGCAAATTGCAGGAACGACCCGACGGCCACAAAAACCAGTAGAATGGCCGCGATCAGTGCAGGCGCGATATTGGTCAGGCCAGCCTGCTCATAGATCTTGTTAGCGACGTCAATTCCTTTTGAAAGGAGTTGATCAAACGGCGCTCCGGAACTGGTATTCAGTCCAGAACCCGCCAGCGCATTGCCGATCTCCTTCGGCAAAGACTCGAAGAACAATCCCGTGACGTAGTGTTGGAACGCGCTCGCGTTGGTTGCTAGTAGCACCACGACTACGATCCGCATCGCGCGCCAGGCGAATTCCATGATCGGCTCAGTGATCGCGCCCCGCATCACCGCGAAGCCGTAGAGAATGACATAGAGCATCACGGCCATACGGAGTGGACCATCAACGTAGGACGCGAGATTCGATACCGAGGTCGACACGAACGTCGTGATCGGCTGTTCGAATTCCTTGAGGAAACTGTCGAAGACGTTTATGGCCATCGCGGCGGTCCTTACTTGAGGGCGTCTTTCATCTCTTGGATGGTGATCTTATTGCGGGCCTCATTTGCGTTGATGCAATTCGGCGTCTTCCCGAGCGCACCAGGATCGTCGCGGCACGCCTTGAGAGCGATTGCAAGCTCTTCCCGATGATCCAAAAACCAGCCGACCGTGTTCGTCGGCTGAGTGTTGCTAGCCTCGTTGCAGCCGGTAAGAGCCGTGGCGACGGTAACCAGCAGAATGGAAGTCGCTATTCTCATTGCAGCGCCGCCTTCATTTCATCGACCAGTTGGCGCTGTTTCTCTCGTTCCCGCTGACCGTCCATATCCATGCGGGCCTGCTGGATCATTGCTAGACCCTGCATCCGAAGCACGTCGTTCTGCAGCAGCGCCTGCTCGGCCTGCAGCCGCGCTGAGAGATCGAGGATCTCCTTGGCGTCGGTCGCCGAGCTGATCCGAGCTCTGAGCTCCTCGAGTGCGTCGACGCGCTGCGAGGCAGCGTCGTACACCGCCTGGCCCATGGAGTGCTTCGCCCCGGTCTGCCGGGCGATCCGGTCGAGTTCGCTCTGGTAGTACGAGTTGCCGCTGTTGCCGGTATAAGCGCGGTTCTGCGCAAGATAATGGTTGATAGCGTCCGCGAAGTTGCCGCCACCCTGCCCCGCGACAAGGCGTTCGATGTCCGAGAACTGTTGTGGCAGAACTTTCCGGAACTGTGGCGTGTTCAAGAGCGCGCCAATATCGTTGGCATTCGTTCGCTTGTTGAAGCTGTCATAGAGCTGCTTGGCTTGATTCAACTGATCCTGCGCGACCTTGAGCTGCGACGTCAGGGTATCGACCTGCTTCTTCAATTCGGCCAGTTGCTCAAACTGCCGCGCATACACACTTGGATCGAATACGATCTCAGCCGCTGCGGGTCTGGGCATCAAGAGAGTGACGGCAGACAGGGAGGCGAGAAGAATTGGGATGCGATGAACAATCATTGGGCTTTCCTCCGCTCCGCGTGAAACACCGGCAGCCATTGAGCGGGGTCGTCGCCGACCTGCTTGCGAATGCGGTCGAGGAGCTCGACGGTTTCGGTGCGTCCCGACAAGACGGCGAGCGCATCGTCGAAACCGCCAAGGTCGAGTTCCGCCGCCACCGAGTTGTGGCCTTGCTTGACCAAGAAGCGCCGGCTTTCAGGAGCTAGCTCCTCCTTGATCAGGCGGAATTCCGTGTCGGTCAGATGGAAGCCATCGACATAGTCCGAGCGTGTTCCCCGCGCGTTTGGCAGGAAGATTTGGGTCG
The DNA here is from genome assembly GCF_028128665.1 of Bradyrhizobium sp. CCBAU 45384. NCBI lineage: Bacteria > Pseudomonadati > Pseudomonadota > Alphaproteobacteria > Hyphomicrobiales > Nitrobacteraceae > Bradyrhizobium > Bradyrhizobium sp. CCBAU 45384. The sequence continues at coordinate 16,482 of NZ_LBIZ01000076.1, forward strand.
GGCATTGCTCGACAATGGTGTGCGCGATCGGCGAGGCCAGCGCGTCGCGCGGCGACTGCGTTCCGAACACCATGACGCCATTCTGCTTGCGGATGGTTTTCAGCTTGTTGTTGGCGAGATCACGGAACGCCTCGTCTCCGAGCGCCTTCCAGAACTCGTCAATATCGATGATCAGGCGCCGGCCGTCGATCAGCCGCTCGACTCGGTGAAACAGATACATCATGAGTGGCGTGCGAACGGTCGGGTGATCTAGGAGATCGGTCATGTCAAAACCAATGAACCGGGCGTCGAGACCGATCGCATCTTGATCACCGTCGAGCACCCACCCGAAAGGCGCGCCCCGGCACCATCGCTCCAGCCGCGCACCGATCCCCTCGCGGTCTTGCTGGCCGAGAAAAGCCCGGAGCGTGCCGAACGAGCGTTCCGCCTGCCGCAATTGACCGAGCGCTCGCAGTCCAGAATCGATACGCTCCTCCTCGATCACGGTCAGCGGCCGGTCGTCCGGCGTAACGAGTTTCCGAACCAGTTCGCCCAGGAAGGAAAGATTCGCCGGCGTCAGCTCCAGCGCCTTGAGCGGCGCGCACCCGGTCGGGGCGCCGTTGTGGAGCGTCAGATACGTGCCACCGGCGGCGCGCACGAAAATCTCGGTCCCCCGGTCCTTGTCGAAGAAAACGTAGGACGCACCAAGTCGCTCCGCCTGCGACAGCAGGAAGTTCTGCACGACGGTCTTGCCGGACCCCGAGGGGCCACAGATGAAGGTGTTACCGAGGTCGCCATGATGAAAGGAGAAATAGAGGGGCGAGCCAGACGCGGTCTTGAGCATCGCAACCGCCGGTCCCCAATGGTTGCCCGCGGGCTGTCCGGTCGGATAGGTATGGAACGGCGACAATGCCGCGAAATTTCGTGAGTTGATCGCCCCCGTGCGAGCGCGGTATTTGAACAGACCAGGAAGTTGCGCCCAGTAGGCCGCTTCAAGTCCAAGATCTTCCCGGGCGACCACCGCACCCGCATCGGCCAGTGCACGCCGTGCCACGCTCATGTGTTCCTGCAGCTGCGACGGTGCATCGGCGTAGACCAGCAGCGAGAGGTGATGGTCTCCGAGCACGAACCGGTTGGATTCGAGATCGTCGAGCGCGTCAGAGAGCTCGTCGATCTGCGAGGCGGCCGGATCCTGGGCCGAGACTAATTGGTTCTGTTTGCGGGTCAGAACCGTCTTGGCGTCAGCTTTCGCCAAAAACGCGAATGTTTGTGTGACGATGAGCTCAAACGGCGCGGAAAGGAGCGCGTTCAACAGGCCCGGCCGGGTGGAGGCGGGATATTCCTTCAGCCCGAACATGCCAGCGAAGCGCGACCCGCCCGGCCTGCGGATCTCGAGGGCCTCGCGGCCGAAGATGACGCGGTTTGAATAGAGTGCCGGGCCAATAGGCCCTTTCAGCAATGGCATCGCCATCCATTCACCGGAGGCGAGTGCATGGAGCAACTCCATTGGTTCCGAGAAGGTGATGCCGTCGCGCTCGAACAATCCAACCGCACGGGCGCCGTAACGGTCGAGTGCCGCGACGATATCTCGCGTTGCGTCGTCCAACCGTTTCAGCGCTCTGCTGTCCACCTCGGCGGCATTCGCAGCGCTTCGGCCGAGCCGCCGAAAGAAAGCGGCGGCCGTATCGGTAGCCGCTCGGCCGGGATGACAAACCAGAGTCAGATAGAGATCGTTGCGAAACAGCGCTTCCTTGCAGAGTTGTTGGCGATATTGAGCGTCGAGCGCCGCTGAGAAGGCCGATCGAAAGGTGCCGTCGGGATACACCGACGTCCGGCGGCGCACCAGGTGGCTCCAAATCGCGAGCTGCGGATCTGCAACATTGCGCAGCGTGAGATTTAGCTTACCGTGAAGATCATTCAGATCCGCGATCTCGGCAGTCTCGAACGAGGTACCGTCGATCCGGATCACCGTCAGCAGGGCTCGGGTTGTCAGACTGATCACCGTGCCCGTGACATGCCGGCCGAATGGCATATAGACATCGGGCTCGATCTCCCGGTTTTTAAGCGCCCTATTGCGCATAGCCGAGCTCCTTTGTTCGATATCTCCGGACCAGCTTGAGTGGCGTGCAGGACGAGCCGCCCCAGAATGCGGCATTGCGCGCGCGCCCGCGGGTTTCGATCCAGGCCAGCAGAATCCGAAACATGTTGGGGTCATGGCGGCAGATGATCCGGCAAAGCCCATGGATCGGAATCGCGACCAGGCCGTAGACGATGCTTCCAGCGACCAGGAACATGATGCAGGAGAACATCACGTTGAGCGCCATAGCTTCCATCGTCACGCCGGCGACCATGGCGGGCCGCGTGCAGGCGAGGAACAAGGTGTCCTCAGTGAGAGGCGCGGCCTCAGCCATCAGCGACCGCCGGTCAGCGTTGAGACCACCTCAGAGGCGCCAAACGTAATCGCGACGCCGAGCACGACATAGGCGGCCTTGCGCAGATCGAGGTAGCCGAACATCCAGGCGATGCCGACGATGATGACGGCCAGCGTCGCCAGAAGGCGAGCGACGTTGCCAGTCAGCATGTTGACGATGTTCTGCAGCACGCCCTCGATATTCGCGGTCTGCGCCAGTGCCGGCTCGACCAACGCGATGCTGAGGACGGCTCCCATGCAAAGGAGGGCAGCGGAGTGTTTAAGAGGTGAAGTCATGACACGGCTCCTATTGACGATGCAGAAGGCGACTGCCTGGACTGCGGGAGTGAGTTGAGCGAGAAAACGACATTGCTCATCGTTTATAGACGAAGGCAGACGTACCTAGTCCTGAGCGATAGACGTCCCAGCGTGGGGGCTCGCTCTCAGATCGTGCGGGTGGGTTGATCCTCGTATCACCGCTGGCGCGATCACTATCGGCAGTTGCCATTGGCTGGATGGGAGACTCGGGCGCTCGTCTTGGAACCGCGAAACTTGCGACGACGTGCGCGATTGCTTGATCGCGGTCTGTCCCCTTTATGCTCGACGCATCAAGTCGCGCGTCGAACAATCTGCCAAGGCCAGCTACGTGCTGGCATGCATCGAAGGTCGTGGCCGCTGTCAGCCCGGCCTTCTTTGTTTCCTCGGCATCAAGTTGAGCGAGACCCGTTCGGACCTTCTGGCCGGTGGCGATGGCTTCTGTCGTGAGCCGGATGGCTTCGTCACGATCGGTAGCCTGAATCGGAACCGGTTTGCGCCCTTCAATCGTGATGAGCAGCGGCTCGAAGGAGCTCGCCTGCCGCACGATAGCGGTCAGCGGCTGGACCATTGCCCTCGGCGCGCATCGTTCGAGCAGTGCCGTGAATGCAGCGGGATCCATGGTGAGAGCCTTCTTTTGACAGGTGTTGAGGGACGTTCGATGCTAAGCCGCGAGTGACAGGCTTGACGGCGCAGCAATTGCCCGCCCTGAGATTTGCCCGGCCGCGCGGATCGCGCCGAGAGCGTCCTCGGTGATCGGCAACAAGCCAGCCACCGCCTTGGTCACTCCGATTTGACGAGGCGCGCCGAGGCGGTCGAGGTGCCATCCGGCCCGACGCAGAATGCGTTCCATGCGAAGATCAGTGACGGTTGCGATGGCCCGGAGATGGTGCTGCAGGCCCCATTCGATCATTGCTGCTAACAGCAGGAACGTCGCTTTGCGCAAACCATTCTCTGCTGTTGCCTCCGCAAGCTTGGTGTCAACGCAAAAGCGCGAGCTCTCCCAGATCCTGCTAGTGTTTGGCGCCGCATTGCCATCCAGCAGCATCGGGAACGTATCGGCAAGCATGTTGCACCCGGTGGTGGGGAGTAGGCGCACGCAACCGATAACGTCATCCTGCTCAAGCGCCAGCAGATAAGTCGGATTGAATGCATCGTACTGATCGATCTCTAGTCCGTCAGAGACCGAGACTTCCCAGTCAAGCCGCTCCTTGAACACGCGCCCTCGTAGGCGGTGCATTCCCAGCGTCAGTTCGGAGTCGTGCAGGAGCGCCGTACGTGTGCACACAATGACCTTCATTTTTAACCTCAAGCTTACGAATCACAGCTTCGAGATCAAGAAAGCAGCCGCGGTCACGGCGTTACGCTGTCAGTTCTGACAGGGCGTTTATGGGACTCCTCGTGCCGCAAAGCTGCCGCATCATCGCAATACACGGTCTGCACGTGTAGCGCGAATCGTCAAAGTTATTCGCGTTCTAAGGGCTAGGAAGACGACGAAGTGGTGCAATGAAGGATGTCAAACGAGCGTGCGGCGAATTTGTCGATTGTCTTCACTCTGCCTATACGGAAGATGATTTTCGGCGCATCGCGGAACGAGCTGCGCATGCATTGGGATTTCGGTGGTTTGCTTATTTTGGTCGGCGCGTGAATGGCCCCAATCTGATCTCATCCTATCCCAAGAGTTGGACCAGCCACTATTTTCGCGAAGGATATCACAACATTGATCCCGTTCTTCGGGAACCGCGAAATACGAGCCGAGTATTCCTGTGGGATGGCCGTGAGGCGCGAAGCGCAAAATCGCCGAAAGAGCGACGTCTGTTTGACGATGCACTGAGTTTCAAGATCAGGACCGGCCTGACGGTTCGCATTCCCTCGAGTCAAAACCAGTTTGCTGCGTTTACGCTTGCGGTCGACGAGCGCAGCCTGGGACTCGATCGTTTCATTGCGGCCTCGCAAGAGATGTTGGAAATGGTGGGTCTCATCTATCATGCGCATGTGAGCGCCAGGATTGGACGCACCTCGGCAGCAGGCGAGATCGTTTGCGCTCTGACTCAACGCGAGCGGCAGTGTCTCGCCTGGATCTCCGATGGCAAAACGATGCAGGATATTGCCCAGATCCTCGGTGTTAGCTCGCGAGGTGTGAAGTTTCATCTGGACAACGCCAGGCGCAATCTAGCTGCATTGACCCTCCCGCACGCTGTGGCGCTCGCCTTTCGGCAGGGATTGCTCCCGTAATGCGAAAAACAGCTCTCCGGATTGTAAGAAGTTCCAAGATCAACGGTTTAAGCAGGATGCTAGGTCAGGCGTTGCATTCAAGGCGCGGGGTCCTTTGGAACATAACCACGGCGCCTTTTACGGACGAGCCACGCCTCGAGCGCTTCGACGGCCTGGACCCTCCCCGCAAACAGATCCATCCGCCGGCGGCCGCGTTGGCCGAGGCGGCCCCATTCGCGCACCAACGCCGTGTCACCGAACAGAGTCGGCTCGATCGTGAGGACATAGAACCTGGCCATGTTGCAGGCCGGATCGCACCGTTGGAGCACGAGGTATGGCACCGTGAGTTCGGACATGCGTAAGAATCGCAACTGTCGAAAGCACCGTCCAATTAATTTATCGAATCGATCAGCCTTCTCGATTCAGAAGTTTAATACCGAAAGCCATTGAGGTGTTCAGCGATCGATCTCGGAAAATATATGCGCTGTTGTGCGCCTCTGGTTGCGAAGAAAGCGGGCGTCGCCCTGCGGGCCGGGCTGGGGGCTGCACTGAAGCCCCGCGAGCGGGTCTTCGCCCTTACGGACTGCCATCGCTGACGCGAAGCGGCCCGAGTCCCCGAACAAGCCAACTGCCGAGTCTATCGGAACCCCGCGCATAAGCATCGGACCTGAACCCGTAAATGCAAGCGACGCCTTTGGCCTAGAGGACATCGAACGGCAGCGGAAACTTCGCGGAGCGACGGCAAGGCGGCCAAGTCGACGTTCGCTCCGGATAAAACGGCGGCTGTTCTCGCAGTCAACAGATCGACACTGCATCCGTGGCACGAGCCATGTGCGTTTCGGCTCATATGCTCCTGGTGAAGGACCAACCCCGCTCTCAAATGGGCGTTCCTTGGTTCTGGTGCGGCCTTCCACGATCAACCCGCAAGGGGTTCGCTACGCAAGCGTGCGACCTCTCCGGCTCCGCCTACGAGGTGACCGCAGCCACCCCCGAACACGTCGGCGCCTGTCGAGCGGGGATGGTCCCCGCCGCAAGACGGGAGCCTTCAATGTCGCACAATCTCGCCCTCGCTCAGAACCACGCCTTCGATCTGGCCCGCACGCTGATGGTGCCTGTCATCCTTTTCCAGAGTGAGAACGAGTTTGGCGTGATGGTCTCCAGCGAATACGACGGCGACCAGGACGCCATCGTCCATGAATACGATCCCTGGTGCCCGGCTCATTGAGCCGGGTGACCGGCTGCCGCTGGCGCCATGCCGGCTGCAAGGGAAGCTTCGCCGCGCCCAGCCATCTGACAAATTCGACAGCTTGTCCGCGCGCCCTTGCGCCCGGCAGGCTTCGCGGCCGGTCGGAGATGTGCCGCAAGGCCAGGAACAAGTGAGACCAACAGAAGAAAGGGCCGGTCGTCGCCTGCGCGACGCCGGTACAAACAATGGACAAGAGAGCAATCGAAGAGCTGCGCGAAAAGGTCGGCTGCGCGGCCCTTTTGGAGAAAGACGGCTGGAAGGTTGACCTCAAGGAAAGTACCCGGCGTGCGATCAAGTACCGCCGCGACACCAACATCATCATCGTCATCCACCAGGGCCGCGGCTGGTTCGATCCGTTGTCGCCGGCGAAAGGGGACGTGTTTACGCTCGCCAAACATCTCGGTGCCGATGGCTTCGTCGAGGCATGTGATCGTGTTGCGGATTTGGTTGGCTTCGTCCCCTGCGCGCCAGCGTGGCAGCGCCCGGCAAGGCCCAAGGCCGTCGCCTCCATTGTAGAGCGGTGGGGACATCGCTTCAGGCCGCGCCCCGGCTCGCCAGCCTGGCGCTATCTCACCGGCGAGCGCCGGCTGCCGGCAAACATCGTGAAGCACGCGGTCGCTAGCGACCTGTTGCGAGAGGGCCCCCGAGGCAGCATGTGGGCTGCGCATATCGATTCTGCTGGAGCGCTCACAGGCTGGGAGGAGCGTGGACCGGCATGGCGGGGCTTCGCCACGGAAGGCGCCAAGGAGCTGTTTCGCTTTGGGTCGGAGGAATCCGAGCGGATCTGCATCACCGAGGCGGCTATTGATGCGATGAGCCTCGCCGCGATCGAGGCCGCGCGTGCCGACACTCTTTATGTCAGCACCGGCGGCGGTTGGTCGCCCGCAACCGATGGTGCCATCCGCGGCTTGGCCAAACGCGCCAACGCTTGCCTCGTGGCGGCGACCGACAACAATCGGCAAGGCGACATCTACGCCGATCGTGTTCGCGCCATCGCGGCGGACGCAAGTGCGCGGTATGACCGATTGCGACCCTGCGCGGGCGACTGGAATGAGGATTTAAAGGCCTGACGGCGACCACTTGATGTGGCGCGCGACAGCGACGCGCAGGCTGCGCCAAGGCCTCCGCATGAGTGGGTCTCCGATCCTTCGGCGTTGAGGGAAGGAAAAAGGAGGTCGAACAATGAGGAAAGGGAAATGAAATGAGGCGCTGCCGCACGCCCGGCCGCCGCGTCAAGGGTGAAGCTTCGCCCGCGTTCCGCGGCCCTTGACCCGCCGGACCTGCGATGCGGCCGGTGAGGAGGTGTGATGAAGGACTGAAGTGACGAAAGGATCAGGCGGATTGCACGCGCTGTCAGTCCGGCCAGGCCAAGAGGAGCCGCCGATGCACATTTCACCGTCCGTCCGCAAAGTCTTTGAAGGCGTCGCGACGCGCCACGAAATGCACCGCATGTTCAATCGCCATCGCGGCAACCCCGCCATAGCCGAGGGAGAGGCCCAGCGGCTGTTCGCTGGCGAGTGGTTCGAGATCGCGGAGTCCGAGCATGATTACATGCTCGACATCCTGCCGCCGCTTTGGATGCGCGGCGATATGTTTGCAATGCGCGAATTCATGACGGGCAGCGTCACCAGCATCTTCTTCGCCCTCGCCATCGACGGAAAGCGGCGCTGGTTCCATGGCTATTGCGATCTTTCCGATCGGCGGTCGCCCGATCGGATGAAGGCGGCGATCATCGAGCGCGAGTCACGGCCCGTGCGCGCGATGACGCGCGACGAGCGGCTCGAGCACATCTGGTCGAGCACGCATGACGACTATCGCGGCTATGCCGGCGAGCGCTGGCCGCAGGCCATTCGCGGCCGACGCACAGTGCTCGTCTATGCCGGCCAGAGCGGCACGGTCCTGAAGCTGCTCGACGACCTTACCGAAGGAGATCGCGGCGAAGCTGCCGGTGCAGTTCCGCCATCTGCCGGAGACAGTCTCGCGAAAGCTCGCCCGGCAGGATGGTGCGATCGAAACGTTGCGGGCTCGATGCGCGCCGGAGTCTCGCCCCCCCTCATGACGACCCGGAGCGCGTACATCGCAAGGACGAGTGTCTCGGTCCTGCCGACTGTCGTCCGCGGAAGCGGCACGGCGCTGCGGCCTACCGGGCCGAAGCTGACCTTGCGGTTCGCTCAGGCGAACGTCTTGAGCACAGCGCGGAGCTGGGCTCTGCAGGGTCGAACCTTTCCAAGTTTTCGGCAACCCGCCCGGACCCTGTCGGCTCTCCCCTCGGGTTTGCTGCGGTCTGCGCCGCCGGCGGTCCGCTTCAAGGCCAAGTCGCAAGCGACCAGAGACCGCCGATCTCGGCAAGGCCCGGCCGCGTCCGGCGCAGGGCCCCAGCAAGCTGGACCCTGCTTGTCCGCAGCCGGGCCTTGCTCGCCTGGCGGTCCCCGGACCTTGAAGCGGCCCTCATCCCGGCGGCGCTCGGCGACCGCACCCGAAGGGAGGTCCGGCAGGGGCCGGATCGAGCCGACGGCGAAACCAGATAAGGAATTCACCATGACCAAACCTGCTCGTTCCTCTCGCGCCAGCGCCCGTGTCATCCCGCTTCGCAAGGGCACCACTCTCGAAATGGTCCGGCTCGCCTGCCCCGACGCGGCACAGGCGCAGCGCATCTCCGAAAGCTTCGGCCTTGCGATCCTGGACAGCGACGGCATCCGCGATCTGCATGAGCGGCTCGTCATCGAAACCGCCGACGCGCTCAAGGACGGCCTGAGTGAACGCGCAATGCAAATTCACCTTCAACGGATCGTCGGCGCTTATGTCGGCTCCGCGCATGGCGCCGGCCAGTTCTACACCCGCGCAGTCACCGAAGCGCGAGACGCGACCGCCAAGCTCGCCAACGACGGCCGCGATGAGGACCGCGATGGTCCGGTCGGCTTCGATAGCCAGGCACAGCGCAAGCGTGAATTCGCCGCTGACATGGGCGTGCAGTCTCACGCCCTTCGCATGGCTGCCGAGGGCACTGTTGCCGCCTACGAAAAAGTCGTCGGCGAGACCTGGAAGCCTTTCGAGCGTCCCGTCGATAACACGACCGACACCGTCGGGCGGAAGACGGCCAAGGCGCAAATGTCGGCGTTCGACTAACCGTCAGTGCGGGGCCTCGGCCCCGCGCCTCTTCCACTGCAGCCATCTCATGGGCCGGTCCTCCAGACCGGCCCTTTTTTCGTGCCGCCGCGACAACAAAGGGCGCCTGCCCGCGCTGCGTGCCATCGTCGACTCCTCCCGGTCCGTGGTCCTGCGCCGGACCCTATGCCCGCGCAACGGCTTTGCCGTCCTTCGCGCTGCTTCGGCCCTAAGGACCACCCCATTGCGCTTGCGCAATGGGGACCCCGGTGGGTGCGCGGACCTTGGGCCCGGCGTTGGCGGACCCGTGAGGAGGCGCGATGGGCGCGGCCTCCCCAACGGAGGTCATTATAATGAACAGGAACGGAGAAAAGGTGCGAGGCGACCTGTACGCCCGCATCACGGACCGCATTGTCGCGCAGCTCGAACGCGGTGTGCGCCCTTGGGTCCAACCTTGGGCGGCCGGGAATATCGCAGGCCACATCACGCGACCGCTGCGACACAACAGCCAGCCCTATACGGGCATCAACGTCGTGCTGCTTTGGTCAGAAGCCGCCGCGCGCGGCTTCCGCTCTCCGATCTGGATGACGTTCAAGCAGGCCAGCGAACTCGGCGCGCATGTCCGTAAGGGCGAGACCGGCAGCACCGTGGTTTATGCGAGCCGCTTCACCAAGACAGAGACCGACGCTCACGGCGACGAAGTCGAAAGGGATATCCCCTTCCTGAAGGCCTATACCGTGTTTTGCGTCGATCAAATCGATGGCTTGCCCGAACATTATTACGGTCGGCCGCCCGCCGTCGCATCAACGATCGAGCGTAACGCGAGCGCCGACGCTTTTTTTGCCAATACCGGCGCGATTGTTCGGCATGGCGGTTCAAGGGCGTTTTACGCGCCCTCGTCCGATCACATTCAGATGCCGACGATCGAAAGTTTTCGCGACACCGCCTCCTACGTCGCCGTCAGAGCCCATGAGACCGTGCACTGGACCGCTCCCGCTCACCGCCTCAATCGCGATCTCAGGCGTTACAGCAAGGATCGGAGCAAACGCGCGCGCGAAGAGTTGATTGCCGAACTCGGGAGCTGTTTCCTCTGCGCGGATCTCGGGATCTCTCCCGAACTCGAACTGCGACCTGATCATGCAAGCTACCTCGCATCGTGGTTGGAAGTGTTATCGAGTGAGAAGCGCTTCATCTTCTCGGCTGCCGCGCATGCGCAACGCGCCGTCGCCTATCTGCACGGCCAGCAGCCGAAGGCCGCTGAGGTCGAAGAGGCAGCATGATGTATGATGAGCGAACGTGATTGGCGCCGGCGCTTGCCGGCCCCTAGTTATCCGGTGGTTCAGCTCAGAGATGCGGCCTCCTGTTGGTCGCTCGAGGGCCAGCGTCTCTTCATTCCTCGTGCTGCGCGACCTGATTGTGGCCTTGTGTGCCGTCCTTCAGGGAGGACGACGTTCTGACTTTGCACAGGTCGTCGCTGTGCCGAGTAAATCTCGCTCGCGGCCTGCGGATTCACTTTCGGGCCGCATGGCTCTCTTGACGGCAGGCCAGCACGCCTACCTTTCCGCTTCGGGCATCGACCCGTGAGCCTGAGAATTGAAAGAAGTGTGCGGTGAGCGGTGATCGGGTTGTTTCGTCGGTCAAGGCTTCGATGGTCGCCAGTGTCGTTTTCCTCGGCCGTTTCTTCTGGCACGACCCACGTCGTCCTCGATTGGCATGTCTGACCGAAGGGCGGCGTCGCTTAAGCGCCGCCTCGCTCTTATCCCCGCAACAGCCGGTTACGACTTTCTTCCCCTGGCCGCTGCGCGCCCATTCCTCGCGCAACCAAGAAAGTCGTGCCCTGGCCGCCCTCTACTGCGTGCCGGCCCCTTCGGGGTGCGGGTCGATCGCCTCCGGTCTGTCGCCAGCCATCGAGGCCGCGATGGGCGGCCCGGAAAACTGAA
>NZ_LBIZ01000077.1:0-30197 GCF_028128665.1 Bradyrhizobium sp. CCBAU 45384
TTCTCGAACCGCCCGGTGCGGACCCGCATGCCGGGTGGTGTGGCAGGGGAGCGACTTTACAAAAGTCGTCCCCTATGCCGATTAGGGATCCGGGGTTCGTTCGAAGATCCAGGGCCTAGCGTTCACTTATGACGTGAACGGATCGAGGAGATCCGGATCAAGGCGTCACCGCGTGCACCCGTCATCGGTCACCCCGCAGGGTCGCAAGAGGCATCATGCGCTTTCGAGCAGTCTCGCGTTGTCTGGCACTCGTCCCCTTTGCCCTGGGGCTTGCGCCATTGGGGAAGGCTTTTGGCGCACCTGGTGAGCTCGGCATCCGCCACCGGATCGACGTGGTGGTCTCTGCGGAGCCCGACGCCCCGATCTTCCAGCACTTCAGAAGCGCCAAGGGGGAGCTCACATTCACCGTCCGATTGTCGGCCAACTCGAGGGAGAGCAAGTTCTTCGGGATGCTGCACCCGTCATTCCCGGACATCACCGTTCCCCACAGTTCGGGAAAGCCACTGGTCCAGCAGACCAAGCTATGGGAGGAGGAGGTCTGTCACCAGCGGCGCGGCCTGCCGAAGGTCACCGTCACTCAGCTCAGCGGCCATTTCGGCGAGGGGGAGGAGCGGTTCGAGATCTCCGCAATCAACAGGCACATCGGCCTTCTGGTCCCGCCCGATGAATTAACCCCTGGAATAAAACTCGATCAGGGGAGTGATGATCTTGGAGTATTCTACGCCTTCCGGGCGCAAACCCGGAACAGCCGACTGAATGTGGATCTGAAGATCTATCCGATCGATTGTTTCCTCTGAGAGCTCGGCGAGAGCTTCATCAGACAACGCACAAGCAAACAGCCGCCCAAGAGAGCCGCCCAAGAACGACGATGCGCCTTCGGCTTCCCCATATTCACTGGTCGTGGAGCCTCCCTGCGGCCTTCATCCTGTACTTCGTCGTCGCCTTCGCGCCGTTTCCGTTCGGCTCGACCAATGATCTGTCGATTGCATTCTGGTGCCTGTGTCTCGGCATCGCCGTGATGTTCGCGCCGACGCGGAATTTGCGAAAGCCGCATCTCTGGCTGCTCGCCGGCATCGCAATCATCGTCGCAGGCTACGCGTTCGTTCTGCACGAACAGCTGTCCGATCATCCCTGGCTCGCACCGTTCCAGCCGATCTGGAAACAGGCCTCAGACCTCCTGCAGATGCCGATCGCCCCATCGGCTTCGGTCGTAAAGAACGAGGCATTCTTTGCGTTGGGAGCGCCTCTCGCCAACATCCTCGCAATCATCCTTGGCATCACCGTCGGCGCCGACCGCGAGCGCGCCCGCCGCATCTTGTGGGTGATCGCGATCTCGGGCGCGGCTTACGCGCTTTATGGCGTGGCTTCGTTCCTGATCGAGCCGACCATGATCCTATGGCGGGACAAGACCGCCTATCTCGGTAGCGTCACCGGCACCTTCATCAACCGCAATACGGCGGCGGCGTATTTCGGCTCCTGCGCAGTGATCTGGATCCTGCTGATTCTGGAGGACGTGCGCCGGCGCCTTCCCGAGCGCCACATCGAGTGGCGGCGACTGTCGCTCGATCTGCGTGCAATCCCCCCGAGCGAAATCCTGCCGCAGCTTAGCTGCCTGTTGATCTGCTTGATGGCGATGTTCATGACCACCTCGCGCGCCGGCGTCGGCCTGTCGCTGCTCGCGATGATCGTGGCGACAACGGTTTTCCTAAGACGCGACCTGCCGCCGCGCACCGGCATCTTCATTTCGCTCGGCTCCGGCATCGCGGTGGCGCTTGGCCTGTTGCAGCTGCTCGGCGGACAGGTCTCGAGCCGATTCGATAGCCAGGGCCTGGTCGATGAGGGCCGCGTCGAGGCCTGGAAATCGACGCTCCGGATCATCGCTGACAACCCCTGGTTCGGCACCGGCATGGGCACCTTTCAATGGGCCTTCCCGCCCTACCGCAGCTCCAAGATCTCGATTCGCGGGGTCTGGGATGCCGCGCATTCGACCCCGCTCGAGCTCGCCTCCGAAGTCGGCATCCCCATGGCGCTTTTTATCGCAGCGGCCTGGGTGGTCATGCTCGGCCTGCTCGCCAGGGGCATGTTCGGACGGCGGCGCGATGTCATCATTCCGCTGGCGGCCGCCGCCACCGCCACTCTGTCGCTGCTGCATTCCTGTTTGGACTTCACGCTCCAGGTGCCGGGTTACAGCATTCCGTTTTTTGCGCTTTTCGGCGCGGGCCTTTCGCAGTCGTTCCGCACCAGGGAGGGGCGGCCGCAGCCTGAGGCGGAGGTTGTCGAAGACCGTCGGGACGGGCGCGATCGGCAGGCGAACAGAGGCTCCCACCGCAGCCGCGAGCTTCACAAAACTGTCTAATTTTGAAGCAGTTGCGCCGTTTACGAAGTTTTCAGGATAAGTGGACAGCCGGGGGTTGTTCGGCTACCTTCCCGTTGTACGCGTCATTGCCCGCGGCAGGGGGCAAGCCGATATTTTGGAGGGTTGATTATGCGCGCTGTTCGTTTTGCGCTTCGTTTGGCTGCGGCCGCGGCTCTGGCCGCGACGATGTCCACGGCTGTTAACGCCGCCGTTTATCCGCCGCAGCGCCAGCTGCCGGCCACCGTCATTTCCGACTTCAAGGCCGCCCCGAACAGCCTGTTGCAGCAATATCCGACCGGCGGTGCCCAGATGATCTCGCGCGTGCGCGATCTCGGCGCCTCGGACCCGACCACGCTCCCGGGCCTGATCGCGCTGCTCAAGGATCCCGCGACCACCAAGGACCAGATGCGCGCAATCGTCGCCGGCCTCGCCCAGGTTGCCCGTATGGCGGCGCAGAGCGACCAGGCTTTCGCCAATGAGATCCAGAATGCGATCGCCGGCACCGGCAACCCCGACGTGATCGCCGCCTACCAGGCCGCAACCGGCGACGTCGCGATCGCCGCGACCGGCGGCGGCGCCGGTGGTGGTGGCACTGGCGCAGGCGGCCCGACCGGAAATGGTGGGTTTGCGTTCGGCGGAACCGGCGGTGGTGCGAGCACATTCGGTGGGCTGCACTTTGCGACCAGCGGATCGTCCATCGGCAGCGGCTCGGTGAGCGGTACCACCGTCAATCAGTCCACCAGCCCGCGGCGCTGACGGGCCCGGTTCCCGGTTCATGACACCTCACGGCAGCGGCGCCAGCGGGCGCCGCTTTGCTTTTGCGCCGTTAAGCTTCCCGCAAAAAGTCGCGCAAAGCGCGCGGTGCACAGCATAGCGCGCGTTCAATTGCAGGCAGGCCTGTGCTAGTGTTTGCGCGCAGGGCGGGTTTGGCATCCGGTTTGCTCCGGATAGCCATCAGGGCTTTTGGTCAGCATTGATCCAAGACGACAGATCGATCCATTTTCAGGAATTGCTAGATGTTGCAGGTGAATAAGCCGACCTCGGAGATCAACCGTGATTTCGCCGAGGCCGACGGCTCTCCGGCGCAGGCGTTCGCCTCCTATGTCGAGATCGTCCGCCGCCAGTTCCCGACCATCGTCGCGATCGTCTCGGCCTGTGTGATCCTGGCGCTGCTCTATCTCTTCACCGCGGCGCCGCAATTCACCTCCACCGCCTCAATGGTGATCGACACTCGCAAGGTCCAGCTGTTCCAGCAGCAATCGATCCTCGGTGACGTCGCGGTGGATTCCGCTACCGTCGAGACCCAGGTCGAGATCCTGAAATCCGAGAACATCAGCCTCGCGGTGATCCGGGACCTTCATCTGATCGAGGATCCCGAGTTTACCGGCGCTGGTGGTGGCTTTGTCGGCTCGGTCCTGGGCTTCGTTGCGGGGCTTTTCTCCGAAGGCCATGCTTCGTCTGAATTCGAGCTCACACGCAGAGCACTCGGAATCTTCGAGAAGAGCCGCAGCATCAAGCGCATCGGCCTCACGTATGTGATGGAGATCGCCTACACCTCGAAGGACCCGGTGAAGGCCGCGAAGATCGCCAACGCAATCGCGGACGCCTATATCGTCGACCAGCTCGAGGCGAAGTACCAGGCGACCCGCCGCGCCAGCGTCTGGCTGCAGGACCGCATCAAGGAGCTGCGCACCCAGGCTTCCGCGGCGCAGAAGGCGGTAGTCGACTTCAAGACCGCCAACAACATCGTCGATACCGGAAAAGGCTTAATAAGCGATCAGCGGCTTGCGGAAGTGAACAGTCAGCTTATCTTGGCGCATGCAGCGACTGCCGAGGCCAAGGCGCGGCTCGACCGCGCGAACGATATTGTGAAACAGGAGATTCCAGACGCTTCTGTCGCCGATGCGCTGAAGAACGACACCATCGTCAAGCTGCGCGGGCAATATGTCGACATGGCCTCCAAGGAAGCGATCTGGTCGGCGAAATACGGCCGGGAGCATCTCGCCGCCGTGAACCTGCGCACCCAGATGGCGGAGATCAAGAAGAACATCCAGGACGAGCTGAGGCGGATCCAGGAATCCTACAAGAGCGATTACGACATCGCGGTGACCCGCGAGGAGAGCATCAAGGACAGTCTCGCCAACGTCGTCTCAGAATCGCAGCTCACCAACCAGGCGCAGGTGCAGCTGCGCGAGCTCGAGAGCAACGCGCAATCCTACCAGACGATGTACGACAATTTCCTGCAGCGCTACATGGAGAGCGTGCAGCAGCAATCGTTCCCGATCACCGAGGCGCGGGTAATCAGCGCCGCGACTACGCCGCTGGTGAAGAGTTACCCGAAATCGCTGGTTATTCTGGCGGCGAGCCTGTTCGGAGGCCTGATCTTGGCCTTTGGAGCGGCTATGGCGCGGGAGCTCACCGACAAGGTGTTTCGCACCACGGGCCAGGTTGAGGACGTGCTCGGCGCGAACTGTATTGCGGTCTTGCCGGCGCTCGGGGTCGCCGCTCCTGCTCCGGTTTTTGGTGAAATGGTACTGGGCGCCAAACTCGGACGAAAGAACAGTTCGGATGCAAACCTGCTGCGCTATGTCGTCGACAACCCGCTGTCGCGCTTCTCGGAAGCGGTGCGCTCGGTGAAGGTGGCGGTGGACCTCAACGCGATCGTGCGCGAGAACCGCGTGCTGGCGACCACCTCGACCTTGCCGAACGAGGGGAAGAGCACGCTCTCCACCAACCTCGCCCAGCTGATGGCGCATGGCGGGGCGCGGGTCATCCTGGTCGACGCCGATTTGCGCAATCCTTCGCTGTCGCGCGCCCTGGTGCCTGACGCCAAGATCGGTCTGGTCGATGTCGTGGCCCAAAAAGCCCGCCTCGAGGACGCGCTGGTGGTCGATCCCGAGACCAAGCTGTCGATCCTGCCGGCGGGCACCACCTCGAAGCTGCTGCACACCAACGAGATCCTGGCCTCGAAGGCGATGCACGCGCTGGTCACCGAGCTGCGCGCGAAATTCGACTACGTGGTGCTGGACATGCCGCCGATGGCGCCGGTGGTGGACGTGCGCGTCACTTCCTCCTTCGTCGATTCCTACGTATTCGTGGTGGAGTGGGGCAAGACCAAGATCGACGTCATCAGGCACAATCTGCGCGGCTCACCGGAGATCCAGGACAAGCTGCTCGGCGTGGTCCTGAACAAGGCCGATACCAAGGCGCTAGCTCGTTACGAGTCTTACCACGGCCGCTATTACTACCAGAAATACTATGCTCGCTATGGCTACGTAGAATGACCGCGATCCGGCACGTTCTGGCGCGAGCTTTGCTGGTTGGGGGCGCACTCGCCGTAGTGCTCTGGTGCTGGGCCACGCTGCCGTCATTCTGGCTGGTAACGGGGCCCAGCGATGTCTCGGAACGCATCCTCGCCGATGATCGCTTTCAGCCGGGTAAGCTCAACGAGTTTTTGATGCGGATTAAGAGCCGGCCGCAGCCGGTACTTTTCCAGTCAGCTTTCCTGCGATCGGAGGCTCTAATCCAACTGCGTGTAGCTGAAGAGGCAATCGTGAGGGCAAGTCCAGCCGAGGCGGATCGCGAAGCGGCGCGGGCCGAGAACAATATCAAACTTGCCCTGTCCCTAAATCCGACTGACGCGTTCCTGTGGCTCATGCTTTATTCGGAAGAAACCACGCGCTCTGGACTTACTTCGAACAATATCGCGCATCTGGAGCGCTCTTACCAAGCTGGGCCAAATGAGGGCTGGATTGCCCTTCGACGGAATCGGGTCGCGCTTGGAGCATTCTCCATTCTCGGGGCCGAGTTGCAGAACGCGGTAGTTCTTGAATTTGCGGCTCTTGTCGATTCGGAATTCTTTCAGGATGCGGAGTTGAGCCTAATAAGCGCGGGCTGGGCAAGCAGAGATCGCTTGCTGGCCGGCCTTGCCCAAGTTGATATTAGACCGAGAAAAGGTTTCGCCAAATTGTTGTCAGGACACGCAGTAGGGGTGAAGGTCCCTGGGATCATGGAGGACCCGAGGCCTTGGTAGGCCGACAAACTCTAAATAGGCGCGATCAGATAGTTCGAGGAATGGCGGTACCTATCGTGTTGCCAAACTATTTTGTAACGCTGCATCTCAATGAAATCTTCGAAATCTGCGACGTTGTCCTTGTCTACTTCGATGAAAATGGCCGGGCGGTTGTCTGAAATTGTTTGCTTCAGACCAAGCAGAACTTTGATCTCGAATCCTTCGGTATCGATCTTGATGAAGTCGACACGCTGTCCGGCCAGCGCCGAGTCTCCGGTAACAGTCTTGATGGAGCCGGCGCCGGTTTCTTGAAGGCTTGTTCCGCCCAAGTTGACGGTGTTTACGGTAAAATTGGCCGCACTATTCCGATCCGAAAGCCCGACCCCGAGGTGCGACGTGTCGCAGACATCGCTTAGCCCGTTAAGTGCGATATTTTCCTTCAGGATTCGGCACGTGAGAGGGATCGGTTCGAATACGATCGCCTTTGAGGCGCCAAGCAATTTAAGAAAGTAGATTGAATGTTGGCCCGTGTTGGCGCCGATATCTACAAATACGTCTCCTTGATTAAAGTAGGCTGCGACCTGAGAAAGCTCATCTTCCTCGAAAAAAGCTCCAGTAGCTTGCACGCTCTGGATCGAGTCTCGGGGATTGACGATAAGCAGAGAAATCTCCGTCTGTCCTCTAGTGAACGATACCACCCTTCGACGTGCCCAAAGCCGCCGATAGTTGAGCGAGTTGTAGCAATTGCGGGCCGAGTGCCACACTGGCTTGGGTACGATGGATTTGAGGACCGGCAGCAACGACATACAGACGCTTCCTTCTCAGAGCAACACCCGAACCAAAACAACGGCGTTCTCCAGCCATACCGATTAGGGCAAGATCAAGATCTTTCCAAGTCCTGTAGCTCACCACGAATCCGATTTGCTTGCAGCAGTCCGCCCAGAGCAATCGCGAGCAACACCAGAGCGGATACTAACGCAAGTTTCTCTAGATCGCTTAAAGAGCACGAGTTAACGACACCTAGATACAGAGCAACGCTACCGATCGTCGCCAATGCGGGTAGCGCCATTGTACTCACGTATTCGATGGTCGAGCAGTCAATTCCAGAAAGAAACATCCTAGCAAATCTCGGAAAGTACAAGAACCAACTTACTGTATAGGCTACCGGTATCCAAGCGACGCCTAGTCGTACAGCCACTAGAAGGGTAACGAGCCAGATTGTCGTGAATTCGGTGGTGAATCTGATTTGCGTTCCGGTACGATTCGTCGCCATCAGAATCCCGCCATTCAGTCCAGTTACTGCCTGAACAGAGCCAACTGCAGCAAATAGCATGAATATCGTGCCGCTGGCCGCCCATTTTTCTGAGAGGAGCAATCGGAAAAGTGGTTCATGCCCGGCGGCAATCAGGCCCATAAATGGGAAAACGCCGATAGCGATCAAACGGCTCGTGAGGAGCAATGCGGTCTTCAGTTGCTTCTTCTGCGCCTTGCGCCTTGTTACGTGAGTGTAGAAAACGCTCTGGATGGGGCCTGTAACTATCATAGCAGGTAGCCGCATCAACTGAGACGCAATCGAATATGTGCCGACGACGCTGGCGCCGAAGGTCTTTCCGATGACCAATGGATCAAGTGCGCGGGCGAAGAAATTTATTACGCCAAACGTTATGACATCGCGGCTAAAGCGTAAGTGCGCTTCAGTTGCGGCCAGTCGCAGCACAAGTTTTGGTCTGAACCCAGCAATTGCCCAGACGAGCACGGCCTTGGATAGCCAAACTGCGAGTTGTTGCCCTACCAGTGCCCAAGGGCCGAACTGATTGACGGCCAAAGCCACAGCGATAGCCGCTCCCAGGATCGCCGCAGAAATATCTGCAAGCGCAAGAGAAGAGAAGCGATGAGCTCGCTGTAGAGATGCGGACGGAACAACTGTCAGCGCCTGCGCGATGCACACAATCCCCAGTGTGCCGATCACGGGACGCAACGTCGGTTCGCCAAATTCTATTGCTACAACGGGAGCGGTAGCGATGAGCAAAAGCGCCGCGACGCAGCCAATCGCAGTAATGATCCAAAAGACTGATGACCAAGCGACGCCTCCATCATTGTTTTCCCTAACCAGTGATTGCGCTACGCCACCATCAGAAAAAATCTGCGCAAAGAGGATAAACGGCATCGCGATGCCCACAATGCCGTACTCATCCGGCGTCAAAAAGCGAGCAAGCACGGGAAGAGTAACGAACTGCAATAGCAGCCGGATGATATTCGACACCGATAGCATGGCGGCGCCGAGTGCCAAATGCTTCAAGGCCATTCGAATATAGCTTCCGTTAGACCCTAGGCCGTAGAAGGCCTCGCACCGATCCTCGCGCCCTATTCATGAAGTTGCTTCACGAAGTTCGAGAGATCCTCACCAATGCGTTCCCAGGAAAAGCGAGACAGATCGCAAGTCGCTGAGGGATTCCTCTGACGAAGCCAACCAGAAAAACGATAGAGCACCTGTTCGTTCATCTCGCCATCATAGAGCATGATCCAATCCGAACCTACCTGGGCCCGCAATTCAGGAAGGCTTCCCATCTTCGGAGCAAGTACAGGTCGATTGCGCGACAAGGCAAGAAAGATCGCGCCGCTGTTCAAAACCTTTTGGTAAGGGAGGACCACCGCGTGCGCATTATCTATGTGTCGCTCAAGGTCGATGTCCGGAAGCAGTTCTGATCGCGCATCTAAAGTTATATTTTCCGAACTGTGAGCGATCATCTTTATCCTGTGCAGCAGGTCTGCGTCATAACAGCAGCCCGCAACCATCAAGTCTATGCCTGAGTCCGGCATTCCTGCGAGCGTCTCAATTAGATTGTCAACGTTCTTGTAGGGACGTATCTGGCCGAAGTTGAGTAGCTGCACGTTTCCTGTGATTGGCTTCTGCCCACAGACCGGTAAGATCATATTGTTGCGATAGTTGCCATGGACCGTTTGAAGTACCTTTAGTCCCGCCGGAATGCCGTAGAGCTGGTCGATCGCCTCCTTTGAAAATTCGGAAAGAAAGATGATGCCGTCGAGTGAAGCCAAAAAGACCTTTGACAGTGCGGGCGACAGCGCACCGGCATCATGAGGTTGAAGATTGTGCACAACCCAGACGAACCGAATACCTAGCGTGGCCCGATAGATGTGCATAGAAGCGAGTTTGATCGCGCATCTTGCGAGATGTCGTGTTCCTGAATTGACAAAAAAATCGTTCGGCCAATGCAAAATGACCGTTTTTGCTGTTGGTACTTTCTTCCACGTGAATTCCCGGACCGAGAAACCTCTATTGACCAGGCTGTCTGCGAAGTTATTCACGAATGCATTGGCAGCAAACCGTGCGGGCGAGATCGCGATGTCTATTCGCTTTTGAAGCATCAAATCATCCCTGTCCTTGGGAGAGGCTCGGGGCAGGCGGCGAGATCATGGAGCCATTGCTCGCGCTGCACGGCCGCGCCGTCTATCATGGTTGCTGCAGCTCGGCATGTTCCGAGACGAAGATCGTTCATCTTGGAATCGTCTGTGCTCAGGTGCATCAACCATTTGTCGACGCTTGCCCAACCGTCTTCGCCTAGTACCAACCCGGCGGCGCTGGGTAGCATCTCGGATATGCAGCCTCGATCGCTTGCTACCACAGGTATGCCTCTTGCCAAAGCTTCGAGAATGACAATCGGTTCTGCTTCATTGACGTAGCGCGTAGGGAACAACAACAGGTCGATGGCGGCCAGGAAATCTTCCTTAGCAGGGCCGTACACTGCTCCTCGATGTTCGACCGAAACGCCTCGCTTTGTGGCCAGCTCAAACGCGTCTCGGCTCTCCTTGTCGACAAAGGGGCCGCCAACGATCGCGCGAAGTGCGGGGCACGATCGCTGCGCTCGCTCGACGACGTCAATGAAAGTCAAAAACCCTTTCTCGACCGTGATATTGCCCAGATAGCCTACAGTCCGCAGTGGACCGGATCTTCCGCCACGTTGTTGCTGAGGAACTTGATCAGCGTCTTCCATGAGTGCCAAGTTAGAAAGACAGATTCGTTTCGATGCCTCGGGGTACAAGCTCTCCAGCTTTTGTCCCATGCAGGCACAAAGCACGACATGCGTCGCCGCCGGACCCGCGAGTTTGATTACGATAGCCGCTAGCCTCTTTTTGTCGTTTATATAAGCGAAGCTGTGATGGTGTATGACGATGCGGTGATTTCTGATGCGGGCAAAGGCGATGGCCAAAAGATCTATCAGTTGCCGGGCGCCTCCCGAGAGCCCGATGTATACCAATCCAATGTCGCGCGACATTGTTGACGAGATCATCTTGGAAATACGGCCAAGGAAATTGACAGTACGCAGCCACCCATAAACCCCTTGACCCGGTGAAAGGTCGCACCGTGTTGTTGCAAATCCGTTCCGCTTGAGAATTCCTTCTACTGCTTGGTTAGCGAATGAGAACCCGTGGACCGGTGGTGGAAACGGCCCGAGAAGCAGCACCTTTTTGCCGGAAAGCATCAGCGGTTGCCTCGCGAGACGACTAGGACGCTACGAATTCTTCTCAACTTTCCTAATCCGCGAACCACACGCGTTCGATACGTCCGGTAGTCTGACGTTCCAATGCTCGAGATAAGCATGAGTGCAGCGAGCGGCGCGTTTGTGACGTTCGATCTCATGGAATAGAGGCACAATCTCATGAACGATTTACGTTTGTTCAAATTAGCCGCAATGTCGGCGAAGGTGATCGCGAGAGTTGATCGAGCCTTAATATCTTTCGCGCTAGGACGGATCGCACTTTTCCACATAAACACATGGCCAGAGCGCCTTCTTCTGCCGTCAAGAGAAATGTTGCCTACGCTGGCCACCCTGTAAAATACAGACCCAGGCTTCGCGACTGAGATTGTACCCATCCTCGCAATTCGGATCCAAATGTCCCAATCCTGGCAGGATTTCAGACTTGGGGTAAAGCCACCTATGGCAAGGAGTGAATCTCGCCGAACGGTCATTGTTGAACAGGTGCCAAGATAGTTTTCGATCTTCAGCCATTGTAGCGGATCGGCGATCCGCTCCTTTCGTGTCGGGTCCTGTGTCGCTCCGTTGTCGGTCACCGCGATATGGTTTGAGACAATTGCAATGGAAGACGGACTTTCTTCAAGTGCTCGGAGATCCTCTTCGAGTTTCTGTGGAGTCCATGCGTCATCGCTGTCCAAGAAAGAAATCCAAGAGCTGCTTGCTGCAAATGCGCCGCGATTCCTCGATTCGGCTGCTCCGCAATTGGTCTGATTTCGGATGAGTCTTATCAGTGGGCTCTCTAAGCTCTCGACAATCTGAACCGTGTTATCGGTAGAGCAGTCGTCGACCACGATAATTTCATCGACCCGCGCGGTCTGCCCCAAAACGCTTTGGATCGTTTCGGAGATTGTAGTTGCGCGATTAAAGGCTGGAATGACAACCGCAACGTCAAAGTTATGGCGCCCTTGCCGGGACAGTACGCTTTCAGCGGCAATCTCTGTCGGTGATGGCATCATCGAGCGATGTGCCCCACTGAGAGCGGCGCTGCTTTGCGCCGCTTGTTCAACTGAATCCGAACAAAGCCCCATAGCAGTACAGGCACGCTATTCCAAAGCAAAAACTTTGAAATCTGGACCACGCCACCATCTCGCAGCCATTGTATGGTTAGCGGAAGAACCACCATTCCGAGTACGACGCCCGTCTTGCCCAGACTACCGGACATCAGTTTGCGAAATACCTTGTATTGAAGACGGCCGAAGACCCCGCTTACCAGAGCGATGCCAGGAATACCCAAGCTCATATAGGCGTCCCCGATCATTCCGCGAGAATAGAAGAAAAAGTTGCCATACTGGTTCAAGCTGAACACCGAAATGGGCGCTCCAATCGGTTTTTCAGGCCAGAGTATCCGCGGTATCGGCTCGGTGAACAGCTGAAGCCATTGAACGAAGTAGGTGTAAGTCCCTGTCTTTTCTGGAACGGTATTGATGATAAAGGCCAAGAATTCAAAGTTCGCGATATCGGGCCCTTCTAGTCGGTCGACGAGCGATTTAGCTTCGGCGACGGGGCCGGAAGAAAGGGTTGTACCGAACAGCAAGTCCCGAATGAAGTATCTCGCTTCGCCAAGTGCCGTGAAGACTGCGAAGGCTGGAATCGTTGCAACGTAGACCCAAAGAGGGATCTTGTAGTCTCCACGCTTCGCGGCTGTAAGAATACCCAGACTGCAGAGCAGGAAAACGATCGTCCAGCGGTCATTTCCGATAGACAGCCGAACGACAAGGAAAGAGGCTAAAATAGTCAGTCGAACAAAAAGGCCTCTGAAGCATACAAGCGACAGCAATACCAGACTGCCAAGCATGTATTGAGCATCATTGAGGTATCCGGTTGAGGTGGAATTAATGGTAACACCGGTCGCCTGATCCAAAACAAGTCCGGCCGCCCCCGATCCGTTCAATGTTCGGGCCTCGATTCCGATGTAGGCCGAGTAAAGAGCCAATGGACCTAGGATGCTGGCCACCGCCAGCACGGCAATCTTATCCTCGTGTGAAGTGCGATTAAGTAAGGCGCTAACTTCCCGTAACTTTGATTGAGGAATGCCGGGTACCGTTATGCCGACGGCTAGCCACACAATTAAGCCGACGTCAGAGCAAATCAAGGTCCAGGCGAAAAGTTCGTCAGTGAGTTCGTATCCAATCCGATCTACGACGAAGCGAAGCTGAAACAGGTCAACAGCGATGGGTCGGAATACGAAAAAAATGCCGTGAAAGACGAGATAGTAAAATAGCGGATCACCAAGATTGAATCGACGCGAAGAGATAGCGAAGTGCATTGCCAATGCAAATATCGCCAGCTGAAAGAGAAGGGCAAGCTCAATCATTGGAGATAATACCTCTTTACTCGCTCTCTGTAGCCGGCGGCAGTATGAGAGCTAGCGAGAGCGCACGATCTGTCCGACCATTCTTCGATCAAGGTAGGCTCGTCGATTATCTTGGTCACTGCTTCCAGAACGGAGTCCCCTGACACTCCATCGAGCACAAGCCCGTTGCCGTTGACAATTCCATCCCCTGCAGAAGTACTATGAATTATCGGCAATCCCGAGGCCACCCCTT
This sequence comes from Bradyrhizobium sp. CCBAU 45384, assembly GCF_028128665.1. Taxonomy (NCBI): domain Bacteria; kingdom Pseudomonadati; phylum Pseudomonadota; class Alphaproteobacteria; order Hyphomicrobiales; family Nitrobacteraceae; genus Bradyrhizobium; species Bradyrhizobium sp. CCBAU 45384. Next base: position 13,471 of record NZ_LBIZ01000077.1, read on the forward strand.
CGTGCAGAGACAGGCTGCAACCTTCAAATAAACTTGGCAGGATCAGACAGTCTGCCGTTTTCATTACGTGAGGCACGTCCTTACGAGCTACAGAAGGATGTATGTGCAGGTGAGGCATGTCCCTCGGAATCAAGCTGGGATCGATCTCCATGGGCCCGACGATGTGTATTTCAGCTGCTGCCGGACTAATGCTTCGGAAGGCTTCAAAGAGATATTGGGGACCTTTACGAGGGTTTATCGACCCAACCATCAGGAATTTGATGGGCCGGTTTCGCGGCGTACGCCTTGTGCTTGGCTCGTCGAAAAGGTTCTCGTCGAACCCATATCGAAGAACGGTGATCTTATCCAAAGAAACACCATTCTCGTGAAGAGTCCCTGCAGCAAAGTCTGAGCCGACTACGATTGCATCGGCAACGGCGAGCTCTTCGATCTGCCTTTCGATGACACTGATTGGAATCGGTGAGGCGCCGTTGGGAAAATACTGCGGATTTTTTTTTGCTTCTTCGCGAAGAACTTTGTCTAAGGACGCCATGTGGCCGATTGTTTGGTCGAGAATGGACCTGACACCTGCCTGCTTTGCTACTTTGAGAGCTTCCAGTCCGACGCTGTCGAATGTCCAAAGACTGTCGATGTCTCCATTCTTTATAAGCCTATGAACCCTTTTCGCGCCAGCTCGGGCGCTGGCCTGTGAGACGGCCCGCGCGGCATTGATCATTCGAGCTCTTCGCAGCGGAACTGCAACCCACTCCAGCCATCCGAATTGCCTCACTAGGCGCGTATCCAGCCAAGGAAACTCGCGGCGCGAGAGTTCCTGATGTACCCGCTCTCGCAAACTGTGTGGGAGAAGCTTAATTGCTGAATATGGAAGTCGATCAGGATCATACAGTATCGACGTCATATACCAGGATAACTGTTGGTCCTCTTGGAACGCTAAGGCAGTTTGCCACGAGTGCTGAGTGCCCGGGTGATACACGCCGACCCGTCCTCGCCCTGTATGTTTGCCAGTCATTTGTCAAAGCCTTTCTGCAGCGGAGCATCTGCATACGTCGACGTTAGGGTTCCGCTGAAGTAATTGAAATTACCTGCACTCGCTAGTTCGCTTACCTCGAACTCAAGGGACTTGCTTGCGACGATTGTCCCGTCCTGAATCATCTGTACTTGGATCGACCCCAAGTTCATGGGTACTGAAAAATCCGAAATGCCGGGATGCATTTCGAAGTTCTCTTTGTGATCTCTGGTTGAAACCACAATCCGGGTCGGTGTTTTCAGGAATGCCGTAAAGAAGATTCGATCATTCAGTGCCTGCCAGCCATCAGGTTTTCCCAAGTCTCCGGTCCGCAGATTGATCACGCCATCAGAAGTTCGAGGATGAATTCGGTAAAAGTAGAATAGTTCATCCTGAGTTATGGTCGGTTCGATGCCTGTCTTGAACCATTTGATGAAATACGCGCTTGCTTGAAGAAACCCAGAATGTGAAAGCAGGGGGCCCCAATGATAGCGGAGCACGTTCTGATCGGACGGTTTTCCAAAGGGGGCGAGATAGGTCGCCTCAGCCCAATCGTTCCAGGTTACGAGTTCTACCGCATCAGGAGCCGCTTCTATTGCTGAGATCCATTGTTCCTTCATACCTTGGAAGCCGTTGCTCTCGAACACCCGTGAATTGCGCGGTCCAAAACCCTTGTAGTATGGGCTGATGCCGAGCATTGCGAATTTGTCAGCAGCTTTGAGTACCTGTGTGATGCTCAAGAAAGCTTTTGCTAGATCAGGCGGTGACCTAGCGGCGCCGAAGTAAAAGTATCCATCGAGGCCCGGTACGTCATTCAATGCCTTTGATGCAACATACGCATCCCGGCTGGGTTGCCCAAACAGAGCGGAACGATCAGCTAACGGATAGAAAAGATAGGGCACGAAAAAGATTTCGATCCCCTGGTCCCTTGCAGCCTGTTTAAGACGCGTGGCCCATTCTGCGCTTCCCCCAAAGGAAGAGACAAAGACGCGTTCGTCAGCTAAGAGTTGGCTCTTGTGGGTTGCCGTCCGCTTGATAGCATCGATTGAATCCTCTAGCGAGAGTCCATCAAGCGACAGCGCGAGCTTGAATTGACGCCGGGTTTGGTCTGCAGCTTGATACATGCGCTCTGTGATTTGCTTATAGTAGGGCTCCGCCGACCAAGCTCCAATATTGAGGACAAAACCGTCAATTCCGCGGTCCTGAGCCTCACCCATCTCGTTTTTCAGTTGTTCGATAGTCGCACCGTGACCGAGGTGACTACAGCAGACCATGTAATGAGCAAGAACGAGGGGTTTGCGAGATTTTGCTGGTTGCAGACCCTCGGCGCTTGAATTTAGCAATGCGAACAGGACTAGACCTGCCCAGAGGCTTAGCCCTGTACGGCCGAAGGCCATCGATCTAGTCCTGTTTTTGATTGATGTTTTCATCGACGCGACGGTTCAAGGAGCGCGGGAACAACTAAGCGTCTGCGTCCAGACGAAATCCCTTTTTGATTGCAGGATTTCCGGCGACTATTGAACGAGCCTCGACGTCACGCAGTACCGTGCTTCGGGCACCAACGATTGCACCTTTGCCAATCGTTACTCCTGGAGCGACAAAGCAATCCGCAGCAACCCAAGCTTCTCTCTCGATGACAACCTGCTTCGCAATCAGCGGAAAGTTGATGTTTTTGTAATCATGCGTCGCGGCGCAAAGGTAAGAGCGTTGCGATACAACGGCGCTTTCGCCGACGGCGATCGGGCCCAAGCTATAAAGTTCGGCGTGATCGCCGATCCAACAATGATTGCCGAGTTTGACCTTCCAAGGGTAGGTCACTCGAGCCGTGGGACGCACGAGCACACCCTGACCCACTTCCGCTCCGAAAATGCGCAAGAGCCATCGGCGCCAGCCATATGCTGGCTGGGGCGACCAAGCGAACAACGTTTGCTGAACAACTTGCCACAACAGCACAGTCATGCCTGAGCGCCCTCTGAACCCAGGCGGGACTTTGGAGCGTGAGAGGTCCTGAAACCTCGGTCGCTCATCGACGGTCATCGCTATCTCACCAATTCAGTATGCGGTCGGCTTGGCGAAAGTGACCATCACTGTTCCCACGATGATCCTCAGGTCCAACCATACGCTCCAATTATTGATGTACCACAGATCATACTCCACGCGCTTCTGCATCAGCTCGAGCGTGTGGGTTTCTCCGCGATAACCATTAACCTGGGCCCAGCCGGTGATGCCGGGCTTGACGTGGTGACGGAAGGCATAGTTGCCGATGATCTGCTCATATTCGCTGTTGTGGGCGGCCGCGTGCGGGCGGGGGCCGACCAGCGACATCTCGCCCTTGAGCACGTTGAGGAGCTGCGGCAGCTCGTCGATCGAGGTCTTGCGCAGCCATTTGCCGATGCCGGTCACGCGCGGGTCGTTCTTGCGCGCCTGCACCACCGTCGGGCCGTCCTCCAATACGCGCATGGTGCGGAACTTGAAGATCTTGAAGGCGCGGCCGTTGAAGCCGTTGCGGGTCTGGCGGAAGAACACCGGGCCCGGCGAGGTCAGCTTGATCAGGATGGCCGTCACCAGCATCACCGGGGCGAACACGATCAGCGCGAGGCTGGCGCCGGCGAGATCGAGCGTGCGCTTGAGCGCGCGTTCGTTCCAGGACAGGGGGGCACGGCGCAGCTCCGCCGTCCAGGTGTTGCCGGCGCTGTGCAGCGGATAGCGCAGGAAACGCGCAGCATGCGCATCGGGCACCAAGTGCACCGGAATGGGCAGGATCTTCAGCGCATCCAGGAGGCTGTCGATGGCGTGCTGTCGGTCCCAGCTCATCAGGAGGAATACGTGCTCGATCCGGCTCTCACGCGCATAGGCGATCAGCTCGTCGAAGCGCGGCGCGATCGCGGAGAGCAGGAGGGGCGAGGTGAGCTCGCGCTCGCGGATCTCCATGATCCGCATCAAGCGGTAGCCGTGCTGGGCAAGGTCCGATATCGCATTCGAGGACGCCGGCAGGCCGATTTCGGCGATCATCACCGCGCGGCTGTTGGCGAAGGCGCCGGTGCGCAACGCATTCGCCGTCCAGCGCGCGGCGAACGCCTTCCAGATCACCAACACCGCTAGGCCGACGGCATAGAACGAGATCGTCGTGCCGCGGGAGAACTCGTCGGAAACCTTCATGGCGAAGGCGATCGCCAGTAGCGCGCCGAACACGCCCGTCCAGGTCGTCACCGTCATCCGCAACGTGCGCGGGACGTCGGTGATGGCCTTCAGCCGGTAACCCTGCTGCACGACAATGAGGAGGACGAAATTTAGTGCAACCAGCACGCTCGCCGCGGCATAGACATTCGCCTTGCCGAGCACCGACTGGGCGTAGAGATGATAGGCCACCGCGCAGCCGATGCCGGCCCCGATCACCAGCATTGCATCGATCAGCATCACAAGCCGCTCGACAGCCAGCGGGCGAAGAAAAGTCTTTGCGAAACCCGTGGGCTCGCCAAAATCCCGCTCGAGCGCGCTAGTTTCCGCAGCAGAATCAGGTGCTTGCTCCCGTCGAGCCTCCAGGATTGTCATCTGCCCCAGCCCATTAACAATCGATTCACTATCAAAGCGCGCCGTGCTATCGGCCACAATCACTGTCAAAACAAGGCGAAGGAAAAAGTAACCTTACCCTTATGATTGCAATGTAGCGCATCTTGCCCCGACCAACATGTTAAATTTCACTCTTCGTTAGGAAGCTCTCTCCAGTGCCTCAAATCCGGTCTCGCCGGCGACGATCCAGGCGACACTTCGGCCGGTACGCCGCCATCGGTCTAGCCACCATCGCGCTCCTGGGGATTGCGCTCCTCGCGCTGCGCCCCGATTCCGCACTGGTCCGACGGGCGACCGTTTCCACCGCCGGCGCGGATCTGCTGCTCGATGGCCCATACGGCGCACGCTTCGCTGGTGAACTGACGGCGCTCAAGCAAGGATTCTTTGCTTCTGGCATCGCGCTCCGTCAGCACCCCGACGACCCGAATTTCGTCGAGACGATCGCACGCGAACGCGCCATCGGCGTGACGAGCGGGCAGAAGTTTCTCTTGGCCGCCTGGCGCGGTGTTCCCGTCACCGCTTTTGCGGCAAGTTTCCTTGACACCTCCATTGCGATTTTCACGCTCGAAAGTTCTGGGTTGCGTCGGCCGGCTGATTTGATCGGCAAGCGCGTGGGCTACCGCAAGGCAGGCGAGGGTGACGTCATCTTCGACGCTATGATGGCGCAGCTCGGTTTGCCCCGCAGCCAAATCACCAAACTGGCTGATCGCGACAGCTTCGATGCGCTGCGCGCCGGCGAGGTGGATGCCATTATCGCCGCCATCGATGACCAGCCAACTCCGTCGGGGACGGGCTACAACGTCCGGCTGAATGTGATCAAGCCGCAGGACTACGGTATTCACGTTCCGGGGCTGGTCTATTTCGCCAGCAACGATCTCATTCATGATCGGCCGTCCATCGTCGCCGACGTTCTCCAGGGCCTCATCCGAGGCTGGCAGTTCGTCTACACGGACTATGCACGCAGCGTGCCTGTTCTTGTTGGCGCCGATCCGGAGAGGCTGAAAGCCGAGCGGGTCAGGTTTGAGCTGCAGCAACAGCGAAGTCTAGTTCTACCGACCGGGGGCCGTATTGCGGACTACGACGAAAGTCGCTGGAACACCCTTCGGGACATCCTGATCTTCGCCAAGCTTGGTGAGGAAGAGGTGCCCCTCGCCCAAGCGGTCAACTATCAATTCCTTCGCGACGTCTACCGCCGTTCGCCCGACCTTGGCACTCCCGGCGCCTGGACCGGGGAGAAATAGGGCCAAGAAGCCACAGTTCTGCGCCATATCGTGCAGAGCTCGGCTTTTGGGATCGGGATCGGTTGCCTTCGACCCCCGCGGCTTGGTAGTCTTGGTTCACTATTTGAGCCGATTTCCGGCCGGTTCACGGCTATCGTGCCGCTGGAATAGTTCCTGCTTGGAGCTGCTCGGGTACGGTTCTGTTTGGGGCAAGGGGAGCTTTGCGGATGTTCAAGACGATTGCGCGCGTAGGTCTTTTGGCGTCGGCCGCACTTCTGGTGGCGGCGAGCGGTGCGGGTGCCGGCATGCAAATGCCTGGAAGTGCAGCATTGCTCACCGGCGAAGCCCAGGCGACGCCGGTCACCTTCTGGGCCCAGCCCTATCCGTACCGCTACGTGCCGCGGAGCCGTTGTCCACTGGTTCGGGTGGAAACGCCCTACGGCTGGTATTTTGACCGCGTCTGCGCTCCGGTTGGACCCATCTTGCGCCGGGCTTACTAATCGCGCGCCTCTAGGCGGAATCCCTCGCCGACGAGCAGCCGTGCGCCCCGTGCGGCTGCTTCGCCTAATTTGCCATCAGTCGCTGCCGGACGTTTACGCAACCAAGCGCAGTTCACCATCTTCGTGCTTCCGGAACAACACGGGCTGCCGGATGGTGAAGATTGTGTTAGCAAGCTGACTGTGTTGCATAGCGGTAGGGCGTTTGGAGCCCGCTTTGGTGGGCTGTGTTGTCGGTTCTTTCGGGTGACGAGGGCCGGTAGAGGGGAGCGATGACAGGGGCTGCAATTTACGATCTCTCGGGTAAGCGGGTCTTTGTGGCCGGCCATCGCGGCATGGTCGGCTCGGCCGTCGTGCGCCGCCTCGCATCGGAAAATTGCACGGTGCTGTTCGCCGACCGACATGAGGTAGATCTCACTAAGGAAGAGCCGACGGTTCGATGGCTTGAGGCGAATCGGCCAGAGGTTGTGGTTCACGCAGCCGCAAAGGTTGGAGGCATTGCCGCCAACAATAATTTTCCGGTCGATTTTCTTTGCGACAACCTTGCGATCGAGCTCAACGTCCTCCGCGCCAGTCATGCCGTTGGCGTGCGGCGGCTCTTGTTTCTGGGTTCGTCCTGCATCTATCCAAAGCATGCCAAACAGCCGATCAGCGAAGATGAACTGCTGACCGGTCCACTCGAACCAACCAACGAGTGGTATGCGATCGCGAAAATTGCGGGCCTGAAGATGTGTCAGGCCTATCGCCGCCAATTCGGCGATGACTTCTTCTCCGCCATGCCCACCAATCTCTATGGCCGTGGCGACAACTACCATCCCGATCATAGCCACGTGCCGGCAGCATTGATCCGACGGTTTCATGAAGCCAAGCTGGCGCAAGCGCCCACGGTGACGGTCTGGGGCACCGGAACGCCGCTCCGCGAATTCCTGAACGTCGACGATTTCGCGGATGCCTGCGTGTTCCTCTTGAAGCACTATTCGAGTGATCTTCCGATCAATGTCGGTAGTGGTGACGAGTTGTCGATCGCTGATTTCGCGGCGACTGTGGCTGACGTCGTGGGGTACAGGGGCAAGCTGGTGTTCGACACGTCCAAACCTGACGGTACGCCCCGCAAGCTCCTGGACAGCTCGCGACTGAGGGCGCTTGGTTGGCGTCCGAGTATTCCTCTGCGCGGTGGTCTCGCTACCGCTTACGCAGATTTTCTGAAGGGCTACGGGCGTCATCTGGAGGTCAGCGCAACGCGCTGAGCGGATTTACTTAAGCTACAAAAGACTTTTCTTTCATTCTAGACTTTGAGCTGGGCTGGGCTCTTATGCGTGTTCTCTTAGTAGGCATCAACTATGCCCCCGATCTGATCGGCGTGGCAAAATACAACACTGAACTCTGCGAGAGCCTTGCCGCTGACGGCCACGAGGTCCGAGTGATCACGGCTCCGCCGTATTATCCGGCCTGGGAAATTCCTCCGAGCTTCAGCAACCATTACTTTCGATCGCGGCATATCGATGGCGTTCGCGTAAGGCGCACGCCAATCTATGTGCCGGCGCGTCCATCGGGAGCGAAGCGACTGGTCCATCACGCATCGTTCGCGCTCTCCAGCGCGGTGCCTGTCCTTATGGAGGCGCTGTCCTGGCGGCCCGACGTCATGATCGCCGTCGCACCATCGTTGATGTCGGCTGCCTTCGTCTCGTTCGTAGCTCGTCGCGTCGGCGCCAAATCATGGCTTCACGTGCAGGATTTCGAGGTGGATGCGGCCTTCGATCTTGGTCTGCTGCGCAATCATTCTCTGCGAAAATGCATGCTTCGAGCCGAAGCGGCGATCCTCAAATCGTTCGATAACGTTTCAACCATCTCTCATGCGATGGTGGAGCGGTTGAGGATCAAGGGACTGCGACCCGACAAAATCGCCGAGGTGAGAAACTGGATCGACACCACTACGATCTGCCCGGGGCCTCGAACGACCAAATACCGTCAGCAGCTGAACCTGGCTGAGGGCGATATCATTGGACTGTATTCCGGCACGATGTCCAACAAGCAAGGCCTTGAACTTGTGATCGAGGCTGCGATTGGCTTAGAGCGAAGTCATCCGCATATCCACTTCATCCTTGCAGGCGAAGGGCCTCACAGGATGAGGCTCGAACAGCTTGCTGCCGGACATCGCAATATCCACTTCCTGGGGCTTCAGCCCAAGGACAGCTTCAATCAGTTGATGGCAACCGCGGATTTCCATCTGATTCCCCAGAAGGCCGAGGCCGCCGATCTCGTGTTGCCCTCGAAGCTCGGTGCGATCTTCGCATCCGCTCGGCCGGTCATTGCGATGGCTGAAGAAGGCACCGGCCTCGCGGCGGAAGTCGCGAATGCCGGCCTCGTGATCCCACCAGGAGATTCGTCGGCTCTCAAGGTTGCAATTTGCCAGCTTGGTGAAGGGCGGGCCCTGCGTGAGCATTACGGCGAGGAAGGGAGAAGGCGAGCCCTTGATCGCTGGGATCGACGCACAATCGTGCGCCGGTGGTCGGAGGCCATGACGGGGCACGGCAATGCGACAGGGCAGACGAATGCCGGCCTGAAGGGCGCTGCCAACGACATTGGGCTTCCGGTGGAGGATGCCGTTCGCTCCCCATGAGGCATGCGACCGCAGTTGGATGCGGTGACATCCGAAAAAAAATGAGCGCCGCGATCGGCGCTCATTTGCCTGTTTGGTCGCCTTGCTGGCCGATCTACGAGAATTACTCGTGGCGAGGATAATATCTAAATCCGTGCTGTTTGATGAGTTCGTCGCGCTTTGCGGATTCGAGATCTTCCTTCATCATTTCTCGAACCAGGCTTTCGAACGACGTCTTGGGCTCCCAGCCAAGTTTCTGCTTGGCTTTTGACGGGTCACCAAGAAGCGTCGCGACCTCAGTCGGGCGGAAATAGCGGGGATCGACCCAAACGATACACTTGCCGGTCTTGGCGTCATATCCCTTTTCTTCGACGCCGCTTCCTTCCCAGCGGACCGTCATGCCGACTTCGTTTGCTGCGACATTGACGAAGTCTCGGACCGAATGTTGCACACCCGTAGCAATCACGAAATCCTCCGGGTTGTCCTGCTGCAGCATCAGCCATTGCATTTCGACGTAGTCACGCGCGTGTCCCCAGTCCCGCAGGGCGTCCAGATTACCTAGATAAAGCCTATCCTGCAGTCCCAGATGAATGCGCGCCAAAGCACGCGTGATTTTTCGGGTCACGAAGGTCTCGCCGCGGACGGGAGATTCGTGGTTGAAGAGGATGCCGTTGCAGGCATACATCCCATAGGCTTCGCGGTAGTTGACCGTGATCCAGTATGCATAAAGCTTGGCGACCGCGTACGGTGAGCGCGGATAGAAAGGCGTGGTCTCCTTTTGCGGAATCTCCTGGACCAAACCATACAGTTCGGATGTCGACGCTTGATAGAAGCGCGCCTTCCTCTCCAAGCCGGTAATGCGCATGGCCTCGAGGATGCGCAGAGCGCCGAGAGCGTCGGAATTCGCCGTGTACTCGGGTTCTTCGAATGAAACGGCAACGTGGCTCTGCGCTGCGAGGTTGTAGATCTCGTCTGGCTGCACCTGGCCAACGATCCGGATCAGGCTCGAAGAGTCTGTCAGGTCGCCATAATGCAGGCGGAATGGCGGATTCGGCTCATGCGGGTCAAGATAGAGATGATCGATGCGATCAGTATTGAAGAGAGAGGTCCGGCGTTTGATGCCATGGACTTCATATCCTTTTTCCAACAACAATTCGGCGAGGTAGGCGCCGTCTTGCCCAGTGACACCTGTGATTAATGCGCGCTTCTTCACGATGCAATGTTCCTTTAAAGTTCAGGTCTATTTAGCTGAACTGTTCTCCGTTTGCGACATCTGTAGTTCAGGGAATCCGCTGCAAATCGCTAGTCAATGTTAATAGCAAATGTGCCAGCGAGCAGGGGACCGACCTGATACGTGGAGGTCCCTGTCGTCCGGGCTCCAACTTGGACCCAGAGAAGTGGTGTGTCGATGGTTGACGTCAAAGATCAGGCGATTTTGGTCACGGCAGCCGCCACATGGCTGGCAAGCAACCCTGGCAGGATGCGCCGCGACTTCACCTACATCGAAGACGTGACCCGTGTCGTATCCAAACTGATCGATCTTGGGCCTGCGGAAAATCCGGCTGCCGCAGATGCGCCGTCTAGAACCTACCATGTCGGAAATCACCGCCCCGAAAAAATGCATGTCGTCGGACTTTTGGAGCGGGAGCTGGTTCGGACGGCGATCAGAATTGCTGCCAATGCAGCGGGGAGATGTGGTGGAAAAGGGAGATGACAATTCTCGAGCAGTCGATGCTTAATCCTAAAGCATCTTTCGAGCGCTGCCCTCGTTTGGCTGGAAGCACGGTAGAGATTTAAACCTAGAATGGAAGCCGACCTTTTCTCTTAAGAAAAACTCTTTAGAAGTCCTAGAGCTTACATGCGAACTGATTAGTAGGGCGGATTTTCATGCGCATCGCGATGATCGGAACGGGCTATGTCGGACTGGTGTCTGGAGCCTGCTTTGCGGATTTCGGTCACGACGTTACCTGCGTCGACAAGGACGAGAAGAAGATAGCAGCGCTCCATCGCGGCGAGATCCCGATCTATGAGCCGGGCCTGGACGAGCTGGTCGCCAACAACGTCAAGGCCAAGCGGCTCGAGTTCACCACCGATCTGTCCAAGCCGGTTGCGGATGCCGACGCCGTGTTCATCGCGGTCGGCACGCCGTCGCGCCGCGGTGACGGCCACGCCGATCTGTCCTATGTCTACGCCGCGGCGAAGGAGATCGCGCAGTCGCTCTCCGGCTTCACCGTGGTGGTGACGAAGTCGACCGTGCCTGTCGGCACCGGCGACGAGGTCGAGCGCATCATCCGCGAGACCAATCCGTCAGCGGATGTCGTGGTCGCATCCAATCCGGAGTTCCTGCGCGAGGGCGCCGCGATCCGTGACTTCAAATTCCCTGACCGCGTCGTGGTCGGCACCTCCGACGAGCGCGGCCGCAAGGTGATGGGCGACATCTATCGCCCGCTGTCATTGAACCAGGCGCCGCTGATGTTCACCGCGCGCCGCACCGCCGAGATGATCAAATACGCCGCCAACGCCTTCCTCGCGACCAAGATCACCTTCATCAACGAGATCGCGGATCTTTCCGAGAAAGTCGGCGCCAATGTGCAGGAGGTCGCCCGCGGCATCGGCCTCGACAACCGCATCGGCACCAAATTCCTGCATGCCGGTCCCGGTTTCGGCGGTTCCTGCTTTCCGAAGGACACCAAGGCGCTGATCAAGATCGCGCAGGACTACAAGTCAATTTGCGCATCGTCGAATCCGTGCTCGCGGTCAACGAGAACCGCAAGCGCGCGATGGCGCGCAAAGTGAGCCAGGCGCTCGGCGGCTCCTTGCGCGGCAAGACCATTGCGGTGCTCGGCCTGACCTTCAAGCCCGACACCGACGACATGCGCGATGCGCCGTCGATCCCGCTCGTCACCGGTCTGCTCGACATGGGCGCGAAGGTGAAGGCGTTCGACCCTGTCGGCATGGAGCAGGCGAAGAGTGAGCTGCCCAGCATCACCTATTGCGAAGATGCCTATTCCTGCGCGCAAGGTGCCGATGCGATCGTCGTCGTCACCGAATGGACCCAGTTCCGCGGCCTCGATCTCGATCGGCTGAAGGCGGCCATGGCCCAGCCCGTCGTCGTCGACCTCCGCAACATCTTCCGGCCCGAAGATATGGCCGGAGCGGGCTTCGTCTATGAAAGCATTGGACACTGACGGCTACGTCCCTAGTCTTGGGATGAGCTGCTGGCTGCTCGAGCAATGATCCGTACGAGAGCCATCAACGCTATCCCACAGATCGCCCCGATAATCTTGACCAATGCATCAAGAGGCCGCCCGTGTCTGTCTGGAGTTAGCAATTGCGCGGCTTCTAAGGTAACCGCACTTCCAACAACGACCAGGAACACAAGAATAATGCGGTTTGGGTAGGCAAGCATGAACATCAGGCCGAGCACAAAGAATGCGGCAAAATGCTCAATATGAGCAGGCGCGATGGTCGGCCGATCGTAGATCGGCGCTAGCGTCACAAACGCAACGAGAGCAAGTGCCAGCCAGCCAGCGACGAGATAAAGTTTTGCCATGCTCATCAGAGTCTATTGGTAACGCGGAAAAGACTCCGCTGAGCTCTTGCTACGATCTCTCCCGCCGCCGGTTTAACGAGCGCATCGTAAGTATAGACCCCGGGATTGCATGGGACCCACATTATAATTGTATCTGGCGGTACGACGACCTTCTGAGGCAACAAAGTCTCCCGTCCTCCGGCAGCAAAGGCCTCGCCGACGGTCGCACAAATCGACGAAATTGAAATCAGAAAGAAGTATCGACCTGAGCCTCTTGAAAACCAACACATTTTAAGTTCCTCGCGTAGCTATTGATAGTGGCCTGTTTTGATCAGGCTGGCCTATGGGGCTCCTAAACAAATGAGAGCCGAGTTGCCGGTCGGCAATCTTGCGCACATGGGCGCATAGCTATGGCGGTGGGGTGGAGCGGTGTCGATGTCCAGCGTATCATCAGAGAGCAAGTCTAGGTTGAGACGTTCTTGACTCTCGCTGAGATCTTCGGAAACATTGCGACATTTCAACCAGGTTTTTTTTGGAGCATTCGCCATGGCAACATTTCATATGGACTCGTCGGTTACTCAATCGGTGACGCGAGCTGTACCTAAAGCCGCTGTCCTTGCCTGCACGGCAACTAGCGCCCCCGATGTTTATGCGCACGCCATTTGGGTTGTTGTCGGTGATATAAGACAGTTCACGCTACACGCGGGGGACAGCATGGTTGTTCCTGACGCGGCAACCCTGACAATCTGGATCTTTCGGAAGAACCCCGGGAAAAGCACCTGGAGCGCTGATTTCGATCTTACCTAACGATCAGGGTGCATTTAGCGCTCTGCCGTTTGCGGCTACGACGCCTAGTCGGCATCGCGCGCACCGCTTGAATGTGAGGCAGGGCGGACGGGCGGCTTATCTCGCATGAACGTCAACGACGATCACTGACGTCCCGCGCTGCTTTCGGTTTTCGCAGGATATTTCCATCGTAAACGAGTCGCTACGGCGCGCCGGCCGACGCGCCGTAGCGAAACGAAGGGCCGGCGATCGTGACGACCCCGGCGCTTGGGCGCGTAACCAACTTGACGCTATCAAGCAGGATGGTCTTGCCGCTGCTTGTTGCAAGGCCTGATGATGCGAGCGGCATAGCGGGAGGGTGAATTCGTCACTGAGCTTGCGGCCAGGGCTCTGGGTTGAGTGAAAACCAGAGGTGATGCGGTGATGCGCGTCGCGGGGCGTTTGCTTGCAGATGAGACAGGGCTGGCCATTCGGGCAGCGTCGCAATGTACATGCTCGGCTCACGCAGGGGTGCGCGGCTCCTGCCGTCGCTGAGTTCGATCGGATCGTCGAAGACACAGGCCCACAGCATCACGTCATGTGTTTCAGCCTCTTGCCGGACTTGGCGGCGGTCTGTTTCGGGCAGACTTGTTCGTTCCGGTGGATTTCGTCCCAACGGCGCCTTCGGCAACCCTGACGCGCCGACGTAGCTCTAACAGCTCGCAATATGCGGCACGAAGCGAATCGTCATAATCGAGCGTCGGCAATCGTTTTGAAAAATTCGTCGTGCCGTAGGATGAGTATCTGATCATCTCGAACACGCTGCGTTCTTGAAATTCTCGCAAGCGTATCAAGGCAATCCATCCGAGCAACGTAAACCGCTCGTTAGTGTTGATGTCGCGAGAAAACGTTAAATCGGGAACAGCCGATTCTCACCTTGTGCCGGATCGGTCCCAATGAATACTCGGTCCGCGAAGGACGGCCAGCGCCTCGGGCGCAGCCGCGAGCGAGCGCTTGCCGTCGTATTGGCTCTGAAGAGGTATCTCTACAGCGCTCGCAGCGCATCTTGGAGATTATCTTAAGCCTCAACGCTGCATTAACGAACGCGTTATTCTCGATCAATTGGTTGAACTACTCGAAAGTCCCAAGCAACGTCGCGGTCAGACTACTGTTGCAATAGATCTTAACGATGAGCAATGGCTCGGAGCGCGCTGCTCGCGTCCGCCGCTGGCACACATCACGGCATCACGGTTATGGCGGCAAGTGCAACCTCATCGAAGCTTGGGGCACCCATTGTAAAGTAGAGTACCACCAGAGCGATGGCAGCAAATACCACATATGAAAGGGTGATTAAGCCGTCGTGACTGCGAGCGAGGGACGGCATGGGTGCTGAACGATGTGCAATATCCATGACCAAATTCCTCCGAAACGGCGCTTCATTGCGCACGCCGAGACTTTAGGCCCTGTTCGAGAGAGAGCTGTGAAGTAGTTCACAGTATGTTGCACAAAATTCTGGGTCGGCGGTGCGAGTTGCAATGAAGGCGCGCGGGGCCGCTTGCGCCGCTCCATCATGGCGTTCTCCTTGCAACCTCGGGCTCCAGTGCAAGGACGGCACTACCGGAATATGTTAGCGGCGGTTTCATCCCACGCCGAAAGCTAACTTTCCCTTCTGAAAATCTGCCTTGATCTACCTCAGACCAGCCATCCGGGGCCGACCGCGAACCCAGGAAAGCCGACCGCCTGTTGTGGGCCCGTCGCCGACCTAGCGGAGATCATGGCTGGAGTCCGCAATGCGTATTGAGCGGACATACATCCGGCTGCTTTACTTGGCCAGCGAAAGGACGGCCGAGCGTCGGGGCCGGGGCCGAGTGTCCATAGCGGCAATTAGCGCTGGATAGGTGAGGCAGGTCTGCCTGCAACGCCCTCAGCGGCCTTCTATGAATTGCGTGACTGACTTGCGGGGTATTCGGATCTAGTGATTGGCGAGCAGCCAAGTCACGTCTTGATTGGAATCGATGCTGATTGATCGGTCAGTTGCCTCTCGGCCTGTTCGGCAAGACGGTCGTATTCCTCAGCCATAGTGATCAGCCGGGCTCTGGTCGCCGCGTCTCGTGTTCGCTCCGCTTTGGCGCGCGTCTGAGCTGCGCGTTGCAACCAATGGCTTGGGCTGGAGAAATCGCGCGACATCGGAGCCACCTCATTTCAACGTACCAAGGGAAGTCTGCGATTCGGTTCCAAATGAGGCATGAGGAGAATCGGCGCATGCGTCTTCTGGAGAGAAGATCGGCTAACAGCCATTAACCGCCTCCGTGCTAATCGATTTACCATGTTGAAAGCGCGTATTGGTAGAAGTTCTAGTGGCGTCCCTACCCATGGATGTGCCCAAAATGATTTTGATTAAGCGATTTTTGCGGATGAGAACGGTGCCACCGCGATTGAGTATGGGCTGATCGCAGCCGGCATCGCGCCGGCGATCATCACGGTGATCAACGGTCTCGGCACAAGCCTGAGCGACAAGTTCGGCTCGATCAGTAGCTCGCTAAAATAGTATCGCCAAAGGTTCTATCCGGAGCGCAATCGCGGCGGCGGTGATGATCAGTGTCCAAGCATACCTTGAGCAGCTTCTCGCGGCCTACAGGAAGCGTCTTGCTCGCATCGAACGAGAAGGCGAGCCTGCCGACCGATACAGCGTGGAGGAGCGGGCAGTCGAAATCCAGCGCATCAGAGCGACGATTGCTCTCCTAGAGCAAGATTTGCACGACGCGAAATGACGGCATCGTGTTATCACGAGGTGGCCTTCGTCGGCCGGACGAAGGTCCCGCTCTCGCGCAGATCCAGCCGGCCACGCTCCCCCGCCAGTGCCGGCCCTTAACTCCGCGTTCGTGACCTCGTGCTTGTACAAGCGCCTTGACCAACTCGATACAGATGCGGCCGCCCTGCACCGGCTCGATGTCGCCGGCAATTTCGACGAGCTTGCGGTGCCCGACCAGTCTGCTGTGCATTCGATAATTGCGGGCTGCGGAGTGGTGGTCAATCCGAGAGTTAGCTCCTGCCAGTTTCCGGGCTACGCCGCGATCAAGGATGCTCGCTTCGCCAGCCGGGCCATCGGCTCTCTCAACGTGGCACAGAGGCAAACTAAGCTATTGATCACTTTGCAGCGGAACGGCGCGGCCTGGCCCGGTCATCTCGCGTTTGCGTGAAATGATGGCGACATCGAAAATGGGCTCCAATAGACGCATCTCCCAGCATCGCGCTGGCCGAGCTCGCCCCGCGAGCAGCGTTCCGGATTAGATGAACCTGAAATGATGTGCGCCGGAGGGAACGCTAGCTAGCCATGCAGGACTGCCTCATCGGGAGCAAGACGGTGGTTGATCGGGACAGGAACTATCGCTACTTCCGCGCGGTTGACCTGCTTTACAGACGATCTTGAACAAATGACTTATTCTATCGCCGTCAATCGCCCTGGCGTTCACACTGCCAAGACCCGGAGCCGACCTCATCGGTGCGTCGGATCAAGGGATTGCTCCTGCGCCAGAAC